>CAYSDO010000049.1:0-16860 GCA_964429665.1 uncultured Bifidobacterium sp.
CCTCGACGTCATCAAGTGCGCCGACTGGGTGATTGACCTCGGCCCAGACGCGGGCGCTCAAGGCGGGCAGATCGTGGCGACTGGAGCACCCGAGCAAGTAGCTAAGTGCGAAGCCAGCCACACGGGAAGATTTTTGCGGGACGTCCTGACTCTACAAAAAGCAGATAGCAAATGGGAGATAGGAGATAGGAAACATCCCGCGCGTCTCGCTTCAACCCCATCTTCCATCTCCTATCTTCCATCTCCTATTTCGATCACCGGCGCTCGTGAACACAATCTCAAGAATCTCTCGCTCGAAATCCCGCGCGATCAATTCGTCGTCATCACTGGCGTCAGCGGTTCAGGCAAAAGCACGCTCGCGTTTGATCTCCTGTTCAACGAAGGCCAGCGCCGCTTCCTCGATTCGATGAACGTCTATGCCCGGCAATTCGTCGAGCAGATGGCGCGGCCTGATGTGGATTTGATCACTGGCATTCCGCCCACGGTCAGCATTGAACAGCGTACCACACGCGGCGGTGGCAAAAGCACGGTCGCGACCGTCACCGAGATTTATCACTTCATCCGCCTGCTCTTCGCGCGACTCGGCTCGCAGTATTGCCCTGACTGCCAGTTGCCCGTTGAGGCCCAGACGCGCGACGAATTGGCGAAATACCTGCAATCGGAACTCAAACGACGCGGCGATCTCCTGCTACTCGCGCCGATTGTGAAGAATCGGAAGGGCTTTCACACCGACGTTGCCGAATGGGCTGCCAAACACGGCTATCGCGAAATCCGCGCCGACGGAAGGATTCACGCTACGAGCAAGCCGTTCCGTTTGGATCGGTTCAAGGAGCACGACGTGGAGATCGTCCTCGGAGTCTTGGAGAAAGGCAAAGGCTCGCGGCAAGAACTCGTGGACGAAGCCCTCAAGCTCGGTAACGGCACGCTTTACGCCCTCGACAACCGCAAGCAACTCACGGTTCACTCGACGGAGCGTGCGTGTCCAAAATGCAACAAGTCCTTCGCGCCGCTCGATCCCAAGAATTTTTCCTACAATTCAGCGCAAGGCTGGTGTCCCAAGTGTCGCGGCTTTGGCGAATTGTTTTACTTGCCCGACATTGAACGAGGCGCTAACGCGGATTCCGTCGAAGAAAGTTGGTGGGGGTGGGCACAGGAGCGTGAAGTTTGTCCTGAGTGCCACGGCACGCGATTGAATCCACTCGCGCGCGCGGTGCGGCTGCGCTGCGGAGCGCCGACTTCCAAGTCGGCACGTTCCCTATCGCCCCGTCAGCGAGCCGACTTGGAAGTCGGCGCTCCGACCATTGACGCCTTCTCCTCGCTTGATGTCGAAGCATCGTTTGAGTTTGTGCGCAAACTCAAGTTTACCGGGCGCGCAGCGGAGATTGCGCGCGACATCATCCCCGAAATCCGCGAGCGCCTGAAGTTTCTGAACGAAGTCGGCCTCGGCTACATGCAACTGGGTCGCGCTGTGCCGACGCTCTCCGGCGGCGAGTCGCAACGCATCCGCCTTGCCGCGCAGCTTGGCTCCAATCTCAGCGGTGTGCTTTACGTGTTGGATGAACCAACCATCGGCCTTCACGCGCGAGACAACGAGCAACTTCTTGACGTGCTCCAGAAACTTCGTGGGCGCGGCAATTCCGTCGTGGTCGTCGAGCATGACGAAGACACGATGCGACGGGCGGATCATATCATTGATCTTGGCCCGGGAGCGGGTGTGCATGGCGGGCAAGTCGTGGCGAGCGGAACTTTAGCTGAGTTGTTGAGACATCCCGAATCGGTCACCGGCCAGAGCTTGCGAGCGAAGAAGAAGTTTCCCGCGCGCGGGGAGCGGCGTCTCGTTTCCGTAGCAGCCGACGTGAGTCGGCTCAAATCAAAATCAGAGAGAAGTAAGAGCCGACTCACGTCGGCTGCTACGAACTGTTGGCTGACACTGCGCAACGCGGCGGTGAACAATCTCAAGAACGTCACAGTTAACTTTCCACTCGGACGGCTGGTCGTGGTGACCGGCGTGAGTGGTTCGGGCAAGAGCACGCTGATTCGCGAATGCCTGTTGCCGGAAGTTCAAGCTGTGCTGGCAAAAAAGTCCTCGGGCAAAGGCAAAAACCTTTCAGGACATGAAGGCCTCAAAGCAGTCTATGAGGTTGACCAAGCACCCATCGGGCGCACGCCGCGTTCGATCCCGGCGACCTACGTCGGCTTCTTCGATGACATCCGTGCGCTGTTCGCGCAAGTGCCCGAGGCGCGGATGCGCGGTTACTCGGCGAGCCGGTTTTCGTTCAATAGCGCGCAGGGCCGTTGTCCGCAGTGCGAGGGCGCGGGCCAGATCAAACTCGAGATGAACTTTCTGCCGCCTGCGTTCGTGCGTTGCGAAACGTGTGATGGGTCGCGCTTTAATCGCGAAACGCTCGATATCGAATACGGCGGCAAGAACATCGCCCAGGTGCTGAACTTGTCCGTGGAGGAAGGCCTCCACTTCTTCTCCAGCGTACAAAAGATCAAGCGCGCTTTGGAAGCGTTGCACGACACCGGACTGGATTACCTCAAGCTCGGCCAGCAAAGTCCGACGCTCAGCGGTGGCGAAGCGCAGCGCGTGAAACTCGTGACGCACCTGCTCACTGGACTGAAACCCGGACTCGATTTGCCCCAGATGGCGAATCGACCCGCCAATATTGCGAAGAAGAACCTGTTCATCCTCGAAGAACCCACCATCGGTCTGCACAGTTCCGATGTGCGGCGGCTCGTGGAGGTTTTGCAACGCCTCGTGGACGCAGGCCACTCGGTCATCGTCATTGAGCACAACCTGGATTTGATTGCCGAGGCGGATTGGGTGATTGATCTCGGCCCAGAAGGCGGCGCGGGTGGCGGCGAGATTGTTGCAGAAGGAACTCCGGAACAGGTCGCAGGGAACAGACACTCGCACACCGGTCGGTTCTTGCGGAGACTGCTGGCAACCCGATGAGCGAGCCTTACGAAGAAACGATTTGCGGTGAGAAGTCGTTGCGGCTTCCGCCCGGTCCGCGTCATGAACTTGTATGCGCCCGGCTTCACGCGACGTTAAAGGCGAGTGTGGCGGATTTTACCAGCACCAGGCTGCTGGATGTTCGCGCCTCGGTGAAATATGGCGAAAACACCGTGCTTCGTCCAGACATAGCGCTCGTCGTTGCGGTCACTGGCAAACTCTGGCTTGTCGCAGAAGTCGTGAGTTCGGAAGACCACAAGATGGACACGGTGTTCAAAAAGGAGGTTTACGAGACGATGAAGCTGCCCCGTCTCTGGATGATTGATCCGCGCTATGACAACGTGGAGGTTTATCACGCAAGTGAATACGGCATGAAGCTGGTCGGGATACTTGCGGGACGGGATGTCCTGATGGAAAAACTGTTGCCGGAATTCGAGATCAGTGTTGCGGAACTTTTTGCGACTGCTGAACCAGATTGATCATGAAGACGGGCGTGATGCACGGATTGCCAGCCAGGCCCAGCCGACCAGGAAACTTACGCCACCGATCGGCGTGACTGCCCCGAGCCACCGTGCATTCGTCACCGCCAGCAGATACAACGAACCTGAGAAAATCATGATGCCTGCGAGAAAACTTAACCATGGCCCGGTGAAGACCGGCTTGCGGTGCGCGAGGACGAACAATACCACCGTGTGAAGGAAATGGTAGAGCACAGCCTTTTCCCAGATGGCTGTCGTGCCGTTTTGCGTCAGCAGATCTTTCAAACCGTGCGCACCAAACGCCCCAAGAGCCACGGCCAGAAATCCAAGGATGGCGGCGATACGGGTGGCAAGCGTGTTTGTCATTGGCGGGTGAAGTTATTTGTTGCCGCTCGATCCGGATCGTTGCTTGAGCTGGCGGATAAGATAGGTGTCTTCGGTGGTTTGTTGCCATGACGAGAACCACAGGTCGCCAAGCATCTGACCGCCTCTCACGATCTGCCCGTCGAGAAACTCGCGGCCTTCCTTTGACTTGGGATTTTCAGATGTAAGCTTGCCGTCCTTGTTCATCTGATACAACGGCTCAACCAGCCCATGCGTCTGCTGCAAATACGCCATCATCTGTCGGAACAAGTCCTCTGGCTTAAGTGGATCACCAACGATTCTGGCCGGGCGGATTTTCCCGGCCAGTGATTCGGGGTTGATGCCGCCGGTTTTCTTGAAGAAACCGCCGTCAATCCACGAGTGAATGGTTTTGTTGGTGGTATAGCCTTTGGGATTGTCACCAACCCAACCGTTGTGATGTTTGGTGACGTGTAATGGCTGTGAGCAATCGCCGACGAAGTGCCCCATCACGCCCATGATGTAGATGACGTTCGCCTGCGCGTTGGCGATCTCCTCTGGAGTGCCGCCGTAATCGTGAAATGCCTTGAGATAGGAAAAACCTGAGCGCAGTTTTCCGCAATATTCCGTTATGGCCCACGGAGCAAAGCCGACGAGTTCGCGTGTGTGGTCTTTGTTCTTCCCCGGATCAATAGGCTCGAATCGCCCGGGGTGGAATGTCCGGCCGAGAGCCAGCTTTGCAACAAGGTCATAACGCAACTGTGGAACCGTCTCGGCTGACAGGCCGTAGTCTGTGAGTTGTTCCAGATCGAGATAATGGTCAGGTCCGTTGCAGTGCGGAAGCGATTGATCATTGGTGATGTTGCGCCAGCGATCCGGCTCGCCGGCGAGAAATGCGATGCGCTCGCGTGCCTCCTTTGTGAAAACAAAAGCTGGAAAATTCGTCGGCAACGCCGCGAAGGCAAGCTGGTTCACGGCGCGGTGGCCTTCGTAATCCCATGCGTGAGTTGAGGCCGCAGCAAGCAGGACAAGTGAAGGGACAAGAACCGAGATGAGTCGTTTCATTTGAGTGGCTGGTTTCTTTTAAGCGCAGACACTGTAATGACGGCAGATGGAAATGGGAATTGAATTTGGAGGGCCGGGGGTAAGTTAATTCTATCCGCAAGAAAATCCGTGCCTATTCCGCCTATTCCATGTTTGAATCTCACCCGTGAAGATCATCACTGACGAACGATGTGCAGGTTATCACGCGCCAGGACATCCCGAACGCCCGGAACGCATACTCTCCACTTTGGAAACCCTGCGCTCTCAGGATGAACTGCGGATCGAATGGCTCAAACCGCATCAGGTGGGGGACAAGCCTATTTTGCGGGCGCACTCACCGGAGCATATTGCCAGATTGCGCATCCCACAGGATTTTGATGCGGACACAGCGTTTCACCCGGGAATTGAAGAACTGGCGCGGATTTCGGCGGGAGCAGCCATTGATGCCATGAGATCAGCCCATGCGGGGGAAACCGTCTTTTCACTAATGCGTCCGCCCGGACATCACGCCACGCGGTCGCAGGTGATGGGTTTTTGTTATCTGAGCAACATCGCGATTGCTGCCCTTGAAGCGCTTTCCCATGGCAGCAGGCGCGTGGCTGTCTTTGATTTTGATGTGCATCACGGTAATGGCACTGAAGATATCTTGATGAACCAGCCGGGTGCAGCGTTCTTTTCAATTCACGAATTTCCCTGTTACCCGGGCACCGGCGCGGCCAACGTTGGCGACAATTGTTTCAACTATCCAGTGGCGTCATACACGCCGCGCGCAGGCTATCGCAAGGTTCTTGAACGCTCGCTCGCCGATCTGAAGGCGTTTCGCCCTGACCTGATCGGGGTGTCCGCCGGCTTTGATGCGTATGCCCGGGATCCTCTTGCCAATGGGCCGCTGGAAGCCGAGGACTTTCACTGGCTTGGTTCTGAGCTTCGCAAGGTTGGGGTGCCATTGTTCAGCGTGCTGGAGGGCGGTTACAGCGACGATTTGCCGCAATTGATTCTTTCCTATCTGAAGGGTGTTGCGGGGAAATAGAAACGCAACCGGCAAGTCGCCATCGCGGGGCGGATGGTAAAATTTGAATTCCCTCCCAACCCGAAAAGCCTCATCATGCTCCCGAAACTTGTAATCTAAAATTGTGCCATGAAAAAACATTCTCTGAAAACTGCATCACTCAGGATCGTTGCTGCTCTGTTTTGTGGCGTAATGATCCTTTCCGGGTGCGCAACCTCCCATTCTGTCCCAAAGCATGTGCTCGTGGTCACTACTACCACGGGCTTCCGGCACAGTTGCATTCCTGTGGCTGAAAAAGTTATTGCACAATTGGCGGCCCGAAGTGGTGATTTTACAGTTGAGTTCGCTGGAGTTGACCCGAGTTCGGCTGAATATAAGGGCACAGATGGAAAGGCGGACACAACGAAGGTCAACGCGGCAATCACCGCAGTGCTGGCTGAGAAGATGAGTCTTGAGGCCCTGAAGCGTTTTGATGCGGTCGTGTTTTGCAACACCACCGGCGACCTGCCGCTGCCGGACAAACAAGGGTTTATTGACTGGGTGAAATCCGGCAAGGGCTTCGTGGGTATGCATGCGGCCACGGACACGTTTCACGGTTTCCGGCCATACATCGAGATGATCGGCGGTGAATTTAAGACACACGGAGCACAGGTATCCGTGGACACGATCAATCAGGACAGTAAATGCGCCGCATGCCGCCATCTGCCCGCAAGCTGGACGGTTTTTGACGAGATTTATCAGATGACGAGTTTTGATCGTGCGAGCGTTCATGGTCTGCTTACGTTGGACAAACATCCCAATACCAAAGAGGCGGGGGATTATCCCGTGGCTTGGTTGAAGAAAGTCGGTAAGGGCCGCGTGTTTTACACTTCACTCGGCCACCGCGAAGACATCTGGTCCGCCGAATGGAAGGCTGGAAGTGGCGAGCGAAAGAATACACCTGAAGTTTCTGAGGCATATCAAAAGCATTTGCTTGGCGGCATTCGTTGGGCACTTGGGCTTGAGTCTTGTGACGCGAAGCCTCAATCTCCCGGTGGCAGATAGTTTCCGTTGCTGGGATCGTCTGAAGTAGCGTGATTCCACCGGAAAACACATGGTTAGGACAAGTTGTTAGAATTGACTTGAACACTCATCACGATGCAAAACGAAATTGAACTATGAAAACATCCAACAACAAAAACACCATCACGTTTAAAACATTCGCAGGTCTGTTTGCTTTGGCGCTGTTCCTTGGCTGCGGCAAACCCAGTGAAGAGAAGTCAACACAGACAAATGCCCCGGCCGCTCAGGCAGCAGCGCCTGCTGCTGTGCCGGCGGTTGCACCGACACCTGCTGTAGCACCGGCAGCCGCAGTTGAAGCGGCGCCCGCTGCCGAAACTACCAAGTTGGCTCCAGGGATGGTTCGCTACGAGGCCCTCCCCACGGGCAGTTACAGCAAGATTGAAGGAGACTCCACATTGCATGAATGGAAGATGGAAAGCAAAATTCTGGGAGGTTCGATCGAGGCTGACGAGAAATTTCCTGAATCCGCGCTTGCCGATGCCAAGGCTGCGAAGCCTGTCGTGTATTCCTTCATGCCTGTGAAATCGTTCAAGAGCGGCACCAAGAAGATGGACGATGTGATGCAGGACTCAATGAATGCCACCGCGCATCCCAAGATTGAATACAGGCTGATTGAGTTGAAACCCAAATCACCAGCCGGAACAACGGGCGCAACCCAGTTTGAAGCGATTGGTTCACTGACGATTTCAGGCGTGACGATCACAAACACGATGCCCGTTACCATCGAAAAGAAGGACGGGAAGCTTAAGGTCAATGGTTCGACGCCGTTAAAACTCTCCGATTTCAACGTCACAATCAAACTGACGGGAATTGCCTCGTTAATGAATCTGAAGGTAAAAGACGATCTGAAGATCTCGTTCGAGTGGGCGCTTGCACCCAAGGCCAATTAAGGTTGGGGAACAACCTAATTTTGTACCACACAGGCGCAGGGGGAAAACTCCTGCGCCGTTTGCGTTTATTGGAATGCAAATATGGGCGAAGAAGAATGGCGGGAGCGGCGGGGCTCGAACCCGTAACCTCTGCCGTGACAGGGCAGCGCTCTAACCAATTGAGCTACGCCCCCGCACTGGGCTGCAAACCGTAGGGAATTGTTTCGTCCGGGTCAAGCCAACTCTCAAATTATGAGAAAGTATTCGGGCGACAGACGCCAAGGAGGTGGGGGTGGGGAACCCCGCTGAAGAAACGTACTGCCACCCGAATAACTCAATACTTCGGGAAACCCCGGTTTTTGTCAACCCCCCAAACTACCCGCAAAAATACTGCCATTCCAGACCCCGGATCGTTAGCATCTCCGGGTGACCAGCGCAGAAGCCAAAGCACGCCACCAGAACCTTGCCGCCGAAATCCGGCGGCATGATCACGCCTATTACGTCGTCGGCAAGCCGGACGTCACCGACTATGAATACGATCAGTTTTTCAAGCAGTTGCAGGATTTGGAAAAGGAATTTCCTTCGCTCGTTACCTCTGAGTCGCCGACCCAGCGCGTCGGCGGTGCGCCTGCCGAGGGTTTCGCCCGCGTAAAACACCTCCAGCCAATGTTGTCGTTGGAAAAGGTTGAAGGCTCAGAAACTCCGACCAAGGATGAAGAACCCGACCGCGACAAACGCAACCGCCTCCAAGACCAGAACACGCTCGCGGCTCTGGAATCATTCAATGCCACGATCTGCAAACAGCTCGGGCACGACCACGTCGAATACGTGATGGAGCCGAAGGTGGACGGTGTTTCCATCAGCGTGCATTACCGGCGCGGCAAACTCGCACTCGGGGTCACGCGCGGCGACGGCGTGTTCGGCGACGACATCACCGCCAATCTCCGCACCGTGCGCGCCATTCCGCTGGAGTTGAATCTCAAGAACCCGCCGGAGCTGCTCGAGGTGCGCGGCGAGGCGTACATGGCGAACAAAGATTTCGATAAACTCAACGCCAAGCTGGCCGCCGCCGGAGAAAAAACTTTGCCCAACGCGCGCAACGCCACCGCTGGCACGCTCAAACAACTTGATCCCAAAACTGTCGCCCAACGGCCCGTCAACGCGGTGTTCTATGCCGTCGGCGCATGTGAGGGAATCGAGTTCGAGTCGCACGCCGAGATGCTGAAGGCGCTGGCGGCATTCGGTCTGCCGACGCAAAAAAAGTGGTGGCTGTGCAAGGACATCGCTGAGGTGCTGAAGGTGTATCGCAAAGAAATCGTCGCCGACTACGACGAAGAGCGCGACCTGAGGAAGCAGTTGCCCTACGACATTGATGGCCTCGTGCTGAAGGTGAACCGCTTCGACGATTGCGAGCGCATCCCCAGCAAGACGCGCGCGCCCGGCTACGCCATCGTCCACAAACCGATCCCGTGGATCACGCCCGCCGAAACGATTTTGCGCGACATCACCGTGCAGGTCGGACGCACCGGCGTGCTCACGCCTGTAGCGGAACTTGAACCCGTGTTCGTGCAAGGCTCGACGATCTCGCGCGCTACGTTGCACAACGAGGACGAAATCCGGCGCAAAGACATCCGTATAGGCGACACCGTAGTCATCCGCAAAGCCGGCATGGTAATTCCCGAGGTGCTGGAGGTGTTGAAGTCCAAGCGTCCGAAAGGTGCGAAGGAGTTTGATCTGTTTCAATTCGTCGGTGGTAAGTGTCCCGCGTGCGGTGGAACGATTGCGAAAGAAAAGGTTTCCGACGGTGAATCGGAAGCCGTCGCGTGGCAATGCCAGAACGTGGCTGGCTGTCCCGCGCAACTCATGCGACGCGTTGAGTATTTCGCACAGCGCAAGGCGTTGGACATCGAATCGCTCGGCGGCATCGTGGCAGAGAAGCTCGTCGAGCGCGGTCTCGTGAAAGAGCCGCTCGATCTGTTCGACCTCAAGCTGGAACAACTCGCCAAGTTGAATCTCGGCACAGACGAAGAGCCGCGCACTTTCGGCGAGAAGAACGCGACAAAGATCATCGAAGCCTTGCAACGCGCCAAGACCGCACCGTTGCATCGGTGGATTCATGCGCTGGCGATTGCCGATGTTGGCGAGACCACCGCCAAACAACTTGCGGCCGCCCATCAGACTTTGGAAGACCTGGCTGAGTCCGCAGTGCTCCGTGACATCCTCGCTCTTGGCACGAAAGAAACCGAACGCGCTGAAATCAGTCCGCGTTCGCGCAAGAACCCACCTAAGAACGAGGCCGAAAAGGCGGCTCGCGAAAAACGCGACGCTGAACTCAAAACCAAGATCGCGGAGATAGAAGCGCGTTTGGACAAAGGCGGGCTGAAGGCGCGTCTGCCGGAAGTCGGGCCGGTCGCGGCAGCGAGTGTGCTAAATTACTTTGCTTCAATGGACGGGAAGAAACTGCTGGCGCGCATTCGTGAGTTGCGAATCAGACCCGAGAATGATTTGCCCGCCGTAACCGCTGTGGCTGCCTCTGGCCCATTCGCTGGAAAAACTGTCGTGCTCACCGGCACATTGCCGTCACTGACCCGCGAGCAAGCCACGGCGATGATCGAAGCCGCAGGTGGAAAAACCAGTGGCAGCGTGAGCAAGAAGACGGACTTCGTTCTCGCCGGAACAGAGGCAGGTTCAAAACTCACCAAGGCTCAGGAACTCGGGGTGAAGATTTTGGATGAGGCGGAGTTTCGGAGAATGTTGGGCGCATAGGAAAGCGGTGGAGGGCCACCGCACTCCAAGACGCTTCGCGTTCACCGAATGATGAACGTTGGCGCGAAGCGGCTTGGACTGCGCCAGCCCTCTGGCGCTGTGGCAGGGCAGGGCTGTAGCGGAATGAATCCACCAAAACCGTGGAATAAACCTGGTTCGTCTCAATTCAAGCATGTTAAACAGACTCGGGAAAATTTTCAGCAGGCTTGTCGCTTCGCCTGTGGAATTGCACGAATCAAAAACGTGCCCGGAGTGTGGCTCGCAACTAGCACGCGATGCCGCCGGGTGGGGCGAGCACACTCGCGAGCCGCTCGGAGAATCTAAAGACAGCCCGCCGGGAGTCTCACCCCACCAGCCGGACGGTTGGCACTGTCCGAATCCCGATTGCCCGCCACAGGTATTGAAGCGAGTGGCGCTGTGGGCCTCACCGGAAGTGATGGACATTTGTGATGCCGCGATGGCCGCGCAACTCGTGAACAAAGGCCTCGTGCATGACGCAGCGGAGTTTTACAGGCTCAAGTTCACCGAGATCATGGCGCTGAACGGAATGGATGAAGCCCGGGCCGGCAAATTTTTCGATGCAATCAAAGCCAGCAAATCGCGCGATGCGTGGCGGGCGTTGTTTGGGCTTGGCATCCCGCACGTCGGCGTGAGCGAGGCACAAACGTTGTGCCGGAATTTTTCCACGCTCGACAATCTTTTCGCCGCTGGCAGGGAACGCATTGCAAAGTCCGGTGGCGTGAGCGAAACAGTCGCAGGGAGCATCGTGGAGTGGTTTGCCGACCCGGTGAATCGAAAACTCATCACGCGCCTCGACAAGGCCGGGGTGAATTTCAAGTGCTGAGAGGTGGAGTGGGGAGCCAACGGAACGCCGATCTCCCGATCCGGCGCGTTTCAGATGTTTGCGCAACGAGCCGGGTCGGAGACCGGCGCTCCCGACTCACGCCCAATACCTGAAATTGATTTCAGGAAACAGATTGTCCCGGCTTTCGATGTCGCGCAGCCATTTCTCGTCCACCCGCGTGGTGGTGAGTTGTTCATGCAACGCGATGAAGCGGAGCAAGTGATCCTTCACCCGCTGGCGGGCGTAGTCAGGGCTTGTGCCGGTGTTTAGCATGAACGGCCAGTCGCTGGATTGTGCGAGAAGAAGTTCTCGTGCGGCCTGCTTGAGCGCGCGTTCTCGAAGCGCGTTTGGTTTGGGATATTTTGCGACAAGCGCACTCATCCGTTCCTGTGCGATTTGGAGGTGGGGAAGAATCCACTGATTTTTTTCATTCAGCCAGACGCGGCCATGGCCTTCCTCGCCCCAGCTCGATGCGCTGGGTGTGACCACTTGATTCGTCTGATGACGCACGATGTATTCACCGGGCGTGATCAATTCAAAAGTCTGCTGGTCGTAACACGCCTTGCGCACGAAGTAATCCAGAAACTCCGGGCCTTCGTGCCACCAGTGGCCGAACAATTCCGCATCGTAGGGTGAAAGCACAAGTGGCGGGCGGTCCATGATGCCGCTGATCTTTTCAATCTGGGCAACACGAGCGGCCAGAAAGTGAGCGGCATGTTCGCCTGCGGCGTGGAGGGCGGCATCGCGATGGTAGATTTGCTTTTCGCCCGTGCCGCCCGTGATTCGGTAATACTTGAGTCCGGTAAAACCTCGATGGTCGGGCGAGGGCAGGTGAGGTCTGACATAATCGAAATCAAGATCGAAGCCGATGTCGCGGTAGAAATCGCGGTAGCGTGCGTCGCCGGGATAACCCTCGTGCCGGCTCCATACCTGACGTGAGGATTCGAGGTCGCGTCCGAATGCTGCAACGCCGTTCGTGGTAAACACCGGAGCGAATACGCCATAACGCGGACGCGGATTGCCGTGGAGCAAGCCATGGGCATCCACAATGAACCAACGGATGTCCGCCTCCTGCAAATAATTCTCGAGACCTTCAAAGTAGGCGCACTCGGGCAGCCAGATGCCGCGCGGGTTGCAGCCGAAACACTCCCGGTAGGAATCGCGAGCCACGAGAACCTGCGCCCGTACGGCGGATGGATTGCTGTTGAGCAAAGGAAGAAACCCGTGCGTGGCTCCAGTGGTAATGATTTCGAGAATGCCGCCGTCCTGGAGCTTGCGAAACTCACCTATGAGGTCGCCTCCGCAGCCGCGATAGGTGTTGCGCAGGTCGGAGAGGCGGTGGTGATAATTCCAGGCGAGTTCACGAAAGGCAGCGTCCCAATGTGTGCGATGAAGTTCCTTTTCTGCCAATTCCAGCAGACCGTTGAGATAGCGGGTGTAGCGGTCCTTCAAAAGCGGATCGCGCAACATTGCGCAGAGGGTAGGTGAGAGTGTGAGGGTGATCTGCGCACGCAGTTGGTGATGCCGCCAGCCCCGAAAAATCTGGAGCAGCGGCAGATAGGTTTCTGTGATGGCTTCAAAAAGCCATGCCTCCTCCAGAAACTTCTCGTGCTCAGGATGGCGTACGAATGGCAGGTGCGCGTGCAGGACGATGGAGACGTAGCCTTTCATTTCGTCGAAGTCTTGATCTTAATGTTCTTTTCAATCTTAATCTTTCCGCCGGACGGATGGGACGGATTAAGACTTGGAGAGTGATTAAGATTAAGAGGGGATTTCAGCGGGTCAGACATTCTCTGGGGTCGGAGGTTTCAACGCCGGGTCCTGCGGATGCGTTCCGACGTCGCCACGGTACTCCGTCGTGCGGGAGAATTTCAACTCCGCAGCTCTTCCGTCCGTTTCGTCGGCGGAAACCGCGACAACAGGAAGGTCATAGCGTCCGTCCGGGAGCGAGAATCTGCAGCTAAACGATCCATCAGCCCGAAGTTTGATCGGTCGGCCACCGATGCTGACGTGTGCGTCGGGTTCCGTGGAGCCGTAAATGATCAATTCTGCGTTGATGTTGAACCAGAATCCTTTCTCGCCCGGAGGTGGGCCGCCGGATGGACTGCTGAGTTCGCCTGACCAAGGCAGGCTGAGTGACGATGCGCCGATTGAGGATAGTTCACGTTCGAGACGGCCACGGATCAGTTCTGTGATTTCCATTGAACCAATCCACACCCGGCGCAGTTGATCCACAGTGATGATTTCCGCAAGGGCGTGCTCCTGTTCAACCGTCCAACGTGTGCTGCGCGGCGACTCGGGTAATTGTGGGTGACCTGCTGCGCGTAGTGCTTCGATGGAAAGTGCCAGTGGAAGATTTGAGCGCGTGGCGTCACGAACCAATGCGACGAGTCGTTTGAACGGTACTTCGATCGGGATGGTGGTTGTGGAGAATGAAGCATCTCCTGATGCGGAATCTCGGGGAGTCGCCGACAGACCTGAGAAGCCAATGCTGTTCCAGCGGCGGCCCTTCATGTAGTAGCCGATCTCGGCAATGTACCGCGTGCCTGCGCGTTCGACGTGAACAAACCAGTGATTGGATTCAGGGTGAACGTGAGTTTCGGAAACGGGCTTGCCCTCCGCCTTGTCGGCGTAGATGCGCAGGATGAGGTGATGGTCAACGGACTTGGAATTGTGGGCGCGCAGTTGAGCAGGTGTGAAATCCCAGTTTGCGTAAAGCCAGTGGGGATCGCGCGCGGCAATGAACAACCGGCCCGTACCGTAAGCCTCGGGCAGTTCGGTGGCCTGGGTGAAATGCCGCTCCGGCGATGTCGGGCCGAGCGCGAACTTTTCTCCAGGCCCGCTTGCGGACGTTGACGATGGCGCATCGCCTTCAAGGAGCAACGGCGGAATCTTGATCGCGGGTTTGGTTACGGACTTTGCCGCAGGTTTTTTGGCGGACACTTTCCTGCTGACGGCGGATTTGATTCTCGCAACGGCGGATTCTGCGGCGGCCTTGATTCTGGCCATGGGCCTGGCGCTGGTGCGAGTGGATTTCGCGGCGGGTTTTGTGGCCGGGGCTGTTTTCTTTGGAGTGGAGGAACTCTTTTTTGTTTTCATACGCGCTGGGGCACGTTCGATTTCAGGTTTCAGAACTCAACCTAACGCGCAGAGACTAGGAAGACGTTCGGTGTGGCGCAATGTGAATCCGCTTGGGAATCGGGTTAAATGCCACAATTGTCCGGAGGGCTTGAAGACGGTGAACTGGCGTTTTCGTTTGCGCGCAGTGAACCGACACCACAACATCGTTCTCACGAAATGGATTCAACCCTCGAACACGACCCGCATCAGCCGCTGGCCACCGTGGCGAGACTGCTTTCCACGCGCGGACGATTTTTCGCATTTTTAGCCGCCTACTTTACTTTGCAGTTCGTTGTCCGGCTTGTTACGTCACCCACGGTGGACTTGGACGAGGGGGAGCAACTCATCGCGACGCAGCAACTGGCATGGGGTTATGGGCCTCAACCGCCGCTCTACACATGGTTGCAGTTTCCATTGATCCAGCTTTTCGGGGCAAACGTTCTACCGCTTTGCCTCTTGAAAAACATTCTCTTGTTCTGTCTTTACGCGCTGACGTATTTGAATGCACGGCTGCTCACGCGCAATCACTGGCTTTCCATGGTGGCTACAGTGTCGTTGTTGTTCATTCCGCAGATCGTGTGGGAATCGCAGCGCGACCTGACCCATTCCGTGCTGGTCACTGTGTTTGCGGCGGCGACGTTCCACGTGGTCCTCCAACTCGGCGAGCTTTTCGGTGAATCACCAGGAGCAGCCATGGACTCCAACGGCACAACGCTGCGCTGGCGCTCATTGAAATGGTTTGTCGCACTGGGTCTGTGCGTCGGGTGCGGCGTGCTCTCGAAGTATAACTATATTGTGTTCTTCACAGGTTTGATTGGGGCTGCGCTGATGGAGCACAGGTGGCGCAGGGTGCTTGTGAGTCGTGGCGGGCTTTTGTCGCTGTCATTGTGTGTGGTGGCCATCTTGCCACATATCATCTGGGTACTGGCCAATCGAGATCGGGCACTGGCAACGGCGTCGAAGCTCGAGTTGCTGGAAAATGCCACACATCTCGTCGCCTCGGGAGCTGGTTTGTCAAATCTCGGCATCGCGATCGTTTATTATTCAATGGCACTTCTTGCCGTGTACGGCATCGTTTGTTTCAGAAAGCTAAATCCACCGATTGAGTCCATAGAAGCGGACAGCGTGCGACTGATCCCCAAGGCATTGGTGCTGATGTTGGGTATCCTGCTTGCGGGAGTGCTGTTCTTCAAAGTCACCGGGTTCAAGGATCGCTGGTTTTCACCACTCTTGATTTGGTTGCCGTTGTTGCTCGTCGTGAAGGTGAGGACGCGTTTAAATGGCAAACGGGTGGCAATAATGATCTTCCTGGCCTTTCTGGTTGGCGCGAGTGTGTTGCTGGCGATCCCCGCGCGCATTCATTTCGCGACTTTAACGCACCAGCCACAACGCCAAAATGTATCCTTTAGCGCTTTGACTGAAGGCGCACTGCGCGCTCGAAATCCCCGGCTGATTTTCGCCCAGAACAATTTTATCGGCGGCAACTTGAAGCGCTGTTTTCCGGATGCTTTCGTGTTTAATCCTCTGGTTTCACTTCGCCCTGTCGAACCATCCGGGACCGAATGTCTCGTGGTGTGGGATGCGACTAGAACCAATCTGCCGAGGCGCGATGTGCTGGCAGAGCTGCGTCAGTTTGTGGATGTGGATTGGAATGGAACGAATCTGCATTACGTCAGCGCGCCGATGCTCCACTACCCAAAGAAGGAGGCGAGACTTGGGTTTGCCAACGGAAAACTGAAATGACAGAATTCATCATAAATGCCTTGCTTTCCGTTTTGGGTAGGTCAAGCTACGACCGTCTGTAGATGCCTTTTAGCTTCCACGTCATGGAAAATCCTCAGGTGAACGACGTTCAGTGATGATTTGAAACCCGGCAATCGGGAACAGTCTGGAGAAAGCAGAGTTAGTCTAGGACAGTTAAACATCACATGAGCAACAAACTGTTTGTTGGAAATCTTTCCTTCAACACAACCGAGAACGACTTGTCAGACGCCTTCGCGGCGCACGGCACAGTCGTCGAAACAAACCTGATGATGGATCGCATGAGCGGTCGTCCACGTGGATTTGGTTTCGTCACCATGAGCAGCCCCGAAGAAGCCCAGAAGGCGATTGACGCGCTGAACGGCCAGCAACTTGATGGTCGCGCCTTGACGGTCAATATCGCCCGCCCGCGTGAAGATCGTCCTCCGGGAGGTGGCGGGGGTGGTCGCGGCCCGCGTCGTGAATTCGGTGGCGGTGGCGGAGAGCGCGGTGGCGGCGGTCGTGATCGCCGTTACTGATTGAAATAGATTTCAGGCGGGACCGGGGAGACTTGGTCCCGCTTTTTCTGTCCCTGGTATATTTAACTCAGCTTAACAAACTGGATG
>CAYSDO010000050.1:0-16653 GCA_964429665.1 uncultured Bifidobacterium sp.
TAAATACGTTTCTTGTCCGATCTGTCGTTGAATTCGGTTTCCAAATCTTTTTCTGCGTTGCTGAAGTCCGCCGTGGCCTTCACAAATTTAACTGCAACCTTGTTTGTCGGATTCTGCACATCCACCGCCTCAACTTTGAACTCGCTCAACGCCGCCATGCCTTTGATGGAACGACCGGGGCCGTTGCACGGGAGATTTGGATCCGTCAATTGCTCAAGCCGAAATGCGCCGATGAACGGCAGATTGTTTGTCCCGCGAAAATGCGCCGTCCATTTGGTCGGCGCGTAACTCGCGGCGCGGATCGAGCCATCGTCGTAATCGTAGAAGCGTTCACCGTTGTCACCGGCATTGACACAGCGAACCACCGTCCACTCCGGTTGATCGTTCCTGACCGACTCCTCCCATTTGGTCATTCGCTCCACCCAGTCTGGTGCCATGTGGCGCAAGCCAGACTCCAGGTCGCTGATCTCGCGGTTCAGATTCGCAACCTGCATCTGCTGTTCGGCGGTATAGACGACTGACGCCCCCTCGTGGTCGTTGTTCAGAAATGCGAACAGCCTATAATAATCCTCCTGTTTGATGGGATCGAACTTGTGATTGTGGCACTGAGCGCACTGGATTGTAAGACCGAGCACGCTCTTGCCGATGCAATCCATGCGGTCAAACATTGCCTCCATTCGGAACTGCTCCGGATCCACACCACCTTCCTCATTGAGCATCGCGTTGCGGAGAAAACCTGTGGCAACGATCTGGTCCTGCGTTGCGTTCGGAAGCTGGTCACCAGCGATCTGTTCGATGACAAACCGATCGTAAGGCAGATCGCGGTTCAAGGCGTTGACGACCCAGTCGCGATATGCCCAGATAAACCGCGGCTTGTCCTTCTCGAATCCGTCAGAGTCAGCGTAGCGTGCTGCATCCAGCCAGAACCGTCCCCACTTCTCACCGTAATGCGGTGACGCCAGCAATCGCTCGACTTGTTTCCCGTAGGCGTCCGAAGATTTATCAGCAACGAAAGCATCAACTTCCTCAGGTGTCGGCGGCAAGCCGATGAGATCGAGCGACAGGCGGCGAAGCAAAGTAATCTTGTCAGCTTCGGGCGATGGATTGAGCTTTTCCGATTTCAGCTTTGCTAAAACGAAATTGTCCACCGGCGTTCGCACCCACTTCTTGTTATTCGTTACAGGGATGGTCGGCCGAACCGGCGCTTTGAACGCCCAATGATTCGTGTTGTAGGTGAACTTCTTTGCGGAAACGGCTTCCCATTCCGCGCCTTGATCAATCCAGGCCCTTACGAGGCCAATCTGCCCGGGTGTGAGCTTCTCCTTTTTCTTGGGCATCTTGGCGAGTTCCGAATGAGTGCCGGCGAGAACTTGCACGAGAATACTCTCGGCGCTCTTGCCAGGTACGAGAGATGGGCCATGATCGCCGCCTTTCAACAGATCGGCTCGATTGTCCGCGCGGAGAGCGGATTCCTGCTTCTTCTCACCGTGACAATCGAAACACCGTTCCGCAAATAACGGTAAAAGTTCGCTCACGAAATCAACCTTGCGCGCCGCAGGTGGCGGCAAACCTCCCGACGGAGCATCTGCGGCGCAAACGCCGACCACGCCTGCCAAGGCAGGCAGCAACAAGGCAAACACGCGGAAAATGGCAATCGTTCTCAGGTCGTTCATCTGGCTTCCATCTCATCATGCCGCATCGCGCAAACGCGTCAAAGATGAATTTGTTTGTTCACCGCGAATGAACACCAGGAAACATGGCGGCAGGCGGGACGCCCACCGCCACACCAGTATCTTGATCATTCCGCGCTAGACAAATCTCCCGGTGGCGCGCGTCATGTTGGAAAGAAATCAGATGCCGTCCGATCTCGAAAGGCTTTACGACGAACACGCCCAGGCGTTGTTCGCGTTCCTTTTGAATTTCACCCGCGACGAAAACGACACGCGCGATGTCCTCCAGGAAATCTTCATCAAACTCGCACGGCAACCGGACCTGCTTGCCAGCGCCCGCGACGAACGCGCCTTTCTGCTCCGCCTCGTACACAACGCCGCAATTGACCTGATGCGGCGACGCGGTACGCGAGCAAAACACCACGATCAATTCGTCACCGAGCAGATTTCGGCTTTCGCTTCGACAAGCGATCCCGACGAAGCTGCTTTCCGCAACGAACTGTCCACCGCGCTCGGCGAACTCCCTGCCGACCAGCGCGCCGTGGTTCACCTGAAACTCTGGGGCGGGTTGACCTTTGAGGAAATTGCCGCCGCGCTGGAAATCCCGCTCAACACCGCTGCCAGCCGCTATCGCTACGGCTTAGACAAATTGCGCACCCGGCTGCGTCCCCTTTACGACGAGATCAAATGAAAACTGATGACTTTGAAAACAAGCTGCAACGCTTACCGCCAAAACAAATTCCCTGTGCTTGGCGAAATGAGATTCTTCCAAATGCACAGTCGGCGAGCGATACCCCACCGACCGTCGTATCAACCCCGCAATCATGGAACGGCATTTTATTTACTCTCTGGCGTGAACTCGTCTTGCCGTGTCGCCAGACCTGGGCGGGACTTGCTGCAACCTGGGCGTTGTTGGCCATCTTTAACTTCATGCACACCGATCACACGGAAGTTGTCGCTCGGAATACGCCGCCACCTTCCCCGGAAGTATTGATGGTGTTGAGGCAGCAGCAACTTCTGTTGGCCGAACTGGTCGAACGATCTGAATCGCGACCCGCTAACCGGCCAAAAACCGTTCCGGCGCGCCCGCGCAGCCAGCGCCAGGAAGAAATCGGGATAGCCTAGAACCATCATGAATGAAAAACCTAAAAACATCTGGCGACGACCCTGGCACGGCTGGGCGAGAATTTTCGGCTGGTGGGCGATCCTGGCGAGCGCGGTGTTTGCTGTCATGGTATGCATCGGTCTGGCGTCCGCCAAAGACAACAAGACGGCTGAGCTGGCTTTGACCGCCCTCGCCGTGTCCATTGGCGTTGCGACCCTTGTCACCGCTGGTATCTGGTTCGTGCGCTGGCTGTGTTGCTGGCGCAACTTCCGGCGCTGTCTTGTAGTGCTTGCCGGCTTCGCCACGTTGATTGCGATCTTCTACGTCGAGGAAGACTGGCGGGGCAAGCGCGCGTGGAAGAACTACGTTCGCGAGCAGGAGACGCGGGGGGAGAAGTTGGATTTGGCTGCGTTCATTCCACCCCCAATTCCCGACGACCGAAATCTCGCCCTGTGCCCGCTGTTCAAACCGGTCCTGGATTTCAGATATGCCACTGACCAAGATCGATTGCCGGGCGGGACAGTGCCCAACATCCTCTGGCTTGATACCAACGGCATTGCCCGGCTCGCGCAATTTGATTTGCACTGGAACATGCGGAACTACCTGAAATCCCTGTCGGTAGAGGATCGGCGGCGATTGCAAGAGCGGGTGGATATGGAGGAAGTCCAAAAACAAGCCGAAGCAAATACGCTCACCAACGGTTGGATCAATCTGGCCCTGTGGCAGGCCTACTATCAAATGGGCACAAATCTTGATGGAGCGAATCCTTCAAACGCGCCGGCCCAAGATGTGTTATTTGCCCTGCGTCGGGTGGAGCCTGACCTGAAGGAGCTCTGGCGGGAAGCCGGTCGCCGTCCGCTGGCTCGTTGGCCGGTTCACTATGATCTGGAGCAGCCATGGGGCACGCTTTTGCCGCATTTAGCCAAGGCCAAACTCATCACCATGCTGTTGCAGGTTCGGGCCGCGGCGCACTTGGCTGCCGGCCAAACCGCGGAGGGACTTGCAGACATTGAGCTTGGCTTCCGGCTCGCTGACTCCCTGAGTGGGGAACCTTTCGTGATCTCACAGCTGGTTCGAATGGTGTGTTACGACATAATCTTTCAACCATTGAAGGAAGGACTTGCCCGCCATCAATTTTCGGAGGCACAACTGACGTCGTTGCAACAGCAGTTGTTGGCGGCGGATTTGCTGGCGGGCTTTCAACGCGCGATGCGTGGTGAGCGTGCGTTCAGCGGCTTATGGGCCAAGCTTACCCGCGAGAATCTGGCGGAGTTGATCCAGGCGTTTTCCGGTTCGCAGGAATTTACCGAACGGCTTTCATATTTCGCTCTCTGTGCACGCATTGTTCCCAAGGGTTGGATTTACCAAACCCAAGTGGTCATTTGTCGGCAGTTTGACGATTACATACTTTCCGCCGTCGATGTTAAGACCAGAACAGTTCTTCCCAAACGTGCCGAAGCCTTCCTGACCGCAAAACGGGAAGCTAAAGGACCGTTTTCGGCGCTGGCGGAGTATATGATGATGTTTGAGGCTTTTGGCGATGAACTGCCATTTCCCTGCAAATTCGCCCACGGCCAAACGCAGATTGACCTCGCCCGGGTTGCCTGCGGATTGGAACGTTATCGCCTTGCGCACGGACAATATCCCGAAGCACTCGATGCACTCGCACCGCAATTCATTACCAAACTTCCGCACGACCTCATCAACGGCCAGCCTCTCAAATACCGTCGCACTGACGATGGCAGCTTCGTCCTCTATTCCATCGGTTGGAACGAAAAGGACAACGGCCGCACGATCGCCCTCAAACAGGACGGCAAGACCGTGAATCTGACCGAAGGCGACTGGGTCTGGACTGTTCCAATACTTTAGGAACCGCTTGACTGCGGCCCGCATTTTTCAAATCGCCAAACCCGGGTTCCTGGCTACAATGCCGCCGTGAAAAGTATCGGACTCTTTGGCGGATCTTTTGATCCAATTCATACCGGCCACCTGCTCGTGGCGCAGTCGGCCATCGAGGAACTCAAACTTGATCGCCTTTTTCTCATCCCGGCGGCCCGTTCGCCGTTCAAGCTCGATCTCCAGCCCTCGTCGGCGGAAAACCGTCTCGCCATGCTCAGGCTCGCGCTTGTGGGCCGGACAAATTGCGAAGTGGACGACGTGGAAATCCAGCGCGGAGGAACTTCCTTCACCATAGATACCGTTCGCTATTTCTACCAGCGCTTTCCCGAAGCGAAACTGTATTACCTCATCGGCGCGGACAACGTGGCGGGCCTGACCAAGTGGCGCTCAGCGGACGAACTTTCGAAGCTGACAGAGTTCGTAGTCATACCGCGCCCCGGCGAAACCCAGGTGCCATTACCACCGCCGTTTCAAGGACGTTATCTCGGCGGATTTCCGTTCGGCGTTTCCGCATCGCAAATCCGCGAGCGCGCGAAGTCCGGCCTTCCGCTCGAACCGCTCGTGCCGCCGCCCGTGGCGGAATTCGTCCGCAACAACCGGCTCTACACCTGAGAGCTTGTTGGTTGTTGGAGCTTGGAATTTCCCGCGCGCGAAACTAGCTTTCGCCCATGTTCAAACCTGCCGACCTCTTTGATTTGAGCCAGACGGATCATGCTGCCATCTTCGACGGCTGCACTTACGCGTGGGAGGCGCTCAAGAAGATCAAGCCCCACGTCGAGGCCAATGCCAAATCGTCATTGAACAACAAGTACGAAGGCGTCGCATTCATAGGAAAGGACGTGTTCATCGGCGAAGGCACAGTGGTTGAGGGCGGCGCGATGATTAAAGGCCCGGCCATCATTGGGCGCAACTGCCAGATACGCCACAACGCCTATATCCGCGAACATGTCATCGTGGGTGACAACTGCATGGTGGGCAATTCATGTGAATTGAAAAACGTGCTGATCTTCAACGGCTGCCAGGTGCCGCACTTCAATTATCTTGGCGACTCCATCCTCGGCTACAAAGCACATCTCGGCGCGGGTGTCATAGCATCGAACCTGAAATCGCTCCCGGGCAACGTGACGGTAGAAATCGACGGTGTTCCGTTTGACACGGGGCTGCGGAAGTTTGGCGCATTGATCGGCGACCACGCAGAAGTCGGTTGCAACACCGTGTTGAACCCCGGAAGCATCATCGGTCGCGGCGCGGTGATTTATCCCGGCGTCAACTGGCGGAGCATTCTTCCCGCGAACATGATCGCCAAGAACAAGGCGGAGATTGAGGTGGTGACTCGCAGGCCGCGGGAAACTACATAACAGGCCAGCACTCAGCTTGGCAATCACCTGGCAAGTGGAACGGCCGGCAGATACACCGTGAACGTCGTGCCCTTTCCTTGCCAGGTTTCAACATGCAGCGCGCCGCCGCTCTCTTTCACGAGTCGCTGGACAATGTTAAGGCCGAGGCCTGTTCCCTGACGCGCATCCTTGGTGGTGAAGTAGGGCTGAAAAATCTTGGGCAACACCTCGGCGGGAATTCCCGGACCGTCGTCGCGCACGCTGATCCGGACGAGCGGCGCTTCATTTTGAAAATTCTCCACGTTCAACAGTCGTGAACCTGACGAATCCTTGAACTTCGCCAGGTCTAGCGGTTCATGCAGGCTTTCGCCCTCGATGTCCACGCGATGACTTTGCGGCGCGCACTGGAAAGCGTTCACCGTCAGGTTCAGCAACAACTGGATCACGTCGGTGCCGTTTACCTTCACGCCGATGTCTTGCGCAAGCGGCGTCACCTCAAACTGGTTTTCCTGCAAGCTTGGATGCACACGGATCAAATGACCAAGGTCGGCAAGCAATTGATTCACGCCCACCCTTGGGCCTTCTCCGGGTTGCCGGCGCAGGAAGCCAAGGTAACGGCGGGAAATCTCGATGCAATTGGTCACCTGCCGCGTCATGGTTCGCAGCTTGTCGTTCAGAAAAACAACCTCCTCGCCTTCAAGAGTGGCACGATCATGAAGTCGCGCATTTAGAATCTGCAGAAAGCCGGAAATCACCGTAAGTGGACCGTTGATATCATGAATGATGCTCGCATAAATATCACTCCGCGCCTGTGCCATCTTGCCGGCCATCTCCTGTTCCTGAAGCTCTTTCATCAACTGTTCAAGCTTCTCGGTATTGTTATTAACTTCACTTTCCAACGTACGCCGTTGCATGGCGGCGGAGACGGCCGCGCGCAAAGTCGCCACGTCCCAGGGCTTGTTGATGTATTCGCTCGCGCGCAATCGCAGCGCCTGCCGGATGGTGTCCGTGGTCTCGAACGCCGTCATCATGATGACCTCGATGGTCGGGTCCACGAACTTGATGCGTTCGAGAACCTCCACTCCGGACATGCCTGCCATGCGAATGTCCACCAACGCCACGTCCACCTTGTTATTCTTGGCAAGCTCGATGGCCGCCGCGCCGCTGTCCGTGATCAGCAATTCAAAGTCATCCTTGAAAACCATCTTCAGCGAATCGCGCGGGCCGGGTTCGTCATCCACGACGAGCAGTGTGGCGCGGCGCCGGTTTTGAGCAGGAGGGTTGTTGGAAAATTCTTGAGGCATCGTTGCGAGCACGAATACTAACCAAGCAATGAAATCGAACAAGCCCAAAGCCCATACAGTCCACGCTCGTGTTCTTGTTTGAAGCGACAACGGCCGCAAACAATTATTGCAACGACGAAGTTGGTACAGAAATAAACTGAAATAAAGTTTGCCAGCACACGCCGTTATCTTCTACAAACAAACGCAAGCCGTATGCGGAAAACAAAGTTTCTCACATCGTAAACACTAAAACTGGATCGGGGGTGAGCAGCATGGCAGCAAAAAAGAAAAAAGCAGCGAAGAAGAAGAAGTAGTACGGTTCCGACACCAGGATGGCAGAAACGGTCCTCACGAACGTCTTCCATCCTGGTTTTGTTTTGCACCAGATCACCTCCACCATGGCCCGACTTGTTTTTGACATTGAGACTTCCGCACAGCCGCTGGAGAACTTCGACGAGGTCCAGCAGGAGTACCTGCTCCGTGAGGCGGAGAAGATCCCAGACGAAACCGCCCGCGCCGTCAGGCGCGAGGAAATCACCCGCATGTTCAGCCTCTGGCCCTTCACCGGCCAGGTGGTCTGCGTTGCCATGCTGAACGTCGAATCCCTGCGCGGGCAGGTGCTTTTCGTTGCGGATGACTATGAGGATGACCCCTCGGAAGCCGGGCCGGTGGAGTTCGTTCCCTTTGCGGATGAGGTTGAACTGCTCACCGCATTCTGGGATGTCGCGAAGCATTACGACGAGATCGTGACGTTTAACGGTCGCGGCTTCGACGTGCCATTTCTCTACCTCCGTTCGGCAGCGCTCAATGTGCCCATCAGCAAGAAAAACTGGCTCGGCTACCGCTTTGCCACCGAGCCGCACTGCGACCTCGCTGAGCAATTCACTTTTTACAACGTGAGCGGGCGCGAAGGCGCGGCGCGGAAGTTCAACCTCGATTTTTACTGCAAGGCGTTTGGCATTGAATCACCCAAGGCTCATGGCGTGACCGGCATGGACGTGACGACGCTGATGGCGGCGGGAAAGTTCCGCGAGATCGCCGAATACTGTCTGCGCGATGTCCGTGCGACGGTCGAACTCTATCGCGTCTGGAAGGAACGGTTGGCGGGGATCAAGTGATGTCTTCAGTCCAGAGTCCAGAGTCCAGAGTCCTCACGACACTCGTATGTTTTGCACTACCCGACGAAGCGCGGGCGTTCAAGGAACAGGTCGCGACTCGCACGAATGCTCCAATACTCATCACAGGTATAGGGAAAGAGAATTCCGGCAAGTCATTCAGGAAGACTTTGGAGACATCGCCACCAGGCACGGTTTTCACCTGTGGCTTTGCGGGAGGGTTGAATCCGGCGTTGTCCATCGGCGACGTGGTGTTTGAAACGGGCAACGAGGAACTTCAAAAGCAACTCCTCGGCGCGGGCGCAAAACCAGCCAGGTTCTTTTGTGCGCCATTGATCGCAACAACAGTCGCCGAAAAAGAGGAACTGCGTCATAACACCGGGGCGGATGCCGTGGAGATGGAGTCTGAAATCATTCACGAAATCTGTCGGGAGCGTGGAATTACGTGCGCCACGGTGCGGGTGATTTCTGATACAGCCCATGAAGACCTGCCGCTGGACTTCAACAAGCTTTCCAAGCCCGACCAGAGCCTCGACTTCGGCAAGCTCGCGAAGGCCATTGCAAAGTCGCCCGGAAAAATACCAGCCCTGTTACGGCTTCAACGAAACACGAAATACGCGGCACAACGGCTCGCATTGGTGTTGGAGAAGGTCATCGCGAAGATGTAGCAGCGGCGTCGGCAGGCAAGGCAGTTTTCGGCTTCGAGTGTTCCCCGTAACTGATCAACGCAGCTCCAAGAACAATCAGCGCGACTCCGCCCCAGCGCAGGCCATTGACCTGCTCATGCAGGAAGAACTTCGCCGCCAGCGTCGTCATCACAAAACTCAAGGCCGTCAGTGGCCAGACGAAACTCACGTCGTGCTTGCCAAGCAGGAATTGCAGCAGGATGAAGAAAATGGTTTCGAGCACGAGGCCGATGATGATGTCCTTGTTCGTGAACCATTCGCCCACGAGTTTTAGAACATTCTTCCAGACCGGCAGCGTCGCCTTGCGTTCGGTGTAACGCGGGCCGATCTGGTCTATGCCGCGTTTGAGAGTGATGACGCCCACGGCTTCAAACGTGAAGGCGATGACGAGGATGATGAGAACTTTAATCATATCAAAGGTCCTGGTAGCGGATGAGCTGGATGCCGAGTCGCTGGATCCTCTCGCGGATGGCCGGATCAACGAGCGCGTCGAACTCGTGCTTAAACTTGTCCAGCGAAGGATGTGAGTAAAGCTCCGAATCTCCCGGCGGCAGCACGGCCAGCAGCTTGTGAACATAAGCTGAATCAACGCGGTCGTTTTGCAGGAGACCGAAGACACGCTGCGTGTGGCGGATTTGATTTTGCTTCAGTTGCGATTGCGCCCGCCATCCCAGTACGAAATAAATTGCGGCGTGCGCGGCGCGATACAACCTCCGCCCGCCCGCCAGCGGCACATCCATCCAGAACGGCTCGCGTGTGAGCCGCATGTGACGGATGCCGAACTGCTCCGCAGCTTCCATCAGGATTTCAAACACGACCGGATGCAGGTGCATGTGAAGATGACCGTTCACATGATCGAGCGGCAGTCCGGTGGCTCGGAAACGGGCGAACTGTTCGTGAATCTCCGCATGTAACTGCTCGCGCAGACTGCGCTTGAAAAAATAATTAACCCCGACGCTCACTGGATTGTTGCTGAACTCACTGCGCGCATTGACAAGACCGGGAATTTTTTCCGGCGGCAGCGCCGAGCGACCGCAGAGCAGCGCAAGATGAAGGCCGATGCCGAGTTTTGGATTCTGCCTGGCGAGAGTGACGGCTTCCGCACAATCCGGTTCGTTCACCATCAGGCTCGCAGTCGTGAGAATGCCTTCGCGATGCGCGCGGATAACCGCTTCATTGATGGAACGCGAACGCCCGAAATCATCGGCATTCACGATCAAGCGACGGTTTGCGGTCATGACGTGAGAGATCGCCGACTATTGTTCGGATTCCGTGGTCACGGGCTGGCCGTTGTCACCTTTGAGCGCGGACATGACAGCGTGCCACGACAGGATCGCGCACTTCACGCGAGCTGGATATTTATAGACGCCTGCGAAGACGGCAAGTTTGCCGACATCGCCGTTTACCTTGCCGGTGGTGATCATTTCGCGGACTTGATCGAACATCTTTTCAACGTCGGACTTTGTTTTTCCCTTGGCGAACTCCGTGAGCAACGACGCCGAGGCTTTCGAGATACAACAACCCGACCCGACGAAGCTGATGTCCTTGATCGTGTCGCCGTCGAGGGCGAGAAAGAGTTTGAGCTGATCGCCGCACAGCGGGTTGTGGCCCTGCGCGGAACAACTGGCCTGCGGCATCTCGTGAAAATTACGCGGCTTCTTGCAATGATCCAGAATCACCTGCTGATAGAGATCGTTGAGGTCATCGAACATGACTCAATCTTAGTTGAATCTGGATGAGGCGTCACGCGGGAAGGTTTCGGCAGTTCGTAGTTGTGCAGTTGTATTTGGGGACCGCGAACCCTAGCATGTCGCGCATGAAAACTGCACGCGCTTTGGCGCTCTTGCTTGGTTCGTCCATCGTCATGCACGCACAAACAAACATTTCATTTCCACTCTGGCCTGACGGCGCACCGGGCGCGCGGGGCTCGGAAGCGAAGGATATTCCAACGCTGACTGTTTTTCTCCCGCAAAAGGAAAAGGCAACTGGCGCAGCCATCGTCATTTGCCCCGGCGGCGGATATGGTGGCCTGGCTGATCACGAAGGCAGCTTCTACGCGCGCTGGCTGAACGAGCAGGGAATCGCCGGGTTTGTTTTGAAATACAGGCTTGGCTCACACGGTTACCGCCACCCGGCGATGGTGCAGGACGTCTCCCGCGCCCTGCGCACCGTGCGCGCTCGCGCGGATAAGTGGGGATTGGACATAAAGCGCGTCGGAGTCATGGGTTCTTCCGCGGGCGGCCATCTCGCTTCCACTGCCATCACGCATTTCGACGCGGGCAAACCGGATGCGGCAGACGCCATCGAGCGCCAGAATTCGCGACCTGATCTGGCGATTCTCTGTTATCCCGTCATCACGCTTTCGGATCCGTTTACCCACAAGGGATCGCGCGCCAATCTGCTTGGGACGAATCCGCCGCCGGAATTGATCGCAGAACTTTCCGCCGAACTTCAGGTCAACAAGGACACCCCACCGTGTTTCATCTGGAGCACCGAGGAAGACAAGGCTGTCCCGGTGGAAAACAGTCTGCAACTCGCTGCGGCCTTGCGCAAAGCTGGAGTGCGCTTTGATCTCCACATCTACGAACGCGGACCCCACGGCATCGGACTTGGCAGCAAGGAATTTAATATGGAGAAATTTCATCCGTGGACGCGAGACTGCGCCTACTGGCTGAAACTGCGGGGATTTGGGAAGTGACGCACCGCAGTCATCCTACAAGGCGAAGCGGATTTGCTGCGTGGCATCGCCAAAACCATCAGGGCCGCATAAGTTGGAGTTCAAGCTTTAGCTTGTCCGGTCAACCACGTGATGCTCGGGCACGCTAAAGCGTGAACTCCAACAACCCGCCCGTGCCTGGTGGAGTTGCCGGATCATGCGCGCTTGAATTGCCTGCTGAATTTGTAATTGCCCGTTCCCGGGCTTTGCACTACTTGTCAGTCGTGGTTTGAGAAAGAATTGAAAATTATGACAACTCCTATCTTTGCACTCGCCGGGCCGCTCATAGGGCTGCTCGTGGTTCTTGGCATCGTCGTTTTGTTTGCGATGTTCGTCATCGGCAAATACAACGGCCTTGTCACGCTGCGCAACCGTTTCAAAAACGCTTGGGCGCAGATTGACGTGCAACTCAAGCGCCGTTACGACCTGATCCCGAATCTCGTGGAGACTGCGAAAGGCTATCTAAAGCATGAACGCGGCACGCTTGAAGCCGTCATTGCAGCTCGCAACTCGGCGTCCAGCGCCAACAGCCGTGTCACAGCCAATCCCGGTGATGCCGAGGCAATGAAAGCTCTCGTGGCGGCGGAGGGCACGTTGAGCGGTTCTCTAGGCCGCATGTTCGCGCTTGCCGAGGCGTATCCCGATCTCAAGGCGAACACGTCCATGAACCAGCTCATGGAGGAACTCACATCCACCGAGAACAAGGTCTCGTTCGCGCGTCAGGCTTACAATGATGCAGTGACGTTCTACAACACTGCCCGTGAAGTGTTCCCGACCAGCATCATCGCCGGCATGTTCAACTTTGCGGCTGCTGAATTGTTCGTGGTGGACAAAGCAGAGCAGCGTGAAGCGCCGAAGGTGCAGTTCTAATTCGTGAGCGACTGAGCAGGGTGGATGCGCGAGACGTGTGACTGCGTTCTTTCTCCATTCAACCTGCAAACTCTTTGGCAAACATGGATTTCTTCGAGCGACAGGATAAAGCCCGCAAGAACACGAGCGCACTCGTGTTCTACTTCGGTCTGGCGGTTGTTGCCATTGCCACCATCGTTTATTTCGTCTGCCTTTTCTTTTTCAGCAGAATGTCCCACGGCGGCTCGCTTTGGAATCCGGCCCTCTTCGGCTGGGCATTTGGCGGCACTTTGACCGTCATCACATGCGGCAGTCTCATCAAGATGGCTGAGTTATCGAGCGGCGGCGCCGCCGTGGCTGAATCGCTTGGAGGACGACTCCTTCCGCCGAACACGATTGATCCGCACGAACGCAAGCTGCTGAACATCGTTGAGGAAATGGCCATCGCTTCCGGCGTGCCTGTGCCGAAGGTTTACGTGATGGATGCGGAACAAGGGATCAACGCCTTCGCGGCAGGCCATACTCCCAACGACGCAGTCGTGGGTGTCACGCGTGGCTGCATCACCACACTCAACCGGGATGAACTCCAAGGCGTCATCGGTCACGAGTTCAGCCACATTCTCAACGGCGACATGCGTCTCAATCTCCGCCTGATGGGATTCATCTTCGGCATCATGTGTCTCGCCATAGTCGGACGCACGCTGCTTCGCGTCCGCAGCGGCAACAGCCGCGATCGCAATCCGCTTCCTTTGGTTGGTCTCGTTTTGCTGGTGCTCGGCTGGGTCGGGGTTTTCTTTGGCCATCTGATTCAGGCCGCTGTGAGCCGTCAGCGGGAATTTCTCGCCGATGCTTCCGCCGTTCAATTCACGCGCAATCCGGAAGGTCTTGCCGGCGCGCTGAAAAAAATCGCCGCCTGTGCCCAAGGTTCCGTGATCGAATCCCCGCAGGCCGAGGGAGCGAGCCACATGTTTTTTGAAAACGCCATGAGCAGTTCCATGTTCGGTGCGTTCGCCACGCACCCGCCCATCGAGGAACGCATCCGTGCGCTCGAACCAAATTGGGATGGAAATCTGCCCCGCGTTGAAGTGGCGACGGACACTGGCGAAGACGTCGTCGCGCAATTGCTCAATCGCCAGCGAACACCGAGTTCGCGCGTCCCAATCCCTGGAATGTCCGCCGCCGCCGGGCTCGCTGGCTTTGCGCCGCAAACCACAGTTCGCATTCAATCCGTGCTGCCAAATCTCGGCAAACCCACGCCTTTGCAATTGCGCTATGCCGAAGAGTTGCGGAATTCTTTTCCGGATTCCATCACGGACGCGGCGCACGATTCGCGCGGTGCAATGGCGTTGATCTACGCGTTGCTCCTCAGTCGCGACACCTCCAAACGCTCCGAGCAACTCAAAGAGCTTGCGCAGAAAATTCCGCAGGCAGTCCACAATCAACTCCTGACGCTTGCGCCGGAAGCCACAGCAATTGCGGAGCGCACACGGCTGCCGCTCGTAAATCTGGCATTGCCTGCGCTAAGCCATCTCGGCTCTGGAGAGTTTCAGCACTTCAACAACACGCTCCGCTGGCTTATCGAAAGCGACGACCAGATTGATCTGTTTGAGTTCGTGCTTCAGAAAATCGTCCGCCGCCAAATCGGGCAGCAAATCGATCGTGGTCGGCCCGAGATGATTCAGTATTACACGCTCAAGCCGTTGCTGCCTGACTGCTGCGTGCTGCTTTCCGCGCTCGCCCAGATCGGGAGCGCGGATGACGCGGAAGTCGCAAAAGCATTCCGTCAAGGCGCACCGCATCTACGCGCTGTGGATCAGGAACTGCGCCTGTTAAAGCGCGATGAATGTGGTCTTGCGGAAATTGACAATGCTTTGAATCGACTGGGCGGCGCAGTTCCGCAGATCAAAAAGAATCTTCTCGAGGCCGCGGTTCAAACCATCGGCACGGATGGAGTGATTCAAGAAGGGGAGGCGGAGTTGCTTCGCGGCATCGCCGAAACCCTTGATTGTCCAATGCCGCCGTTCGTCACCAACGAATGATGGTCGTGGCTTAACGAACCGTGATCACTTTTCGCAAAGTTTCCGAGTCAGCTAGAATTGAGTGGCCTTTGCAGTCAGAATTCGCTAGTTAAGCTGCGCCAACTCAAGTGATGAGCGCAAAGAAACTCCCCGACGGATCGTGGGTGAAAGAACTCACGGTCGTGAACAAGCTGGGCATCCACGCCCGGCCTGCGTCGTTGTTTGTGAAAACCGCCAGCCGCTTCGCCTGTGAAATCCATGTCGAAAAGGACGGCGAAAAGGTGAACGGCAAAAGCATCATGGGCCTGATGATGCTCGCAGCCGGCCCCGGCAGCAAACTCACCATTCTCGCGAACGGTGCGGATGCACCGGCGGCAATCATCGAGATCGAGGCGCTGCTCAAGCGGAAGTTTGACGAGGACTGAACAGTTCCGGTTTTCGCCAAGAAAACCTTACGTTACCCACTTTGAACTTCAAACTTGGAACTTTGACCTCAACTCCCTAATTTCCGTTCATGGCAGCAGGCGATTTTAACGTGAAATACGTGGCGCACCTTGCGCGACTGGCGCTCACCCCTGAGGAAGAAATCAAACTCGGCGCGCAACTCGGTAACATCATCGGCTTTGTTGAACAGTTGAAATCCGTGGACGTTTCAAATGTCGAGCCCACCGCCCACGCCGTACCAACAGTGAACGTCACCCGTGCCGACGAGATCCGCCCCTCGCTCCCTCACGATGAGGCGATGCGCAACGCGCCCGCAAAATCCGGCGGACTGTTTGTCGTACCCAAGATCGTTGAATAATTCACCCTTGATGCAAATGAATTCAGCCAAAGACACAACGGCGAAAGACATCTTCTTTTCTTCAGGTTCTTTCGTTTCTGGGTCATTGCGTTAAAAAATGCTCAACAGCCTCACCATCTCCGAACTCTCGGCCCGTCTGATCAAGCGCGAAGTTTCCTCACGCGAGGTTACCCAAGCATGCCTCGCCCAGATCGCCCGCGTGGACGGGCAGATTCACGCCTTCATCAGCCATGATGCCGCAGATGCGCTCGCTCAGGCGGATATTGCGGACAAGGCAATTGCAGCGGGAGCGACGTCGTCGCAACGACCATTGCTAGGAATTCCAGTTGCCGTGAAGGACGTGCTCGCCGTGAAGAATCAACCGCTCAACTGCGGCTCGAAAATTCTCGGCGATTTTGTTTCACCTTACGACGCCACAGCCATCGAAAAACTCAAGGCGGCGGGCGCGATCATTTTCGGTCGGCTCAACATGGATGAGTTTGCGATGGGCAGCTCGACAGAAAACTCGGCGTTCGGCGTAACTCGCAATCCTTGGGACGCTACGCACATTCCTGGCGGTTCGTCCGGAGGTTCGGCGGCAGCGGTGGCGGCGGATGAAGCCATTGCCACGCTTGGCACCGACACCGGCGGCTCAATCCGCCAGCCGGCGGCACTGTGTGGCTGCGTGGGATTGAAGCCGACTTACGGACGGGTTTCGCGCTACGGCCTTGTGGCGTTTGCATCGTCCCTCGATCAAATCGGACCGTTCACCAAAGACGTCCGCGATTGTGCCACGATGTTGAACGTCATCGGCGGTCACGACCGGCGCGATTCCACGAGCGTCGCGCAGGCTGTGCCGGATTACACGAAGGCTCTCGACGGCAACATCAAGGGTCTGCGCCTCGGTTTGCCAAAGGAATACATGATCGGCGGGCTTGATCCCGAAGTGAAAGCCGCCGTGGACGCTGCGGTGAAGCAGTTGCAGTCGCTCGGTGCGAGTGTTGAAGAAATTTCCCTGCCGCACACGGAATATGCCGCAGCCACGTATTACATCATAGCCCCCGCCGAAGCGTCGGCGAATCTCGCGCGTTTTGACGGCATCCGTTACTGCGCACGCGTGAATGGTGCAGACCCCATCGAACTTTACAGCAAGACGCGCGGTGCGGGTTTCGGGCCGGAAGTCAAACGCCGCAT
>CAYSDO010000051.1:0-16316 GCA_964429665.1 uncultured Bifidobacterium sp.
GTGGGATCGGGTTCGTCCGTAATGTAAGGGCGCGGTGAGACGATTGAGATGTCGCCATTGGCTTCGTTTTGATTGAAGCGTACGCCGTCCAGCCATTTCCGGTAGAACAACGGCAGGTCGAAGTTGAACATGGCTTCCTCCATGGAAACCATCGCGTCGCCGAACCACCCGAGTCGTTCGTCGCGCTGGGGGCAATCCATGGGATAACCCATCAGGTTGCTGCGCTGCGACCAACGTGTCGCGCGATGAATGCGGTTGATCAATTCGTTGTCGCATTCAAACTCGCCAACACTGTCGCACGCGCTGTGGACTACGCAACCCAACAGGGTTTCGGGTTTGGGCATACTGGGAAGGCCCGTCACCTCCACATGGCGAAAACCGTGAAACGTGAAGCGCGGTTCGTACACCTCCTGGCCCATTCCTTTCATCACGTAGACATCCGTGGCCAGCGCGCGTTCATTGCTCCTCACATCAATGTTGCCGTCGGGCAGGAGATCCTCCGAGTACCGCAATGTGACGCGCTTGTTCCGCGGCCCTTGAACGGTCAGTCGCGCCCAGCCCGCAAAATTCTGGCCGAGATCGAACACATAAACGCCAGGCTTCGGATTCTTCACCGCGACCGGCTTGATGTGCTCGATCATTTTGATGGGCTGCATGAGATGAGAGACGAGAACTCCACCCGGCGGTTCCACAACAGTGGCTGATTTCCAGCCGTAATCGCTCGCGTCGGGTTGATTCCAGTTCGGCACTTCCTTTGTCGCGTCATAAACCTCGCCGTCGAAGACGCAGGAAGCCAGCACTGGACCGGGCGCAGTCTTCCACGATCCGTCTGAAGTGATCATTTGCGACGATCCATCCGCATACTCGACGTGAAGCTGGACGCGTGCGCGCTTGGCGCCGAACCATTGCATACGGTACGGCTCCCACCATTTCTTCTGCGGGTTAAACCAGCCGTTTCCGATCATCACACCCAGCACGTTCGTTCCCTCGCGCAGTTGTGCGGTCAAATCATAGGTATCGTAGAGCACCCATTTGCGGTAATTGCTCTTGGCCGGAGCCAGCACGCGATCCCCGACCCGCTGGCCGTTGCACGAGAGTTCGTAATAGCCCAGGCCCGTCACGTAAACCTCCGCCCGCCGGATTGGTTTGTCAGCGGCGAAACGCGTGCGCAGCAGGGTGGCGCGTCCGTCCACAGTCACCTTCTCCGTCAGGTTGGTGAACTCCTTGGTGCTTTTGAAAAAGCCCTCCGCCGGAAATATTTCTTTCGACGGACCGCTGCCAATCCATTGGGCCTTCCAGTCCTCCGGCCGGAGCAGCGCCATTTCCCACGAAGCCGGTTGACTCCAGTCCGAAACCTTTCCCGAGGCGTCCCATACCCGCACCTTCCAGTAACAGCGAAGCCGCGAGGTCAGCGGGGATCCATCGTAAGGCACGTGCGCGGACTCGCCGGACTTGATCTGGCCTGAATCCCACAAGTCGCTTTTGTTCGCTGCCAACAGCTCGGCTGTGCTGGCAACCAATACTTGATACGCACTCTGTTTCTGATTCCGTTCGGGCGATTCCAGAATCCAGCTCAACTGTGGCCGCATTGCATCTACGCCGATTGGATTCTGCGCGTATTCGCAGCGGAGGACGGAGGGTTTTAACCCAGCGGATGCTGAAGGATTCGTTGTGGGGGTGCTTTCGATCCCGAGCGCGGTCCGCGTAAAAAGCAAGGCTAGGCATATCCAGGTGGTTGCTAAAGGTCGGGAGTGTTTTATGAATCGAGCATGCATCGTTGGCGATTGGTAGCGCGTTCGAGGATTTCTGTCACGTTCCGAGTGCGCACGGATTCGGCTTTACGATTCGCAGGAGCGCGGACATCTTCGGATTTGAATGAAGTTCAAATCCTCTGACTTGCGCAAAACTCTTTTCGTGAACCTTTCCACCTGTCTGAACATCCGCATGGTGGCAACCATTTCATTTTGCATTGCGGTCGCTTTTTTTTCTTCGGATGTGAACGCAGCGCAGCCCGGAGTCGCCACAAATGCAGAACAGCGCCGACTGTGGAAGCCGGTGGCTGATGAGCCCTACTTGCAGGAGATCGGAGAGAAGATCGTCACGGATAAACCGGTCACTTCGGTTGCGGTTTACAAGGACACGGTTTATGCCGTCGTCGGAGGATCGCTTAAGGAATTGCGTGAAGGGGCTTTGAAGGAAGTGGCGGGTGCTCCCGTTGGAATCACCAGACTGCGCTCACTGGGCGGCGCGGTCTGGGCTTCTGCCGGGAAGGGAACTTTTCGTTTCGCTTCCGGCAATTGGGAGCGCGTTGACGAACGGCCCTTCACCGATGGTTGCGTACATCTCGGCAAGGTTTATCTCGCCACGCGCGACAGCATTTTCCGGTTTGATGACGGCAAGCTCGTCAACATCCGCCCCGCTGATGGCTACCTGTCCACGGATACCACTGTGATCATGGAGGATTTCAGCCAGGTCCTGGCGGATCCGGTGGAGATCGGTCCCGTGGAGCGGATCGCTTCATACAGCGGAACGCTGTACCTGCTGCGCCCCGGTCATCTGGCTTTGCTGGACGGAAAAACATTCTTCCAGGACCCTGTGGATTGGGGGACGCTGCCGTCACCAGTCACGCGCGACATGCTGGCGCTGGGTAACCGGATTTATGTGGCAACAGATCGCGGCCTGGGGGTATTGCGCGGAATGGCGCTCACGTCCTTGCGTGGTGGCGACGGTCTGCCCTATGAGGACACGACGTGTCTTGCCGAAGGATTCGATGGCGATCTCTGGATAGGCACGAGTCGAGGTGCAATACGCAAGGTCGGGGACGAGTTTCACTACTTCGGCGCGCAGCACTGGTTGCCCGGCGACTACGTTCGGGACATTGCGACAGGTCAGCGAGTGGTCTACATCGCGACGGATGCTGGATTGGGAATCGTTCGTTACGAACCATTCACGCTTGCCAAGAAGGCGGCATATTTCGAACGCGAACTGGACGAGTGGGGTTTTAAGCGGCTTGGGTTCATTCACAAACTTTACTGGTCAGGCGACACGGACGGTTGGCTGCGGGAGATCAGCGACAATGACGGCGGGAATACGGCACATTACCTCGCAGCGACGACCTTCAAGTACGCTGCTACCGGGGACGAAAAGGCGCGGCAGGAGGCGGTTGAGGCATTCAAGGCGATGATCTGGCTCGACGATATAACAGGCAATCCTGGATTCTTTGCCCGCGCTGTCTGGTCGGTCAAGGGCGACAAGGGTGAGCGTGCCACGCGCGGTTCCGGCGGACTGCCGGCCAAGTGGTATCCGACGAAGGACGGTCTCTGGATTTGGAAAGGTGACACTTCAAGCGACGAGGTGAACGGACATTATTTTGCGGTCTGCCTGTTTCACGATCTTGCGGCGAAAGGTGCGGAGAAGGCCCGCGCGGCGAAACACATTGCAAACATTACGTCACACATCATGAACAACGGATGGTTGCTGCGGGACATGGATGGCAAGCCGACGCGTTGGGGGCGATGGGATCCCGAATACCTCCAGCGGCCATACGGGATTGAATCGCGCGGACTGAACGGGATGGAGGCGTTGAGTTATGTGCAAGCGGCTCACGCGTTGACCGGCGATCCCAAATTCCAAGCGGGCCTCGACCAACTTCTGAAGTGGCGTTACCACACCTACGTCCTGCGGCAGAAGATGACATTTCCGCCCGAGTCCATAGCCACATGGGACGACGAACTGGGATTCTGGTGTTACTACACGCTGATCACCTATGCCAAGGACACGGAACTCAGGTCCATTTACCTCCGCAGCCTTGAGCGGAGTTGGGAGGTTTTGCGCATGCAGCAACTGCCGTTTTTCAATTTCGTTTATGGGGCGTTCACCGGGAATGATTGCGAAGCGCCGCAGGCCGCACAACATCTGCGCGAATGGTCGCTGGACCTGGTGAATCACAACTATCACAACTCGCACCGCAGCGACCTTGCGCCCCAGCGCGGCTATGTGCCTTATGCTGGCGGAACGCGGGCTATTTCTCCGCGGGAATCAGAGGCCAAGTGGGGTAGTCGCAATGCGCTTCAATATGACGGTGGCGAAAACGGCCACGGCGTCACCCCGCCCATCGGCTGGCTGGAGGATTACTGGATGGGTAGGTACTACGGTTTTATTGAAGCGCCAAAGACTCAGGATCGGGATGCAACCATATTACCTGTGCGTTCTGTGAAACCTCGGGGAGCGGCACCTTACAACGGGTCAGCGCGTCCGGATAAGAAGGATTAGTGCTGCTCGATAAAGCCCGCTGTCATCTGCTCAGTGCAGAAGATCGTTCGATGATCCAAGTCGTATCGCGGGTTCCAGTTGTGGCTGCAAAGCCGTTGTATTGGGTCTGCTTTACGGGAACTTTTGTGCTGCTGTCGAGCCATCTCTTTATTTCCGCGTGGCCATCAGCGAAGCCAAACCCACAAGCGCCGTTGTGGTAGCTCGCAGGCAAATCCGTCCACTGGGTGGGAGTCGTCACGCCCATGATGGTCCATCCGTCGTTTATGCTGTCCGGATGCTCGTCAACAAACACCCAGAGCCCGGAGGGTGAGGGCTTTTGAATATCTGCCATTTTATCGTAGGCGTACCAGCCTTGGAACCAGTGCGAGTCACCCGCCTTGTGTTCCCCTTTGTAAGCGCCTCCTTCGATAAACCCATTCATCCCAACACTGCGCACCCGCGGCATCTTTGTGCCAAACATCTGGCAGTTATAAATGTCAGCGGGACATTTGTAGATGCCGACGTTCTTTGTGTAAGACCCAATCTTCGCGTTGACCAAAAAATTCTTGTTCGTATTGGCTGTGTTGTTGGCATTGAAATCCAGCCACCCAGGCACCCAACTCAAGTTGAAATCTGTTGTGCCGCCGTCGTGATTTGGCACCAGCTTGCCCTGGTTGTCATCAGCATACATGACCCAAGCCAGCGTCAGTTGCTTTTGGTTCGAAAGGCAGTAAATGCCCTGAGCCTTCTGTTTTGCCTTGCCCAAGGCGGGCAACAGCATGGCTGCAAGAATTGCAATGATGGCTATTACTACCAGCAGTTCAATCAGGGTAAAGCCTGTACAACTTCTTGCCCGTTGTGGGTGGCGGTCAGCTTTCATGACAACAATAGATCAGACCGCCTGAATTGTGTCAACCAATCACCCCTTATTGAGCCTGATTGAGGTAATTGAAAGAACCACCGTTCTGTCCGGCAAGCTGATGTGCTGTTCTGGTCCTAAGGGCAACCTGGCGTTGCCATCACCTCAATGCGCTTGAATGTTCAATCATCCAAGTCAGATCTTGGCTCTTGGGTGCTGACACTCCAGGAAAATCAGTCATTCTTACGGGTAATTTCGTACTGGCAACCCGCCACATGTGAATCTCACTATGACCATCCACAAAGCTGAATCCACATGCGCCGTTGTGGTAGCTTGCAGGGAGGTCGATCCAGCTGTCCGGATTCAAAACACCAGTAATCAACCAACCGTCGTTGATGCTGTCCGGGTGTTCGTCCACCACCAGCCACAAATCACTGGGTGAAGGCTTTAAGACTTGTGAGAATTTGTCATAACGACGATAGGTGGGATACCATGTAGAACCGCCCGAGGAATCCTTGTAGGCTCCGCCTTCAATGAACGCGTTCATTGAGATACTGCGAACACGTCCACTCCATCCCCTGGCACGCTGGAAGGAAACAAGGTAATTATCTGCCGGGCATTTATAGATGCCGAGGCTTTTCGTATAGGGTCCGATCTTGCCAGCGAGAAGGAGAGCGGTATTCGTGTTTTCTGTGGAAAGTGTCCAATCCATCTTGCCTTGAATCCAGCCGCCAATGCCGCTGCCTTGCAAATTCGGGGGAAACATACCCCCGTTGTCATCCCCATACATGGCGATGGCAAGCCCGATTTGCTTGTTGTTGCTCATGCACATTGCGGCCTGGGCTTTTACCTTCGCTTTGCTTAAGGCAGGAAGCAGCATTGCGGCAAGGATCGCGATGATTGCAATCACCACAAGAAGCTCAATCAAAGTGAAGGCTCGCTCGCGTCGAATGTTTAGTTTGCTTAACTCCGACATCTGAGTTGTATTATGAGTATTCATTCCGGAACAATGTTGCTATTTTGATGTTCATTGTCAACAAACGCAGTAAGAAGCACCGTTTTCATGCAAGATTAGTCCCGCCCTCGAGGTTCACGTCTTGTGACCGTTTGCCTTGGCCCAATTCAATTGCCCCGAGTCGAACCTCCGTTGTGATGTTACGTCGTTGTGATTGTGGTTAACGGCCACCCGCATGCAGATTCTTTGTATCCTGCCGGGACGAACCGGTAATGAGTGGCTTCAATTCATCGCGTTTCGAGAAGCCCCAGATGCTGTGCGGAAGATGTGGCGATGTCAGAGCTGCCAGCCTTTGCGGTAGTGATGCTGGATAAATTCGTCTGCCGCAGGACAGTTTTTCGCGCGTAGGTTTTTGGAATTCCATTCGATCTTGCCTCCGGCCCGATACGCTACATTGCCCAGCAATACAGCCTCGGTAAGATTGCCAGAATAGGCAAAATCCGACGCAGCCGGTTTGCCCGACTTGACTGACCGGATCCAATCCCGGTGATGTTCCGTGTAGTCGCTGTCAATGGATGTCGGGGCCACGTAGTCTTTGAAATCCGGCTCGCGTAGCACGATGTGCCGTCCGTAATCGGCAAGCAACATTCCTTTCTCACCCATGAACAACACGCCTCCTCCCCATTTCTCGGCGATTGCCGCCGGCAACATCGCGGGTTTTTTGCCGCCGTGATACCACGTCAGTGTCACTGGCCTCATGTTCGCGGGAGTCACCAGATTGCTTGCCGACTGGCCAGGATATTGATAGCGCACGATCAGCCAGGGCGGCGTGGAGTCGCGGTGTACAGGTGGGCCATCAACCACCTCCGCGCACAAAGGCGCTCTCAAGCCCAGCGCCCAGTGCGGCAGGTCCATGAAATGGCAGCCAAAATCACCAAGTGAACCTCCGCCAAAGGCCCACCAGTTCCGCCATTTGAACGGCACATGCTCCGGATGATACGGCACCTCGGGCACAGGACCGAGCCACAGGTCGTAATGCAATCCAAACGGCACTGGTGGTCTGTCCTTGGGTAAATCGTGCCCGCCATAGACCGCACCAACCCAGACATGAACTTCATTGACGGCGCCGATCTCACCCTGCTGGATGAGTTCTACGACGCGGTGATAATTCTTTCCGGAGTGAATCTGCGTTCCAATCTGCGTGATGAGTTTGTGCTTCCGGGCAAGGTCCATGACGACGCGGCACTCCGAGATCGTACGTGTGAGAGGCTTTTCGCAATAGACATGGCGGCCGCTGCGCAACGCCGCAGCCGTGCAGACAGCGTGGGTATGGTCGGGCGTGGCCACGACCACGGCGTCAATTTCCTTCTGGTCGAGGAGGCGGCGGAAATCATTGTATGTGTTCGCCCCAGGGAATTTCTGCTTTGCCTTCGCGAGGAACGTCTCGTCCACATCGCACAATGCCACGATGTTTTCGCCGGCAACATTCGTCATGTCGTAGTTGCCCTGGTTGGCAACGCCAATGATGCCGATGTTCAACTTTTCATTGGCGGAAACTTTTCGTGGTGCGGTGCGGCAACCGGCAAGCCATAAGCCCGCAGCGCCCATGGCCGTTTGACGGATGAACTCGCGCCTTTTCATGACAATCCTTTGACTTCCCAGCCTTTGCGATATCGCCGGCGAACGTAATGATTGGCCTCGGACACATTCGAGAACTTCAATTTCTTCGCGTTCCATTCAAGGGTGGTGCGCGGGAATCGGGTGGCGAGACCGCCCAGCAGAATCGTCTCGGTCAAGGGTCCGGCGTAATCGAAATTGGCGGAGGTCTGGCCATTGCCCCGACAGGCTTCCACGAACTGTTGCCAGTGATCGTTCTCCGTGACCTTGGGACGCGTCCAGTTTTCAAAATCCTTCTCCGGGAAAAGCTGCGCACTGGCAATGTGCGGCAACAACATCATGCCCTTCGTGCCGATGAACAACGAACCCTGATCAGGCAGTTTCTCATCACCCATCTGGGGTTGCACTTCCTTGGGAGGAAGTTGATTGCCGTCATACCAGGTCACCTTGACCGTCTGGCCTTCGGTGAATTGTGTGCCAGGGAAAATATACTCGATCCGTGCGTTGATGGCCCAGTTCCACTGGTTCGGTCCGGGACCGTCCGAGCGCAACGAGATCGGCGCCGTCAGTTCGAGCGCCTTGAACACCGGATCGTAGATGTGGCAGCCCATGTCGCCAAATGTACCGGTGCCGAAGTCCAGCCGTTTGCGCCAGTTGCTGGGATGATAGTAATTGTCCCCGATGAAGGTCCGGGCCGCAGCTGTGCCCAGCCATGAATCCCAGTTGAAATCTGTTGGCACAGGATCATTGCGGTCAGGTCGTGGTGTCATATCACCCCAGGCTTTGCCGCTCCATGCATGGACTTCCTTGATCTTGCCAATCGTGCCGTCCTGAATGATGCGTACCGCCTGGCGGTAAGTCCCGCTGGAATGAATCTGGATGCCCATCTGCGTTACGAGTTTTCTCTTACGGGCAAACTCCGTGAGCCTCCGGGCTTCGAATACGTCGTGCGTCAGCGGCTTCTGACAATAGACGTGTTTGCCGAGCTGCATTGCGGACATTGCCATTGCCGCGTGCATGTGGTCCGGCACCGTCACGTTTACAGAGTCAATTGACTTCTCCTTGTCGAGGAGTTCGCGCCAGTCCTGGTAAATCTTGATGTCTGGGAATTCCTTCTTCAGCGAACGAGCCTTGTTCAAGTCCACATCTGCGACGGCAACAAGTTTCGCCCGCCCCCCGCGTGTGATGCCTTCGATATCACTGCGGGCCATGCCGCTGCTGCCAAAGCTTGCATGCAGGAGCGTTTCATTCGGAGACGCGGCCCGGAGTCCGCTGGTGACATAGGGTGCGACCCACAAACCTGCTGTGGTTACGGCTGCCCGGCGCAGGAATTCGCGGCGTGAAAAGGTGTTTTTCATGGTATTACTTGGCAGGGATTTCACGGATGTAAATGTTTTTGAACCAGAGTGCATCCCCGTGGTTCTGGAGCTCGATCTGGCCACTTGGGAAGATGGGTTGATTCCGGTCCCAATAGTTCTCAAGCACGGTGTCGCGTGTGACAAGCTCGCCGTTCAGATAAACGTGAGCCTTCTCTCCGGCCATGATGATGCGGAAGCGATTCCACTGGCCGATGGGTTTGTCGGCAACCATGAGTGGCTTGCTCGGATTTTTCTGGTTGTTGTAAAAAGCGCCCGAGCCGACTTCGCTGCCATGTTTGGTGGGCTGCGAGTGTGGATCCCAGATCTGAACCTGTGGCGAACCGCGCAGATAAATGCCGCTGTCGCCATGCGCCGGAATCTTCCAATCCACGAGCAGCTCAAAATTTGCGTAATCCTTGGCCGTGCAAAGGCTGCGGCCCTTGCCGTCAAAAACAAACTCGCCATTCTCAACCTTCCAATGCGCACGCATGTCATCATCCGCTTCCTTTTGAGCCTCGGACTTTTGTTCCGGAGTCAGCGCGGCGCGCTTGATGGGATTGTCGTTCGGACCCTTCAAAAGTCCCTTCCAACCATCGAGATTCTTGCCGTTGAACAATGCCGTGAATCCTTCCGGGGCTGTGTTGTCAGGTTCGGTACGGGGCAATTCCTTGATGCGGAGGTTGCGGAATTCGAGATAATCATTGTGGCCGAGGAAGCCGATGTGCCCGCGTTCACGGAACAGCCCGGGATGTTTCATCAACTTCGCCGGATCGGTCACGCTGTTGAGGCTTGCGTCGAGGATCGTCTGGCCATTGACCACCACGGTGATCTGGCGGCCACGCGCGGTGATTTCTTCGGTGTTCCATTGGCCCGGTGGTTTGAGCGCGCCCTTCTTCGCCGCAATGCAATCATAGACCGACCCGTGGTATTGCTCCTCGTGCAAAGGCCCCCACTTGCCACGCAATGCTGCGCTTTCCTCGAGAATTTGAATTTCCATTCCGGCATAAGCAGCGTCGCCGCCCAATGGTGCGCGGATGCCAATGCCGTTGTTTGAACCATCCTCCAGCTTGAATTCGAAGCGGAGGATGAAATCGTCGTATTCCTTTTCGGTGAACAAGTTTCCGCCGCCGCCTTGAGCACAATAAATGACACCGTTGGTGACACCGTAGCCCGGGCCGTGCTTTCCGACGAGCGTCCAACCTGTCAACGTTTTTCCGTCGAACAGGGAAACGAACCCCGGTTCCTGCTGCGCGGTAACACACGAAGTGAATGCGACCGAAACGAGCGCGGCGAGCGCGGCAAGTTTGGTGCGATGAAGAAGAGTGGAGAAGTCAGCGGGGTGTATTTTCATTTTGTTGGTGGTACTTGATGTTCAAGGCGGCGAGCATTTGCGAATTCACAAAACCTGTCAAGCCGGCGTTTATCCGGCGCTATTTGCGACTTTGCACCTCGTCCAGTTCAACGTGTTTGAAAATCGTGCCACCTGTCATGCTCCACTCGCTATCTGTTTCAAAATTGCGCGCACGGATTCTTTGGTGCGCCTTGTGGCGTTGGCCACGAGTTTCACATATTCGTCATCCGTGACCAATCGCGGGACGGCTCGGCAAAGTTTTTCCGCGTCGGGGTGCCGCCAGAGGTTGGGAAAATCACTGCACTGCTGCGGCTTCACCGGTTGAACCGCGCAGTTCGCTCCATCAAGAAAGACACAAGCGCCGCCGGGTTTTTCCTGCAAGGCAAGCCCGCGCCGGTCATGCGTGAGGCGGGTGAACTGTTGGATGAACGCGTGTTCGCTTAGTCCGAGAAACACAGCGAGACGCATGATCTCCTCATCGCTTAATCGCACCTGGCCCGGCCAGCGACAGCAGGCCGTGCAGCGCGAACATTCGTGAAAGATCGGCACAGCGGGACGTTATCGGCAGGGCGAGCTTCTGCCAAGAGCGACAGTGTCCAATGTGTCCGTTCTACCAACAGCTATCTGGCGGCCATCTCCATTTCATAAGCACACCAAAGGCATCACACGCGGGGAACGAACGACAACGGTGCCGGCAATTTTGTCATGCCACGTTTGTTTCTCCGAATCCCATATCATCCAAAAGAAACCAAGAAACATGACGATGAAGGAAAGCGCCGATGCGAGGCCGCGCACGAGCGCCACGCTGATCGTCACGGGCTTGTCGTCGAGTCGGACGACTTTTAGACCAAGCACAGTCCCGCCAATGGTTGTGCCTTTCCACGCCCACATGCCTGCGAAATATGCCAGTGCAACGAAGAAACCAAATGGCATTGGTCGCAAAGATCGCAGCGGTGGCAATGCGTGAATCATCACCATGAGCACGCTCACCACCACCACATCCAGGAAGATTGCTCCCATGCGCTCGAAAAAGTTTGCGCGATGCAAGGCCAACGCTTCGGGTACTGTCGCCGAGGGAGGCGGTGTTGACGTTGCTGACGCGCTCGCCATTGATGAATCCGAGGCTTCTGTCGCAGCGGGCATGGCGGCAAACCCTGGCGCACCCGGCGGAGGTGTGGCTGTTGGCGCAAATCCGGTCGATGTGGATTTCGGACGCTGCGGCGTTTCCCTCCGCGCACTGCTGAAAGCGGTTGTCACGGCAACGCCGGTCGCCCAGAGACCGACCAGCGCAAATACCAACAGACTCAGCAATGGCACCATGTAGAGCAAAGTGATCAGAACGAAACCAGCCAGCAGCGCCAGAGCCGGTCGGGGAATCGTAACGCCGAACAGGGAAAGAATCTTTTGGCCCAGGTATTCAAAAAGGGCGACCTTGCCAATCAAGGCTGCGACGAACAGCGCGGCCAGGACAAACGGGGCTACCAACATGCCGATACCTGTCATCGCCAGCACCAACAATACAAGCGGCAGCAGCACCTTCGTCAGCAAACCAAGCAGAAATGTTGTGGCCGGTCGTTGAGAAAGTTCGTTGACACACGCTGCAACAGGTCGCGGAATGGCCACGGCGATCAGCATGTAAAGCAGGAGAAACGCAGCAACGGCCACCCAATACCACCCCGGTTGCGGTGCCAGCAGTCTGAACTTCAGCAAACAATGCCTCAACCAATCTGCGACACCTTTTATCGGTGCGAGTATCGGATATTGCGCCACGCTGACCTCAACGATCTCTCCATTGATCTTCGCGCCTTTCGCAACGTCAATTTTGCCACCGACCGACACCACGTCTCCACTGACAACACCACCGGGCCCGATCTTTATGTCACCCATGATCGCCACCACCGCGTCGCCAACCTCGCCTTGAACTTCTGCATTGCCGGCAACTGCAACCACCGCATCCCCCACCTTGCCTTTTGTCGTAACGTTGCCGCCAATCGCCACCACGGCATCGCCCACATCGGCGTCTGCCTCTGCATCGCCACCGATTGCCACAACTGCATTCTGCACTTTGCCGCCTGCCTTGGCTGAACCACCGATGGCCACGACAACTTCCGCCGACTCGCCTTCCTTGAGCTCGGCACGGCCTCCAATTGAAACGACAGGTCCACGACGCCGTTGTGACGATTGGTTTTCACCGGCTGCCGTAGAACCATTTGTTCCGCCTGCAGCCTCACCATGTATTTCCGCCACGGTGTTGGTTATGGCCGAGTGCGCCGACGACTGTTGGACGGACTTCTCCAATTCGTTCGATTGTGCCAGGAGCAACAATGGTTGTGACGAAATGATCCCCGCCACTAGAAAGGCACTGAGCCAGATTTTAGTTGTTCGTTTCATGATTCAATTCTGTTCATTGCCGGGCGCATCGCCATGCGGACGCACACCGAGCCAAGACCGATGCAGGCTACGCAGGTGGCAAACATCAACGCGAAGCCAGTCGCGATGACTCCTGTTCCCAACCGGCTGATGAACGTGCTGACAACATTTACCAGCACGCCCAACGTTCTCCAAAGCGCGCACGCATCTGCAAACCACCCGCCGAACAATGGCTGCCCGGCCCCAACCTGGGTTAATTCCCAAGTGCCAAAACACAGACCACCAAATGCACCGAGCAACACAACCAACGAAGCGGTACGCAGCGCCAACGGCCATGTCGGCCACGCACGGCGATACCACGGGGCGGCGGCGCGTTGCTCGATGACACGCATGATTCGGTTCGCGAGCGCGGGTGGCGCAGGCAATTCGCTGAGTGAATCCAGTTCACGCCGCACGCTGGCTTCGAGTTGCTTTTCGTGTTGTGGATTCATACGCACTTCACAAATCAAACCAATCCCTCCTCCTTAAGATTGAGATGCAATTTCCGGCGTAGTGCCTCGCGCCCGCGAAAAATATCAGTCTTCACCTTGCCCAACGACACGCCGAGTTTTTCAGCAATCTCCTCGTAACGCAGACCTTCAAAATGATGCAGCACCAGCGGCACGCGCTGCGAAGCCGACAACCCTTGCAACGCCTGCTCAACCAGCTCGCGACGATCAGCGGCGGCAAATGCCTCCTGGGAATCTTCCGTCTCCGGGTATTCCACCACTTCATTTTCATCGTCGTCTGTGCCGCGAAGGATTTCAGAAAAGAAGGTCCAGCGGGACCGGTAACGGGAGAGATGGTTGAGACTGAGATTGGTGGCCACCGTCTTGAGCCAGCCGCCAACGGTCGGGCTGTTCTGTAAATCCGAGAAGCGTTCATACGCGCGCAGGAATACTTCCTGGGTGATGTCCTCGGCTTCGGACTGATTGGCGGTCAGGCGCATGGCGGTGCTAAATACCATGTTCTGGTAGTTGTGCAGGAACGCCTCGAACTGTTGCGCGTCGGTCATGGGCGGGCGCCGCTCGTCCAGAACATATCTTAGCGCCAGAGGCGTGTGGTTGGCAAAGCTGTTGCATAACTTCGGACATTTAAGGCCTGGTAGCTCATGTGGGCGGATTCAGTGTTTTTAACGGACTGATGCGGCGCAGAGTTCCAGCTTTGTCGGCGTGGCGCACAATGCGAGGCCAAACGCCTCCTGTGGTGCCGCGACATGCGAACGGAACGACCTGGCGTGAGACACCGCCGCTGCACATTCAGCCCTGCCCGTAACAATGACAGGCCACGAGGGTAGAGGTTGAGCCATCTTGAACGCCGGGTTTGCTCTGGTTGCGAATGTTTTCATCGTCTCAGTTCAATAACACGGCTGTGACACCATTTGTTTCAAAAGATTTCGAGTCGGGATAAACCGACTGGTTTTTCGGCGGATACCGCACCACGGGTTTCGCCGCGACGCTTTCAGTGGCCTCATCCATCAACCGGTGGAGGACAAGCGTTTCAGCGACGGCTTGATAGGTGAGCCATGCCGCTGTCACTGCGGCAAGGCCAATGAGCAGTTTCAGTCTGGTTGAGCCTGCGAGTTGACCGCAAGACACCGAAGTGCCTGTTGTTTCAGTTGCATAATGGACGCGTGATTTGGTCGAGGTTTTCATATTAGTTTTTCATGTTCACTTTCGTGTGCATATAACCCGAAGCTGGCGAGTTTTGTTTCAAGAATCTTTGCAGAAACTGACGGATGGCCTTGATTGGGATCATCACGCCGCATCTTTACGCGTGATTCAGAACGCCGGGAGATCTGAGTGAAAGTTCGCTGTCTCAAAACGAACAGAGGGGAACATTGCTCAACCAGAAATCCAGGATTTAGTTCAGCGTTGTGGTGAAATTAAAACGCGGCGGAAGGTTGGTAATGTTCCTGCCAAGTTGTGCGTGCAACCGCCACCAATCACAGATTGAGTTTCAGCAAGCCGACTTCCAGCGCCAGTGCCTCCTGAACATTTGTGAAGAGCAACCGCTGTGTTTTTTCCAACGTGCGAAGGTTTTCGGCGGCGCGAACAGTTCCAATTCGCGCGGCGACTTTGTCTGCACCACCAATTTCGGGGAAGCTTAGGAACTCGCGTCCGGCTTCGAGTGATTGCAGCCAGACATCGCGCAACCACCATTGGACGAGCGACAGCACATCCGCACGCCGCCGCCGATACTCGGCCTCGATGGCCGCCTTGAGTTCGTCCTCCCAGCGTTCGCGCAAATCCTTTTCCAAGTCGTCGTACTTTTCCAGCGGCGACCTGGCGGTGAGTTCCGCGTCCACCGTCTCACGCAACGCCGCCAGCTTCTGAGCCAGCACATCCATCAATCTGTATCGCCCCAGCAGACTCTTCTGTTCAGCAGACGCCAGCGAGCTGAAACCTGTCAGCCACTCGATCTGTTCCGCGGTCCAACGCTTCGAACCGTCGCCCGCAAAGTTCAGGCGCAAGCAACGCGACACAATCGTTTCCATAATTCGTCCCGGCTCCGAGGTCAGAAGTATCATCACGGACTTCGGTGGTGGTTCTTCGAGAGTCTTGAGAAACGAATTTGCCGCCGCTGCGTTCAACCGGTCTGCGCCCGCGATGATCGCCACCTTATAGCCGGCCTCGTTCGGCTTGAGCTGGATTTCGCGCATCATTTCACGCATCTGATCAATCGTCACTACGCGGGATTTGCTTTCCGGTCGCGCCCAATGTACGTCCGCGTGAGATTCATTATCGGCCTTGCGACAGGGCAAACAGGCATCGCAGCAATCAATCGCCGCGCCGCCGTTGCGCACCGGATCCAGGCAGTTCAACGTCTTCGCAAGCGTTCGTGCGAGCGCTTCAAGCGTTTCGATCTGGCCGCCGGAAAACAAATACGCGTGCCCTAGCCGTCCGCGTTGCAGCGAGCGTTGCAACAAGGCGACACCCTGAGTCTGTTCCTGAAAGTCTGTGAAAGCCATTTGCTTTGATATCCAGCGCCGTGCTGATTTTCTCCAATTCACAGCCGAACTCGACAAAAATCTTTTGAGCCGTTTCCTTGTCATTTGCCGCTACAGCTTTTGCTTTTGACCCGGCCGGCGAACCCGTTAACAATGCGTCATACGGAACGAACATCTGACACTTCGCATCTGATACATGGCACTTCCTCCCGATTACCACATGCACACGCCGCTTTGCCACCACGCAAGCGGGGAGCCGGTTGATTATGCGCGTCGCGCGCTCGAAGTCGGTCTGACCGAGATAGGTTTCTCCGATCATTCGCCGATGATGCGTGATGATTTTGATGACTGGCGGATGTTCAACAGCCAGCTTGACGAATACGTTGAGAAAGTCCGCCGCGCTCAAAGGGAGTTTCCGCAGCTCACCATTCGTCTCGCACTGGAGGTGGATTATCTGCCCGGCCATGAAGATTGGATTCGCGATCTCGCCGCACGGCATCCGTGGGATTATTTCATCGGATCGGTTCACTACGTCTCGGAGGACTGGGCGATAGACAACCCCAACA
>CAYSDO010000052.1:0-15870 GCA_964429665.1 uncultured Bifidobacterium sp.
AAGAGCCTGGAAACGCAATTGCGCCACAAGCATTACGACGTTGCCGGCGCCGGCACCATCGCCGCCGCTGCGGAATTTCTCTCCAAGGACAACTTCGATCTCATGTTCGTGGATGTGCGCCTGCCCGATGGTGACGGTACGGAGTTGCTGCGCCAGTTGCAGTCCCGTCCAATCAAACCTCTCGTGGTGGTGATGACGGGGTTTGGCTCCGTGGAATCCGCCGTGGCATGCATGAAGGACGGCGCGTTTGATTACATCATCAAGCCTTTTGCTCTGGATCACATTGATGTGATTCTGAAAAAGGCGGAGGAGTTCACGAGGCTGGTAAAGGTGAACGAATTTTTTACGCGGGAGGAGGATTCTGAAAGCGGCCAGGAATTGCTTGGTCGCAGCCCTGCCATGGATCAGTTGCGGGATCTCATCCGCAAGGTGGCAAGAACACAGGCCACGGTCCTGATTCAGGGCGAGAGCGGCACCGGCAAGGAACTCGTGGCGCGCGCCATCTACCGGGAAAGCCCGCGTGTCAGCGCGCCGTTCATTCGCGTCAATTGTGCCGCAGTGCCGGAGAACCTCATCGAGAGCGAATTCTTCGGGCACGAACGAGGCGCGTTCACCGGTGCGGTCAACAAGCGCGAGGGGCGCTTTGAACTCGCGCACGGTGGAACAATCCTTTTGGACGAGATCAGCGAAATCTCGCCGCATGTTCAGGCAAAACTGCTTCGTGTGTTGCAGGAGCGCGAACTCGAGCGGGTGGGCGGTTCACGCACCATCAAGGTGGACGTGCGTGTGATTGCCACCACCAATCGCGATCTCGAGCAGAGTGTCGAGCGCAAGGAATTCCGTCAGGACCTTTATTTCCGGCTGAATGTCGTTCCTATTTTTGTGCCGCCGTTGCGGGAGCGTCGCGAGGACATTTTGTTTCTGGCCGAAAACTTCATGCGCCGTTTTGAACGCAAACATGGTGTCAAGGTCACTGGCATTTCCAAGGAATGTCGCGCGGCGCTGGAGTCGCACAACTGGCCGGGCAACGTGCGTGAATTGCAGAACGTGGTCGAGCGCGCGGTGATTCTTTGCGCGGACGGCGAGGAGTTGAAGCCAGAGCATCTCGGGTTTGGCGGGGCCGCTTCCGCTGCGGCCGGCGTTCCGGCAGGGGCATCAAGCCCTCCAACCAACGGCGAGATTGAATTGCTCGGTGAGATCGAGAAACGTTACATACTGCGGGTGCTTGAACAGTTGGGCGGCAACCGTACGCACACCGCGCGAAAACTCGGTTTGAGCATCCGCACCTTGCGCAACAAACTCAAGGAATACGGCATCGCGCCGCTCGGAGCAGATGATGCCGAAGCTGTGGAAGAAGATTAAACCTGCCCGGACTTCCTTGGTGGAGTGCTCCAAGGCAGGGGATCATGCAGAAGTCACTTCGCTGTCGAACCCGGAATGGATGCGTGCGCCGCTGGTGTCTTTGGGAAATCTTTCACCAGATATTCCACGAGGGAAGTAATCTGTGCGTCGGTCAATGGTCCGCCTTGCGCTTGTGAAAAGGCGGGCATGAGGGTGCCGGGTTTCCCGTTCACAATAATCAATGTCCAATACTCGGCGGTAGGTGGAGTCTTCAAATTGTGGAGATCGGTGACCATTGTGGCGCGATGCTCGGCCTCATGGCAGATGCCGCATGAAGCGGCGTAGAGTTCCTTGCCCATTTTGCCTCTTGCCTTATGCACGTGGCAGGTCGCGCAATCACCCTTGAAGACCGCCTGCCGATCCACCTTGGCGAGTTCCTGGTTTTTCGCGCGGGCGACGTCCGTCATGATCGGTTGTTGTCCTGGGGCATGTGGCGTGACTGGTTCCGGCAGCTGAATTATGGATTTTACCATAAGCGTCCTGTTTCCCTTGTCGGTCATCAGCGTAACAGTCTTGACGATGGCGCCGTTCTTGCCCGCAAGGTTCATGACGACTGGTAACTCTCCGGTCTCGCCCGGCGCGACCTTCCAAGGCAGTTGGGGAAGCTTAGCAACGGTGCACCCGCAGGATCCTGGTGCGGCATTTACAGTCACCACGTCCGGCGAGACATTCGTGAAGGTAAATTTGAAATGGGCCTCGGGTTCGCCAATCTTGGCGACGTATTCCTGGGAAACCGAATTCCAAGCGAGCACGGTGTCAGGCAACTGCCCCGCTGCCTGGGGTTGAACTGGCACGGCGATTGGAGTTGTGGCGACAGGTGACGCGGCTTGAGAGCGCACCGGCGGCACGAGAGGCGGCGGCGGGGCAAATTGCAACGGGGCATTCGTGGATTGCGCCAGGAGGGAGGTTGTCAGCGCAGTGGTGGCGAATAAACTGAAACAAAGCTTCATGATGAGGCTGAACATAGCTTTCACGGGAGGGTTTGACGAGTCAGAAATGGACATCTTCAAAACGGCACGTCTTCGCCCAATTCCGCCGCTAGTCCCGCCATGACCCGGGCCATTTCGAGGGCGGTCTGAGCTGCCTCGGTACCGCGATTGTGTTTTGGGTCGCAACAACGGGCTTTCGCCTGCTCCTTGCTTTCCAGCAGCAACACTTCGTGGATGACCGGCACTCCCGTTTCCAACTGGATGTTCATGAGTGCGCGGCTCACGGCATCGCCAATCTGGGCTGCGTGAACGGTCTGCCCGCGCAGGATGACCCCGAGGCAGAGGATGGCTACTGGACCTGGTGCGTGGTGCGTGGTGCGTGAAGTGCGCGCAAGCCGCGCTGCTACCACGGGAATCTCATACGCACCTGGCACGCGGACGACGCGGACAACGGCTCCGGCGCGTTTCAACTCAGACTGGGCGGCGTGCAACATGGCGTCCACATAGCTGGAGTTGTATTTCGACGCGACGATGGCGAACGTGCCACCTTTATGTTTTGATTTACGGCTGGAATTCTTGCGCAACATAATTCACGCGCAGGCTATGAAAAAAAGCCTGCAAATTCCAAGCTCCAACAATGCAAAAAATCACTCCCGGTAGCGGGAGTGATTGAAAACGTGATCGTTTGTTTGCGCTTGATTGCGTGTGGATCATCCACCTACAGCCGCCCGCGCTTCCGCAGCGAGCGCGGTGCTCAGGTAGCGTTCGCCGGTGGAGCATGCGATGGTGACGATCAACTTGCCGCGATTTTCGGGGCGTCGTGCGACTTCGATGGCCGCAGTGACGTTCGCGCCGGTGGAAATTCCCACGAGCAATCCTTCTTCCTTTGCGAGCCGTCGCGCCATTGCGAACGAGTCGTCGTTGGAAACCTGGACGCATTCGACAATCTGCGGATTGCCGCTACCGTCCTTGAGGTGAAGGTTCTTTGGAACGAAGCCCGCGCCTGTGCCCTGAATCTTGTGCGGGCCGGGTTTGACAGGTTCGCCCGCGAGCGTTTGCGAAATCACCGGCGAATCCTTCGGTTCAACAGCGATGGCTTTGAACGAGGGTTTCTTCGGCTTGATGACTTCGCAGCAGCCGGTGATCGTTCCGCCAGTGCCAACGGCAGCGACGAGAATGTCAATCTTCCCGTCGGTGTCCTCCCACAATTCCACTGCTGTGGTTTTCTTGTGGATCTCAGGATTGGCGGGATTCTCGAACTGCTGGGGAATCCATGCGTTCGGAGTTTCCTTGGCGAGCTGTTCGGCGCGGGCGATGGCGCCTTTCATGCCTTCCGGCCCAGGTGTTAGAACCAGTTTTGCGCCGAGCATCGCCAGCAGGGTGCGGCGTTCGAGCGACATGGTTTCCGGCATTGTGAGAATGAGCTGATACCCCTTGGCCGCTGCGACAAATGCGAGCGCAATCCCGGTGTTGCCGCTGGTGGGCTCGATGATGACCGTATCTCGCTTCAGAATGCCGCGCTTCTCGGCGTCTTCGATCATTGCCATGCCGATGCGATCCTTGACGCTGCCAAGCGGATTGAAGAACTCACACTTGAGCAAAATCGTGGCTTCGAGTCCTGCGGTGACTTTGTTGAGTTTGACCAGCGGTGTGCGACCGATGGTTTCGACGATGTTGTTATAGATTCTGCCCATAATGTTAAACGGATGATTGTTTGAGTAACCATGGGGAATTTTGGGGCAAGCGAAAATCAGGGCAAGCGTTTTTTTGCATAAGCGCCGATGGTAACGCCGCCGTCGTCAACCTGGGGCGACAGCCCAGTCGCCACAGATCATGCTTGCGCTCACGTCGCCGGAATGTTGCACAACGGCTTCGGTTGCGGCGGCGGTCACTTCTGAAAAGGGCAGGGCGATCAGGTCGGCGAACGCGCCACGTTTCAGTTCACCGAGTTTGCCGCGCTGGCCGAGTGCGTGTGCCGCGTTGAGCGTGACCATTTCGAGGATTTGTAGTGGTGAAACCTCTGGATGCTTTGTGGCGAAGGCGCGCAACTCCGCAAACATGGTCAGCGTGGGCATCTGTTTCCGCTTCGACAGCACAGTCGCAAGGCTGTCCGTGCCAAGGCAGATGTTGACGCCGGCGTTGCTTAATTCCTCAATGGGAAATGTGGCGTGCTGAAAATACTCGTGGCTGCGTGGACAATGAACAACGTTGACCCGCTTCCGCGCGAGCAGTTGTGCGTCCCTAGGCGCAAGGTGGTTGACGTGAACCGCCAGCAGGTGCGGGCCAAGAGCGTTCTGGCGGGCGAGGTGTTGCACGGGTGAAAGTTTCCCGCAGTCGCGCATGTCACGTTCATTTCGCTTGAGCCAGTTGAACATCTCCCCTCGCGCCGTGGTGAACATTTCAAACTCGGTCGCAGACTCGGCGACGTGAGTCGTGACGCGCAGTTTTCGTTTGCGGGCGAGAGCAGTGGTGAGCCGGAGCAGCTTTGGCGTGGTGGAGTAGGGCGCGTGCGGTGACAACGCTCCACGGCAACGGCCCTGGGGCAGCTCATCCAGTTTTTCCCGCGCCTCACGGAGGATGAGTTCGGGTTTGCGCCGGCTTTTCACGCCGGTCATTTCGAGGAACGAAATGACCCGCAGCGGCGTGGTTTCCCATACGTCCGGCAGGAGTTCCGGAACGGCTTCGATGTCCCCTACGGTGGTTGTGCCGGAGCGGAGGAGCTGTTTTGCACCGTCAATCCAGGACTCGGCGTAATCCGAAAATGTCCAATGCGACTTCTCGGTGGTGATGAGCTTGATCCAGTCACTGAAACTTTTCCGGGGCGGAAACAACCCGGCCATGTGGGTGTAGTCCAGATGGCAATGTGCGTTGATGAGTCCAGGCAATACGATGCTCTCGCCAAGGTCAACCGTCTCCCCGGAAAACTTTCCTTTAAGTTGCCGCCACCGGCCAACCGCCTGGATGCGCCCGCCGGAAACAACAACCGCGCCGTCTTCAATCGCCGGATGGCAGATCGGGAGGACGACGCGGCTGCGCAGAATGAGGGAGTTGATGGGTGATGGTTGATGGTTGATGGGCACGGTTCAGGCGCGTTCTGTTCTATCAACCATCAACTTTAGACCATCAACTTCCCGGTCAAAGCCCTCGCTCCTTGAGTTTCTGCTTGGTTGCGGAAGCGTCGGTGTGATGACGCGCCTTGGCCTTGTTGTGGCGCTTGCGGATCTGGCCTTCGATCTTCTTTGAGACGATGTCTATGGCCGCGTACAAATCCTCCTCCCGATCCTCGGCAAACAGGTCCGGGCCGCGGACTGCGAGGCGGACGGAGCAGGAAAACTGTTTTTCCGGGATGCGTTTGTGGTCGTGTTCAAGAGTGACGCGCGCATCAATGATGCGTTGATCCAGATGTTCAACGCGTTTGAGTTTGTCCATCACATGTTCTTCGATTGCCTTGGTCAACGTGACATTGTGAGTGTGAAGAATCAGTTTCATACAAGCCATGATGCAATCGCCCGGCCATGAAATCCAGCGAAAGTAATCCGGAAGTTGACCGGCGACTTGTCAACATTCAACCGGGTACTGCTCGCGATGGGAGTTTCGCTTCAGGGAAAAGGGCAAGGTGATGGTTGAATTGTTCGAGAGCGTGGTTGTGTAATTGCTTGAACCGCTCATGCAAATGGGTGATCAAGTTTCAAAGTGCTTTGGAGTTGGGAAAATTTGCAGCCTATCTCGGTATTAGACGGCGTGGTCTGTGACTCTCTCATCTGTCTCACCAAAACTTCCACTTCGGCTTCTTGCCAATGGTGAGCGTGCGCACAATCTCCTGCGCCTCGCGCACCTCGACCGTGTCTGGCTCGGTCGGGCAAATGTGCGTGACCATGATGAAGTCTCTGCCGTTTGAGAGATGCCACATCTGAATCCTCGGGTTTTCGGACGAACGGAAAACTGCCGTGCCCAACGTGCCAAACGCGCACGGACTACTCGACGACTCGACCAACTCTCCAAAGTCATGCTTCTCTCCAAACTCCTCAGCCATGCGCTTCAGGTCGGCGGCGGTCGGATTCGGAATCGCGCCGCCCTTGTATTCCGCCCAGGAAATCTGAAGCGGGCCGGGCGTCTCGCTCAACTCTCGAACGTAAGTCGGCGGGCCGTCCGGATTATCGTAATCCGTCCATCCCTTCGGAAGCTTGATGTTGAGACTCATGGCGGACTCTGAATGACGAACAACATACGCAACTGCAACGACAGCGAACAACCTAACTCCGCACAAAATAATGGCTCGCCTTTTCACGGAACGCACGAACGCCGTCTAACAGTTAGTTAGCTGCAAACGTTGCAGCCTATCTGGGTTCATTTGTTCGACGGTATTCCTGGCCTAAAAATTTGTCCAGCATCATTTTGTTTCCAAAATGAACTCTGAACTTTGTCCGACAAAGGCTGCAAATTCTCTGCTCTTCACTTGACTGAGTGGTCACCTTTTCGTTCCAGCCTCTCAGGCCTTGGAATTATTTTGAACCACGTTCCCGGGCCTTCAGCCCGTGCTGTCACATCCGGGGCTTACAGCCCCATGACAGGAATCTGCGGCTGATCGGAATCTGCGGCATAAGCCTGGCGCGCGGAATCATTCCGATGTTCAGCATAATCCCCGAGATTCCCATGTTCGGCGCGAGGACACCACCGATCAGCAGCCGAGGCGGCTGTGCTTCCCGCGAATTCGCACTGCATCATCCGGGCTCAGACAATTGGATTGTTTGCACGCCGCAGTTTCCGCAAATTCGGCCAATGCGAATTGTCAAACCACCCTCCGCCATGCAGCGCCTCGCCGGTGAATGGCGACGACGCGGCGTGCGCATCGGCTTCGTGCCGACGATGGGTTATCTGCACGAGGGCCACTTGAGTCTCGTGCGCGAGGCGCGTCGGCGCGTGGGGCGCTCGGGCAAGGTGGTCGTGAGCATTTACGTGAACCCGACGCAGTTCGGGCCTGCCGAAGATTTGTCACGTTACCCGCGTGACCTGGCCCGTGACTGCAAGTTGTGTCGTGAGGCCGGAGTGGACGTTGTGTTCGTGCCCACGGACGCGCAGATGTATCCGGGCAAGGAGACAGGGCGATACAGCACCTACGTGGTGGAGGAAACTCTTTCGCAACACATGGAAGGCGCGTCGCGGCCAGTGCATTTCCGTGGCGTGACAACCATCGTCGCCAAGCTGTTCAACATCGTGCTGCCAGACGTGGCGGTGTTCGGCGCGAAGGACTGGCAGCAAGCCGCCATCATCAAGCGCATGGTGGCCGACCTGAACTTCCCCGTGAAGATCATCGTGGCCCCGACGGTTCGCGAGAGCGACGGTCTGGCCATGAGTTCCCGGAACAAATATCTTGTCGGCGATCTGCGGCCACAGGCCACGGTGCTCGGAAGGGCAATCAAGCTCGCGCAACAGAACGTCGCGCGAAAAAACATTTCTGCGGTGAAACTGAGAGAGCAGGTGCGTCAACTAGTTGATAAAGTTCCCTCCGCACGACTGGATTACGTGGAGTTTTTTGATCCGGATACGCTGGCGCCGGTGCGAATCGTGAAACGCGGAACTCATCTTGCGCTGGCGGTGTTTGTTGGGAAGACGAGGCTGATTGACAACGCGAGGTTGTGAAGGTGCGACGAGTTTGTGTTTGAGCAGTATAGGCGGGCCTTACGGCCTGCCGTAGAGGGAGACATCATGCCGCCCGGACAAATTGCCCGCATTGCGGAACAATTCGGATTTAGCCATGCCGTAGGTACGTGTGACGCATTTTCCGACAGGCTGGAAGCCCGGCTCTACGTCAGCCAAAATGGCTGACGTTACGGCCAACAGGTTCTTCCTGCTTGACGCTCGGCTTTAATCTGGTTGCATTTGATTCAAATGAATAAAGGCATCCTATTTTCTGTTCTCGCCGGCGTCGCTTTGACGATCACCGGTTGCGTCAACACCGTGGACAATCGCTCTCGCGCCGGAGTTCCATTCCTCAAAGATCAGATGGCGGCTCGTTATGAACGGCCCATGCCGGAGGTTTTTGAAGCGGCCAAACGCGCCGTGAGCGCCTACGGCACCCTGAACAACGAATCCACCCTGTTTGCCAGCAGCAATTCAGTGCGCATTGTCGAAGGCAAGGTCAACCAGCGCACCGTGTGGGTACGCGTCGAATCAATTGAACCCCGCCTGAGCGAGGTCACCGTGCAGTGCCGCACTCAATGGGGAGGACGCGACCTCGAGGTGGCTCATGAAATTGAGAAGCGTGTGGCTTTGGAACTAGTGCGTTGATCCCCCCTTCAACCCGATATTTTGTTCGTAAGAGCCGAGCTTGATCGCCCGGCTCTTTTCTTTTGATCGCAATTCCAGTTTGAGCAGGTCCATGCGATTGCGCGCCATGTCAGCGGCGGACGCAGTGGGATTCATTTCGATGATCCGCCCCAGCGTCACCCATGCGGCATCATAACCCGCACCAAGCCGCACCTGGATATCCGCGAGCAGATTCAACCAGCGCACGACCGACCGCGTCGGCTGGTTCGGCTCTGCGATCAACTGCTCCAGTTGATCCGCCGCCAGATCGAGACGCTTGTAATGATCGGCGTAAAGACACGCCAGCTTCTCCCGCGCCTCGGCGTCCTGCGGGAACTGTTCAAGATGCTTCACGTATTCGAGCGCCAGAGATTCAGGGTCGGTGGCCTTGGGCATCAGATGACCGGTGGAATGAAGCAACCCAATGCTCTCGACGCTGTGTGGCACGGCCATTTTCGGGCGATCATGAGTTGCCACCAACTGTTCCCGCGCGGCGAGATGTGCGATGCGTTGCAATGCAGCCTGCGAGTACTCGGTTTCGGGGAATTGCTGGACGATGGTTTCGAGTTCGCGCTGCGCCGCCTCACGATCCAGCGCGTATTTCAGATGCCAGTCTGCAAGCGCATTCAATGCAAACGTAATGTTGGATGGCGTATGGCCCGGCTGCTGGCAAAAACGATGAATGGTCAATTCCGCGCCGGGCAGGTCATTGAGATGTTCGGCCTGGATTTCAGCGAGCAACATGTGACCGTTCAAGTCTTTTGGAAAACGCTCCAGTTGCCTGCGGATTTCCTTCACCGCCTCGTCATATTTGCCGCGCTTGCGTTTGGTGATGGCGATGGAATAAAACGCCTGCGGATCCACCTCCGTATCCCCACCGTCGTAAAGAGCGGAGAACGGTTTGGCGATCAGTCCCGCGATGTTGTGACGCCAGATGAGCGTCAATATCAGCGCAATGACAACCAGGCTGCCTACGCCGTAAAACGCCACGGCATAGTTCACCCCTCCTGCGATTTGCTTATCAATGTGCCGCACCAGCCCGTAAAGCCCCGCAAGCGTGATGAGTGTGAGAATCCATTGCACGATGAGCATTGCCGGACTGTCACTGCGCTTGAGCCAGCGCCAGAGCGCCCACAATACGAGCCCCACCGCGATGAGCAGCAGCGTCACGTCGAGGACGATTGCATAAGCGGGTTTGGCGGCGGGTGTCATCTGTATCCAACCATTGATTGTACAGACAGGAATTCAAGCAAATTGTCACGAGGAGAAAATCGCGGCGCTGCGGCATTGCATACTCATGGCGATGACACCCGCTTGCATTACTCACCTCATCGCCGCATGATGCTGCTGCGGAATGAATGCGAACCACATCAGCCGCGTCACCATTGCCATGATGAAAGTGATTATGAAAACGATTCCATTATTGATGGCTGTTGCGGCACTGCTCACCGGCTGCGGCGGCGGACCCGGGCCGTCAGTGAACCTTGTCAGCGTGAGTTTCAAGGATGCCACCGCACTGGAGACCACGGCGGTGTTCACGCTTCGACTGAGCAACGAACAGCCTGAACCGGTGGAAATGAACGGCAGCGTCCACAAGATTTTCCTCAACGGCCTGTACGTCGGCAAAGGTTTGAGCGATGCCACCGTGACCGTGCCGCGCCTCAGCACTCTGACCAACGACGTCACGGTACACCTGAGTAATCTGGCCCTTGCCACGCGGTTGAAGGCCGTGATCGAGGCGAAGCGTTTTGATTACCGCGTGCAAAGCACCTTCTTCGGCAAGTCCTGGACGGATCGGAGGACTTCGGAGACCGAGGGGAAGCTGGAGCTGAACGATTTCGTACCCGCGTCTGAAACGACCAACGCGACGACGTCGGGAATTCGTTGATCGCCGAAAATAAAAAACCGCTCCGTCATTGCTGACGGAGCGGAAACACACAGAAACAGGAGGTCAAAAGGTAAAGCTGGTTTTCACATAAACCGAGGCGGAGGGTGCAAAGACAGCCGCGTTGTAGCCGCGGGAAATGCTGGTCTGAGTGTCGATCAGCTGGCCGTAACCTGCATTCACTCCCGCCCAGGTCAACAGGCTGCGCGGTTGGTCGGAATTGCGTGTGGCTTCGATCCGGATGTTGGCTAGGGCTTCCTTTTCCCGCACGAGGGACAACGAAAGCGTCGTGTGTGATGCGCCGTAGCGGTAAGTTTCCCGTCCTCCATCAAACAGCGAGAATGAAAGAGGCACGCGCACAACGGAGAGACTGAAATCGGACTTGCCGAACGTCCACGATTCAGATTCTTCAGATTCTTCCGCCAGAACGGGGCGAAAAACCATCAGCAAAGCGAACAAGGCAACAACCGTGAGCATCCGGGCCACAACCGAACTGGAGGTCAACGGCGCGAGAAGGGGATTGGATGAGGAGGCGATTGATTCCGGGTGGGTGATCCCATCCCGGATTGCGGGCGAAACGGCAGCCGCAGTTTTCATACGGCGAAGATTTAGCAGCGGGTGTGCCAGCAAATCGAAGCGCCAAGAGAATGGCTTGCTCGCTTGTCTGATGGCGTTATGAGCGTCGTGTGTCCGAATGCGGGAAATGCTGTCCCGAAACAGGCGTTAACGTGTTTTGATCTGGTGTTTCGTTTGACTCGCACGAAATCCGTTGCTACAACGCTGCGGCGATTGCAGCGATGAAACTCCTTTGCGCATGAAAAAATCCAGGCACCCAAAATATTCACGCATTCTTCTTAAACTCAGCGGCGAAGCTCTCGGCGGCCCCGGCGGCGTGGGCATCAATCCCGAGTCAGTCCACAGCATGGCAGAGCAGGTCCGGGAGGTTCGCGATCTTGGCGTGCAGGTGGTCATCGTGCTGGGTGGCGGAAACATTTTTCGCGGACTTGCCGGCAGCGAGCGCGGCATCGAACGCGCCACGGGTGATTACATGGGAATGCTGGCCACAATCATCAATTCGCTCGCGCTCCAGGATGCGCTTGAGAAGAAGGGCGTGCCGACGCGCGTGCAGACGGCGATCACGATGTCGCAGGTGGCCGAGCCGTTCATCCGACGACGGGCCGTAAGGCATCTCGAAAAGGGACGCGTCGTGATTTTTGGTGGAGGCACGGGCAATCCTTATTTCTCCACGGATACGGCGGCGGCGTTGCGAGCCACCGAGATTGGTGCTGAAGTGATTCTCAAGGCCACCAAGGTTGATGGCATTTACGACAGCGATCCGAAGAAAAATCCCAAGGCGAAACGCTACGAGCGCATCGCTTATCTGGAGGCGTTGCAGAAGCAGCTCAAAGTGATGGACTCGACTGCGTTTTCCCTGTGCATGGACAACAAGATGCCGATCATCGTGTTTGATTTGTTCAAGCCGCACAATCTCCGGCGCGTGGTGATGGGCGAGAAGGTGGGCACAGTTGTGACGGGCTAGTCATCTAGCCTGTAATGTAGCTGTCGCTGGCTGGTAGCCCACGAGGTTGCCACCGACAAGTTGTGGAACGAGCAGCGAAAGCATGACTGGCTCGCCCGTTTGCTTGTTACCGAGAGCCTGAGTGACATCCGCAAGTTTTGCGATTGAAATCCCATCAACTCCCAAAAGCGCGAAGCCAGGTTTCAGACCGGCGGCTGAACCAGGACTTTTGTCCTGCACTTCGCCGACCATCAGTCCTTCGTTGGGTTTGAGCGGCAGTCCTGCGGAGTTGTCCGTCGTGAGTTTCTCTGTCCTCAACCCGAGCCTGCGTTGAAGCGTGTCACGCAGAAGTTCAATCAGGGGAATCAACGTCACTTCCACATTGCGGCGGCGACCGTTGTCTTGAATCGTGAGTTGCGCGCGGCGATCAGGACTTCCCGCGACGAGCGAAATGAAATTGACCAGTCCCGTCACAGGATTTCCGTTGACCTCCAGAATCTCCTGTCCAAGCTTCAATCCTGCGCGATCCGCCGGGCCTCCGGGTTGAACGTAACGAACCGTCACGGGTAGTCGCGTGCCGCTGAACATCGCTCCGATCCAAAGATCCGTGGTGAACTCCAGGGAAAACCATTCCGAGAGCGCGGCGCTAACCTGCTTTACGGGGATGGCAAAACGGACACCCGCGCCCTCCTTCTCCCCAAACACCGCCACGTTTATCCCGATAACCTCGCCGTTGAGATTGATCAGGGGGCCGCCGCTGTTGCCGGGATTGATGTCGGCGTCCGTTTGCAACCAGTCGGAGATATTCAACTGGCTGTCTCCGGAGACGGAACGGCGGTTCTTGGAACTCAGAATGCCTCGGGACACTGAACCGCCAAAGCCGAAGGCGTTGCCGACGGTGATGACAGTTTCGCCGAGCAACAGATCATCGTCCTTCGCAAACTGAACACCCTTCAGCGGTTTGTCCCCGGTCTTGACCCTGATCTTGAGCAGCACGAGGTCCTTCTGTATTTTGAAAACCAGCCGCTGCGCTTCATAAACGTCCCCGTCTGCAAGCTGCACGTGAATGCGAGTTGCATCACTGACTACATGCAGGTTGGTCAGGATGTAAATCTCGTCACCAACCTGTTCGAGAATGACACCTGAGCCGATGCTGTTGAGCTTTTCGCCGGAGGGCGTGACGATGTCATAGCTCCGCGAACCGAGATTCACCCTGCGCTTTTCGAAGCCGGGCGCAGAGGTTGCGATGTTCACGACGGAATGAATCACCTTCTCCACCGCGTCCACCGTGGCATCGTGCCGGATGTCGGCCTGGGCCGGCGTCGTGTTGCCGGACGATGCCCGGCCACAACCGGAAACCAGCAATCCAATCGCAGTCACACACGCCGGCAGATACAGGCGGAAATTGAACTTCATTTTTTTCATGCTCATTGAACAACGGTGAAACCCGTTCGATTCGCGCGGAGGCGAAATCATTTCAAGGCTTGACTCTGCCCAAGCGCGGGCGCAAAAGCAATCGCGCGTGATCCCACCAAACCAATCGTTTTATGCCCGCTGGCGGCAGCGTTCCGGCGCAATCGCAATTTTGCGCGATGATGACGCGCCACCCGAGCGCCTGCTGCAAGCTGTGTGGCAGCATCAGCGGGTGCTGCGTGATCAGCTCGTCACCACGGACGGACGCCGCTTGCGCGTGTTGCATCCCGGTTTCGGCAATACGGAAGGCGGCCCCGATTTTCGCGACGCGCTGATCCAGCTTGACGACGACCAGCCGTGTGCCGGCGATGTGGAAGTGGATTTGCGCACCAGCGGCTGGCGCTCCCACGGACACGATCGCAACCCAAATTTCAAAAACGTCGTCCTCCATGTCGTCTGGGAAGCGGCGAAAACCTCCGGCCCGATTCCCACGCTCGCGTTACGGCAATCCCTCGATGCGCCGCTGGCGGAACTCAGTTTGTGGCTGGAGCGCGAGCCGGCGAAGTCATTGCCTGAAGCGATGCTCGGAAAATGTTCCGCACCGCTGCGTGCGTTGTCGCCGGAACAACTCAACGCACTGTTGCGCGAGGCGGCACAGGTGCGACTTCAATCCAAGGCCGCGCAATTTCAAGCTCGGGCGCGTCATGTCGGATGGGAGCAGTCGTTGTGGGAAGGATTGTTCCGCGCGCTTGGCTACAAGCACAACATCTGGCCCATGCAGGCGCTGTCGGAATCACGGGCGCGCTGGACACAACGCGCGGACTCGGCACTCGTGCTTCAAGCCCGCGCACTAGGTCTCAGCGGATTGTTGCCGGCGGAACTGACACGTACGCAGGCTGCGGGTGACAGTTATCTGCGCCGTGTGTGGGATTGCTGGTGGCGTGAGCGGGATGAGTTCGCCGACTGTGCGTTGCCGGCTTTGTTGTGGCGTTTTCATGGACTGCGCCCGGCGAATCATCCGCAACGTCGCCTCGCGCTCGTGGCTCATTGGTTGTTCGCGGGTGGATTGTGCGCAAGTCTCGACCGGTGGTGTACGGCGAGTGTCCAGGATGCTGCGCTTGTTGATTCACTGGTGAAGAATCTTCAGGTTGACGAAGACGAATACTGGTCCTGGCACTGGACGTTGCGTTCGCCGCGTTTGAAGAAGTCGCAACCGCTCATTGGCTCGGCCCGTGTAACCGATCTCGCAGTGAACGTGATCCTGCCGTGGCTGTGGACGCGCGCTCTCGAGGGTGGAAACAAAAGATTGCAGGCCGAAATCGAACGGAGGTACGGCGCATGGCCAGCGGCTGAGGACAATTCGGTGTTGAAGCAAGCACGTCAACGTTTGCTCGGTGGCGCGGCGCGGAACATCTTCAAAACTGCAGTGTCGCAGCAGGGACTGATTCAGATCGTTCGCGATTTCTGCGGCCACGCCAACTCCATTTGCGACGGCTGCGGTTTTCCGGAACTGGTGCGGAACTATTCGGTCCAGCATCAAGACAAATCCCAAGCCACTCAGCCGAACCTCAACGCAAAGGCGTAGGGCGGTGGATGCTGAATCCACAGAGCGCGGACTCGGCAGTCGGCGCTCAGTCTTCCGCGTTGCACGCGCCCATGTCGCTTCATAACCTCCCGCGCATGTCCGGACAGAATACGCCATCACGATGCGAAACGATTTGTGTTGTCGTGATGCTGTCTCTGTTCCTCATTTTCAATCTGCTCACGGCGTCGCGTTATCCTTTCGTGTGGATTGACGAAGTGATGTATTCCGATCCTGCGTTCAACCTGTTGCTCGGCCGCGGATTTACTTCGACCGCGTGGTACGCACAGGGTGGGAATGAATTCTGGGCCGGCAACGTGCCTCTTCATTCTTGGCTGCTCTTCATCTGGCTGAAAGTGTTCGGTGTTTCGATCACGGCAGTTCGCAGCCTGAATCTCTTTTACATCGTTGCAACGTGCGTGCTGATCTGGCGTTCGTGCTTGCGATTGAAACTGGTCGCCACATCGCGCCACCGGGTGCTGCTGCTTGTTTTGATTCTCGGTGGTTACAGTTTGATTTTCTCGTACCGAAGCGGTCGCCCGGATTGTCTTGGGCTGCTAGCGATTAGCGGAATGTTTTACGCATTCAGCGTGAAACGGTGCGCGCGGGCATTAGGGACGATGTTCGCGCTCGGTGCGGCGGCGACCTGGATTGGATTGCAATTATTGCCGATGTGTGCGGTTGGCGGTGCGTTGCTTATGTTGTATGCCGGACGGGAAATAGTTTCGCGAGTGGTGGCGGCGGTTTTGGGTGCGGCCAGTGGTCTGATCGTCCTGGTTGCCTTCTACAAGTGGCATGGCGTTTGGGAATCTTTTCTGAAAAGCATCGGGCAGCA
>CAYSDO010000053.1:0-15642 GCA_964429665.1 uncultured Bifidobacterium sp.
AAAATCTCGAGCACGCGCTGCAACTCCTCGTCCGTGTTGTAGAACGCGGGCGAGAGCCGGATGTAACGTTGACCCTTTCGGTCCGCACGCAGCGAGGTAACGATGTCCGCGCTCAAAAGTTTTTGATGCAGAGCGGGCAGGTCGGTATCGGGTTTCGAGAAAGTCACGATGCCGCTGGCGTTTTCTGGCGGCGCATCGGCGTTCAACACTGTGAATCCCTTCGCCTGCAATGCCGGCACAAGCCACGCGCGCTTTCGCAACAATTCACGCGCTATATTCTCCACACCCACTTCGCGGAGCATCTCCATCGCAGCGATCAATCCCACAAGCCCGAGAAGGTTGTGCGTGCCCGCCTCGAACTTGAACGCACCCTGACGAAACTGAATCTGTTCCTGTGCAACAAAGTTCGGGCAACGAACATTGTGCCAGCCGTAAATGGGCGGGTTTAGCTTTTCCTGCAACTCGCGCCGCACATACATCACGCCCGCGCCGCATGGACCAAGCAGCCATTTGTGCGCGTCCGCGGCAAGGAAATCCACATGCTCCACCGTCGTAGGAAACGCACCCAATGTCTGGATTGCGTCAAGGCAGAAGAGAATCCCTCGCTCGCGCAGCGCTTTGCCGATGGTGGGGATGTCGAGCCGATATCCGCTCACAAAGTGACAGGTCGCCAATGCCACGAGCCGCGTGTTCTCGTCCACCTGCCCGATGACATCAATCGGACGGATCACGCCGAGGCCGCGCGTGTTCAGCAGGCGCACTTCGACACCCTGTTCTGCGAGCGCCATCCACGGATAGACGTTGGAAGGATAATCATCGTGATAGATCAGGATGTTGTCGCCGCGCCGGAACTTGAGTCCGCTGGCGACCATGCTCAAAGCAAGCGACGTCGGACCCACAAATGCCGCCTCGTCCTCGCGGCAGTTCAGCAACTGCGCCACGAGCTTGCGCCCCTCTTCGACCACCTTCGGGAAAACGATTGCCTCCTGGTCGGCGTCGGCGGCCTTTTGAGCGTAATCTGCCACGGCAGTTGCGACTCGTTGGGGCAGCGGGCAGTCTCCTGCGTGCGCGAGAAAGATTTTGTTCCGCACCACCGGAAACTCAAGGCGACGGAGTTCTTCGTTGGCGAGAATTTCGGAAACTGTCATGGCCTGAGTTTAGCGGCCAGCGACAGGGAGGCAAAGGTGGAAACCGTCAACTCCATTCAGACAAGGCATCTTACTCGGCGCGTTCCACACGTAAATCATCAAACCAGATCGGTGTCCCGGCGAACGGGCTGCCCATCACTGAACATTTGCCAGACACTGGGGTCTCTTTGTCGTCGAATGAAATCATCCAGTCCTTCGGCTCCCCTCCTCCCTGCCAGGCTTTGCCTTCGATCCTCCACCCAGCGCCACTGAGTTTTTGAATCTGAAGCTTGAGTTGTGTCCACTCTCCGGTCTTCCAATCAATTGCTGACGTCGCTTTGCTTTCCTGATCCTTCAGGATCTCGATCGCCTTTTTCCCCGGAGACACCTGCAATTTCCAGCCGCTCACGCCACCCACACCAACCCCAAACGTTGGAGCGCGACGTCCCTTCGCGGTACCAAGAACTCTTGCGCTTACCCTGATGTTTTCCTTTTCATTCGGACCGAACTGGACGCCGAAGGAATCCAAGGGCGAGCCCGGCAGTTCAAGGACTTTGTTTGTTCCAAGCGACTTCACAACGAAATCCCCACCAAGCACCATCAGGTCATCCGGTAACTTGTCCGCTTCCGCTTTTTCAAAATCGTTCGCATAAAGCGCCGTTGTAGTGCCTTCCTTTTTGGATCCTGTTGCAGCCTTGTCATTTTCAAGTTTGGAGTTGATCCAATGCTTGAGGGTCGAACTGCCGTGACCGTAGCCAGCGGGCAATTCGACATAATCCTGGGTTTGAATTTCAGGTGGCTTTCCCCAGTGCGCTGGGAATTCTTTTGTCGGATTCCCCCAAATCACAGTTGCGGACAGCGCAAAGATCGTGGCCATCAACACTGACAAACGTTTTCCATTCAATAACCAGTCATTCATTTCTCAAAGCTTTCAACAAATCACCACGGACTGCAAATCTCGTTGCAGCCCATGTCCACAACGCGCCATTCACCAGCACTCCGGCCAAAGTCATTGCCAGTGACTTCACAGGCAGCTCGCCACTCGCTGAGAGCAATGCTGGCATCACCGCAACCGCAGCCGCAACAATTCCAAGCGCAAGACCCGCCAACAACAACGCGCCATTCTCGATCAACAGCAGCCGCTGCAACGTCGCCTTCCGGAAACCCAAGGCCATCATCACAGCCAGTTCGCCACGGCGCTCCAAAACATTTCGCAGCACCACGATCCCCAAACCCACGCTGCCTAGCAGCAAACCCAGGCCGCCCAGAACCTGGAATGTTCCCAGATACGTGTTCTGTACCGCGTTGAATTGCGCGAGCCGCTGCGGCGCGGGCGTCAGTTCCAGCCCGACATCCTGCATTGCTCGCGACAGAGTGGCCGACACCTGCGACACGGCATTCGACGGCGCATCAATCAGAAACATTCGATAACCACTCTCGCCCGGAAAGCGCTTCACAAACTCCGCCTCGTCAATGATGAGCTGTCCTTGGAGAATGGAGTCTGCCACCGCGCCAACGATGCGCACCTTGAACGGTTGCCCTCGCTCATCCACGTAATCAATCGTGTCGCCGACCTTTTTGTGCATCGCCCATTGGATGGAGTTGGCATCGCCGATGGCAGCGACTTCATCCGCCGCCAGTGGCTTGCCATATTTTGGATAGAATTCTCCCGGCTTCAAAGCAATCCATGGTTTCTCTCGCATTTCATCATCAATCAACTTCGTGAAAGCAAACCTCCCCTCCAACATCTCCGGTTTTACTCCGAGCAACCTTGGTCTTTGCGCAGCATTCAAATTCAAGCAGCTCGCCTCGTCACCAGCCCGCACACGGAATGGCACGAACTTCACTCGATCAAGATCGCGTTCGTTCAAGGCGAAGAGATCACGCCCCGACTGCGCGTTCATATCCTGCACCACGGGCATCGTCGTCTCACCGATCATCGCAAATCCGCCCGTGCCGGAACTTCGTTTGCTGGCGTCCCGGTTCGCATCCAGGCGGAACACGCCAATGCTGACGATCAAAAAGCTCCCGCACGCGAGCATGGCAATGGTAGCCAGACTCCGCTTTCGCCGTCGTGCGCAACCACGCACCGCCAGGGATTTCAGCGTAACCGGAGCGCCGGCCTCCGACCCGGCGCGTTCGCCCGAATCAACGGAGCGAGCCTGGTCTATGACCGGCGCTCCACCCAAACGCGAGAGCCACGCGTTCGCAAAACTCAATCCGGCCACCAGCAACAACGCACCCGCTCCAAAGAAAATTCCTGCATTCGTCGTATCACCGCTCACCACGGCCCAACCGCACAACGCCACTGCCGCCAGCAGCGCCCCGACAGCCATGACTTTGGACTTTGGACTTTGGACTCCAGACTCTTCCTTCCCGACTTCCCCGGCAAACAACTCACGTGGCGACCGCTTCACGAACTTTCGGAGCGCCAGCCAGATGGTGATAGCCGACACCACCACGCTCGCGAACAGGCCGATGACCAGTGTCTGGGTTGTGATATGAAAGCCAAGTGTCGTCGCACCCACGGCATCGCGCCAGATCGTGTTCAACCCATGGAGCATCGCCTTCGCGTAATAGATTCCACCGATGGCACCGATCACGCCGCCGATGAACGCCAGCGCCACACCCTCAAGCAGAAACAAATTGCGAACCTGCTTCGGCGTGAAACCCAGCGCGAGCAATGTGCCAATCTCTGTGGCGCGCTGTTCCAAACCGAACTGAAACAACATTGTCATCAGCAACAACGCGGCACCGATCAGGAAGAAACTGAATCCGAGGAACAATCCGCCGAAGTCCTGCGATTGCTCCGCCGCCTTGAGCGCCAGCTCGCGTACCGGCTCGAAACGCAGGCCGAGTTCCTCCGGCTTGAGATTGGCGAGGATTTTACTTTCCATTACGAAGCGAAAGTTCTCGGCGATGTTTGTGTGACGCTCGCCCTCACCCTGACCCTCTCCCCCGGGGAGAGGGGACAGCCGTCGTTCGCCTTCTGATTTTTGTAAGGCCGTCGAGTTTTCACCCGTCACTGATTTGCTCTGCCACCGCGCCCGCATCATAACCCTTTCTCCGTGGACGACGCTTGGATCAAGGAAGGCGTTGGTCGAAACGGGAAACCGGATTGCAGTCAGATTCCCAAAGCGGTTGCCCCACATCTTTTGACCGGCGGCGAGTGTGATGAACGCCTTGGGGGTGCCGCGATGTTTCTTCCAGTAATCTTCGTCCTTGTCGCGGATCTTGTAGGTGAGCGGAAAGCCGGCGTCCCAGTCACGCGTGCTCTCGGTCTTCTCAATGCCGGGAAAATCCGGCATCAAGGTGCGATCCGCCCAAGGCAACTCCATTGGCACAATGCTGTGAACACGGAATCTGTTTGTCGCTTCAGTCAACTTTGCTCCGGACTCCGGCAGAAAGTAACTCAGATCGATTTCGTCTCCGGGCTTTACCATCAAATCATCCGCAAGCCACTGGCTCACGACAATTTCGTCATCACGCAAATCTGCTGGCGTCCACGGCATGCCAGCGGCAGTGACCATCGAGTAAGGCGTGCCGTTCGTTCCAGCGTGGAGCAACGTAGCAAGGTATGTGAGGATGGGCTGGGAGTTTGTCGCGGCAGCTAGGCCGGCTCTTACTACAGGCTCATCCAAAAACACTCGACGTGTCCTCAATTCGAAAGCCTGTTCGCCTCGAATCTGATGGAAATCCAAATCGACATCCGAAAGTTGTTGCAGCAATCCAGCGCTCGCCAGCTCGATTGATTCCCGAATGGATCGAAAGGCTTTTTCATCAGACACCTCCAGTTCCTTATCTGCCCACAAATCCGAGTTGACCCCCGTGAGCAATTGCAAATCGTTGACGTATGATGCTGGTAATATCTTTTGAAGGCCGATTCTGAGCAAGTTGGCGTGGTGCTTTATCTCAGCCGGCCACAACACAACATTGGCGCGACCGGTAAGATCAGTTGCAGTCTGTAGTTCGGAGAGGTTGACGAAAGCATTGAGAACGGGTTCCGCTGAGATTTGAAGGCTGAAATCACCAAAATACCTCGCTGCTCGAATATTCGCGACACGAAGTCGCAACGCCACCGAGGAGCTTCGGGGTGATATGGCTGATTCCTGCGGAAAAACGGAGAGCTTATTGACTCGGAGTATCAAGTCATCTCCCACCTTTGCCCCCAACTGATTTCCAAGAGCACGATTGAGATGAATCTCGCCAGGCAAAATGCTGGTATCTGATGGCTGTACGGCCAGATTCAGAAAACGATTGTTTGCCCCAATCAGTTGAATGAGATTTGCGCGAGCGTTGCCATCGACCCTTGCGACTGTACCTGGCAATACTAGCACACCACCAAGCCGCTCTGACACAAACCGCTCGCCCGAGTTCATCCCGAATGCAACTTTTCCAAGTCGCATTTGAGAAGTTTCTCTCAAACTCCCCTTCACCGAATCCCCCACCACAAGCGCGCCGATGAGCGCCGCGCTGCCTACCGCTGCGCCGAGCACCACGCCCAGATGCGCGCGCCAGTGATAGCGCAGACTGCGGCGGATCAATGTGCGTGGTGTCATTTGAAATTCAAAAACGTCCCGGCTGTTTGTGGCTTCGCTTCAGCCCAACCTGCCAGCCAAACCCTGAATAGCTGCTTCCGAAATGCCAATCAAGCCGCGAGCAGTCGTGGCGGCGGGCGTCCTCGCCTGCCGTAGAGCCGTGGCTTCCAGCCCGGCGGAGAAACTTTACGCACGCTTGCGGCTTTAGGAACTTTCCTGGGTCACAGTTGTCGCGCGTGTCCATTCCGGGCGGCGAGACGCGCGCCCTCTACGGCAGGCGAGGACGCCCGCCGCTACATTCACGCCAACAGACAACATCATTCCTCACCGATACGAACCAATCGGCTCTGCTCCCAACGTGCCGTTGAGCGTCTTCCAATAATCTTGGGCGTTCACTTCGGCGAGCTGCTTGTGCGCCTGTGCCAGCCGGTCTGCGATGCGAAGCCGCACGGCTTCGTCGGCGTGGCTTGCGCGCTTCAGGAACTTGTCGAGGTATTCGACGTGTCGCTTCCAAAGAGCGCGATCCACAGACTGCTTCGCCTTGAGCCGGGCCGCATACCAGTCACTCGCAAGCAGGTTTTCGCGCGTGAAAAGTTTCCTCACATCGGCATGGTTGAGGTCTTTGTCCTGCCATTGATCGTGCAGCATGATGTGCAGCAGCGCCTGCAATGGCGGGCACGCCTGTGCGATGCTGCCGTCGTCGAAATACATCTTTGCGACGCGTTTCTGCGTGGCGATGATGTTCTCCATCCCGTCCACGAACACGGCCAGATCCTGCAGTTCCGGCTTGAGCATTGTGTCGGTGAAAACGGCGTGTGGATGATTGAACATCCGCCCGAAGAAGGAATGCACGAACCGGATGTTGATACGGTAGCCGAGGCGGCTGGCAAGAATCTTCTTTCCGTCGTGGACAAAGTCCTCGCATTTGTCGAGGTAGTGGTTCGCGATGAGAAATTGCGGCTCGCGCTCTTGCGGGTTCATGTGACACCAGACTTCCGGGACCAGCAGGCTGACGTCGTGATCCACGCGGAATTTCGGACCCACATAGCCTGCGGCGGTGACGAAGCCGTCGTGCCCGGTAAGCAGGAACGAGACGAGCGCATTATTCAGATCAATGATAGGTGGCAGCGCATTGAACGGACCCTTGGTCAAGGCGCCTTCCGATCCCGCACCGGTGGTGGAAGGCGATTTGCCGGTCATGCTGCAAATGAATTCCATGAACAACTCCGGCAGCTCGAAGTAGTGAATGGGATTGAACACCGCGAGTGAGCGGACTCCTGGCTCAGGAGGATTATTGCGACGACCGGGCAGCACGGCGCCAACGGGATTATGCACGGGCGATCCCGGCGGGACATGGCGGCGCAGGCGCGTGGCCATTTCAGCAAGATGAACTTCGCGCGGCGCAAGCAGATCTGGCCGCAGCTGAAGGTAGCGCGGGTTTTTGCTGGGCTTGCCTTCCACGATGCGCGGATTTGCAGAGCTGACGAAGTAGCTTGGCGTGCCGGCCTCGGCCACGTTTCGGATGAGCGATTGCATCGGCTCGGTGAACTGGTTGAACCCGATGGCTTCCTCGACAAGGGCGCGCGCGTCTTCCGGCTTGAGTGGTTCGTAGTTGGAAAAGAAATTATCGGTGCGGACAAAATCCTGCTCCGTGAGTTTGTCATAGCCGCGATGAATTGCATCATCGGGACGCTGAAAAAGGCGGCGCTCGCAGTTGGCGACGAACTTGAGTGAGTTTGTGTTGCTGGAGGCAAACAACCGGTGTTGGGTGTTCCCTGCGTCGGAACTCCCGGGGACTGCATTGCTATTGATGCCGGTGTGGACGCTGTTTGCAGGAACAACGACAGAAGCAGTGATGTCATCCTCCGCCTGGATTTTCACAGCAGGATAAAAATCCTTCCGCAAACCAAACGTGCGCCATGCTCCTTCATCATCGAACCCTACACGCAGATGCGTGGTAACGAGTTTGCGGTTGTCGCATTTCAGTTCGTTGCCCGGCGTGCCGTTGATGATGTCCACGGTGAAATGCTCGCGCCAGTTCGCGCCCCACTCAGGTTTGTAATAGCGCTTCACCACAAAGACGAGTTCCTTGATGTACTGCGGCACACTGGCGAGCCACTCGTTGTAATCCCGGTTGAAATCGCGCTCGTCAGGCGAGAGCAGTTTGATGACTGAACCAAGCGAGCGGGCGGAGTCCAGCACGGCACGTTTGTCCATGCGGGACTTATCCTTGAAGCGATCCGAGTAATCGCGATTGATGAGGAGTGCGACCTTGTTCATGTCCGATTTCAAATCGGCGACAAACACCGGCCCGGTAAGGATCGCGTCGGTGATGGGTTTGGAGATTTCAGATTTGCCACCGCCGGAAACGGTGCAGGGTTTGTGGCAGAGCAGGCCTTCACCAGTGATTCCCACAAGCCGCCAGACGCGATTTGGCCCGGGTGGCTTTTCCATGCGCACCTTGTAACCGGAAGGACGCACATAAGTCCGGGTGGGCAGGAGCTTGATCGCGTGTTCCCCTGTTTCGTTCTTCCATGTCACGCGCTGTGCATGGAGATCGAACCGGGCGTGTTCGGGTACGTAAAGAATGTCGGAAAACTTTTTGTCCACGCCGTACCCTTCCGGTTTTACATCCATGAAGTCGCGATAGACCTCGGCAACCTCCTTGAACGTGTGGCCCAGCTGACGCACATGCGTGCCGCCGGCAAATTCTTCGCCAAGATCGTAGGCAGGAAACACCAGGGCACCGCCCGCGTGTTCCTCCTCACAAAGGCCGAAGAGATTTGCAGCGTAACTGATCTGCGTTTTGACCTCTTTCTTGCAGTAACCGAAATAGTTGTCCGCGATGATGGTGACGATGACGCCATGTTCATCACGGCAGGTGAGCTTGAACGCGCCACCGTTGTTGTAGAGTTCGTTCTCGTTCTTCCAGCACATGCCGTCGCGCCGCTGGCGTTCGGTGGCGTCCTTCCACTCTGGCAGACCGGCGGCCTTCTTCGTCACACGAACAAGGTGCGGCGCGAGAACTACGCAGCCCGTGTGCCCCGTCCAGTGTTCTGTGTCGAGACCGGAATCATTTTCCGGCAGAAGCGGATCGCCTGCGTTGCCGAAGATGCTTTCTACGAAATCCAAGTTGCTCACCATGTTGCCCGGCACGAAGAAGCGCACCTCCATTGTCTTTCGCGACGTAAAGCCGGGAACTTCCGGGCAGACAATCGGGCGCAGGAGCAGCGACACGAAACATTCGGCGGGCTGAGGTTGTGTGGCGGTGAAAGGCAGACGCATGAGATCGCGCGGCGGATTCAGAGCGAACCCGAGCATCCTGGCGAAGGCAAGTTTCGGCAAGCTGAGTTTGTCATCGGGTATCGGCAGGCCGCCTTCGGTGACGTGAAAAATTCCCGCCGTCGTTCGCCGATCACTCTTGGGATTGTGCAACACACCTTGCTTGACGCGGAACGACGTGATGATGTCCGAGGAAAATTCGTCGCGATCCACCGGCAGCGACAGCACGCGCGCGAGTCCGGCGCGATCCAGCGTGAAGGTTCGCAACGGCAATCGCGGCACGGGCACGTCCTGAAGATAATCGTAGAGGAACGTCTGGATACGCTGGTCGGCGGGGCAAAGGTATTGGCCGAGCAACCTGTCCTTCTCCTGATATTGGGCGGCGAAGGCGGAGACGAGATCGGACGACTCTGCCGAGCCGTCCACCCGCACGGGCTGGCAACCCAGTAATGCTAGTTTTACGTTGATGTACGAGATCAACTGTTCGGGCGTCTGCGTGGGGAGTATCCCTGCTGGTTTGGAATCAACCATGAGGCATGATTACCCGAAAGCGGAGTCGGAGACAAGTTTGAGTAAACAGGAAAATTATTGGATTAAATCTTTCAACGGATTGTAAAGCTGAAGTTTCTTGAAGCGGTCAGGCAGGTGTGGATTACTTTGGGAATCTCTTTAGCATGCACCGAATGAATGCCAGGCCTGTGTTGGAAGCATCGATTGGCATGCGTGGAATAACCGGGCGGTCGGCGATTAAGATGAATTTGAAACGAACATTTTGCATTCCGGTGCTTGCCAGCTTCGCTTTGGCGACCTTTGGGATGCGCGCAGCAGAGTCTTCCGGTGTCGAAGACTTTCGCAAGAACATCCGGCCCATCCTGGAGAAATACTGTTTTGATTGCCACGCCGATGGCACGCACAAGGGAAGTGTAGCGTTCGATGAATTCAAGACCGATGCGGAAGCCCTTGGTGACAGGAAGCTCTGGCTGCAAGCACTCAAAAACCTCCGAGCTGGCTTGATGCCTCCGGAGAAAAAGGCCAGGCCAACGCGGGAGGAACAAGAACGCATCGAACAGTGGATCAAGCGTGAGGTGTTCGAGATTGATCAAAATAATCCTGACCCGGGCCGCGCTACAATCCGCCGGCTGAACCGGGTGGAATATCGCAACACCATCCGCGATCTGTTGGACGTGGATTTTGATGTGGCTGGAGCTTTTCCTCCTGACGACACCGGGCATGGCTTCGACAACATTGGCGAGGTACTCACTCTGCCGCCGATGTTGCTTGAAAAGTATGTGACCGCTGCAAACCAAATCATCGCTGAGGCAGTGCCGACTGTTCCCGGTGTCATGCGTGAGCGACAACTCTCCGGCTGGCAATTTGTCAACGAAGGTGAGGCGGGAGCGGACAACCAGGGCGGGCGCAGCCGTCAAGGCAAGGTGCAACTCTCATATTACAGAGCCGCGACGGTCACAAACTTGTTCAAGGCGGACATTGCCGGCAAATACCAGATTGCAGTCGCGCTGTTGATCAATGAAAAGTTCGTCGAGGGTGCCTTTGACCATAACAAGTGTCGCCTTGTCTTTCGCGTGGATGGGAAAGAAATGTTCCGGGAGGAATTCGGTTGGGAAGGAGGCAAGCCGCATCACTACAACTGCGAACTTGATTGGGAAGCGGGCAAACACGAATTGGAGTTTGAGTTAAAGCCCCTCACGCCAAACGAACCACAGGCCCGCTCGCTTTCCATCCAGCTTTCCTCGGTCAAGCTGAACGGACCCATGGCGCAAAAGGATTGGGTGCCACCGAAGAATTACGAGCGGTTTTTCCCCGGCAAAATTCCGGATGATGCAGAGGGTCGGCGAGCTTACGCGCGTGAGCTGCTTGCTGGATTCACTCGTCGCGCGTTTCGACGTCCAGCAGACGAAAAAACGCTCGGTCGGCTCGTGGAGCTGGCGGAAAACATTTACAGCCAGCCGGGCAAGACATTTGAAGCAGGCATCTCAAAAGCCATGGTCGCGGTGCTGGCTTCGCCGAGATTTTTGTTTCGCGTGGAACAAGCAGAAGTGGCGGCGGGCGTCTCGCCTGCCGTAGAGGGCGGCATCTTGCCGCCCGGATCAGCCCGCGAATCGGAGAAGGCTTCCAGTAGTTCCAAACCCACAGAGAAATCGAAGCCCATTCCGCCGGGCGAGACGCCCGGCTCTACGGCAGGCAAGATGCCCGCCGCCACAAACGTGCATCCACTGGCGGATGAATTCTCCCTCGCTTCGAGGCTTTCCTATTTCCTGTGGTCGTCCATGCCTGATGAAGAATTGCTCAGGCTCGCCGGGGCAGGCGAGCTCCGAAATAATTTGAACTCGCAAGTGGAACGAATGCTGAAGGACGAACGGTCAGAGTCATTGGTAAAGAATTTCGTGGGTCAATGGTTGCGGGCGCGGGACATCGAGAATATTCCCATCGAGTCGGGCCACGTCATATCCCGCGAAGAAAAACCGGATGCCGAAAGAGATCGCAAGCGCAGACGCTTTCGCGAACTTAGCGAGAAGCCGGTCGAACAGCGAACGGCGGCAGAACGGGAGGAGATGAATGAGATACGCGAGTCGTTCGAGCGCACATTTCATCGCCCGTTGCTTGTCGAGATGACCCCCGAAATCCGCACGGCCATGCGGTTGGAAACGGAGAAAACTTTTGAGCATGTTTTGCGCAAAGACCGCAGCCTGCTCGAACTGTTGGACAGCGATTACACATTTCTGAACGAGCGTCTCGCCTCGCATTACGGGTTGCCGGATGTAACCGGCAACGAAATGCGTCTGGTAAAGCTTCCGGCTGACAGTCCTCGTGGCGGAATTCTGGCGCAAGGCACGGTGCTTGGAGTCACCTCGAATCCCACCCGCACTTCGCCCGTCAAACGCGGTGTGTTCATTCTTGAAAACATCCTGGGTACTCCACCGTCACCACCGCCACCAAATGTTCCACCGTTGGAGGATGCCGCCAAAGGGGCAACCAACCGCACATTGACCCTTCGCGAAACCTTGGCGGTGCACAGGGAGAACGCGCTGTGCAATTCATGTCACAATCGCATGGATCCACTCGGCCTTGCCTTGGACAATTTCAACGCCATGGGCATGTGGCGCGATGCAGAACTCGGCGCGACGATAGATTCCGCAGGCAAACTGGTCACCGGGGAAAGCTTCAGCAATTTCCGCGAGCTGAAGCAGTTGCTCGCCCGCAATCATTCCTCAGATTTTTATCACACAGTGACGGAAAAGCTGCTAATCTACGCGCTGGGCAGGGGACTGGAGTATTATGACGTGGAAACGTGCGATCAGATCGTGGCGCGGATTCAAGCAGCAGATGGACGGACGTCGGCGCTGATCGCAGGCGTGGTGGAGTCAACACCGTTTCAGAGGATACGACGGGCTGACAAACAGGAACGAAAGAAGGCGGCCGGGTCGGACCAGCAACGGGCAGATGCCGCAGGAGCACAATGAAAACAAATTCGCACAACCCATTGGAGCGCGTTGTTCAAAGACACGCAGCCTTCTCCCGTCGTCAGTTCCTGCGAGGCATCGGTGCGTGCATCGCGCTGCCTGCGTTTGAATCGCTCTCACCGCTGAAGTCGCTCGCCGGTTCGTCCACACCTGCGCCCACACTGGCAACGACTGCCACCGGCGCTCCGTTACGAACAGCCTTCCTTTATTTCCCCAACGGCGCCATCCAACCCAACTGGTGGCCGGGCAACGACGGTGCAAACTTCGAATTGAGCCGGACTTTGAAACCGCTTGAATCCGTCCGGCAACATTTTCAGGTGCTCGGCGGTCTTGAACACCTTAATGCGACGGCGGGCAAAGATGGCGGCGGCGATCATGCCCGCGCCAACGGCACGTTCCTGACCGGTGTCCGCATGAAGAAAAGTGCCACAGACTTTCGCGCGGGCATTTCAATTGACCAGGTCATGGCGCGCGAGGTCGGGCATCTGACGCGGCTGCCGTCGCTGGAATTGACCTGCGACGCCGGCCGGAACACAGGTTCCTGTGACTCGGGTTATTCCTGTGCGTACATGTACAATTTGTCATGGAGCTCGCCGACGACCCCTATGTCGCCCGAAGGGAATCCCCGCCAGGTATTCGAACGCTTGTTCGGCGCTGGTTCCGCAGGTGAACGCACTGCCGAATTGAAACGCCGCCGGGCAGAACAGCGCTCGATCCTCGACTTCATCGTTGAGGACGCGCGCGATTTGCAACGCCAACTGAACGCGCAGGACAAGGACAAGCTGGATCAATATCTCACCGGTGTGCGTGAGCTGGAATCGCGGATTCAACGCGCTGAAAAGTTTGGCGACCCAAAGGACCCGGAGCAACAGACACCCGCCGGAATTCCGCCGACCTACGCGGAACACATCCAGATCATGTACGACACCCTGGTGCTCGCGTTTCAAACCGACTCGACACGTGTGGCGACGCTGCTGCTTGCGCATGACGGAAGCAACCGCTCATTCCCCGAGATCGGCGTTCCGGAGGGACATCATGAACTTTCACATCATCTCAATGATGCCGAAAAGATTCGAAAGATCGCCGACATTGATCTTTGGTACGTGAAGCAGCTCGCGCGGTTTATCGAGAAACTTCGTGACACAAAGGACGTGGATGGCAATTCGCTCCTGCACAACTCGATGATCGTTTACGGCAGCGGCAACTCCGACGGCAACCGCCACACACACTTCAACCTGCCCATTCTCCTTGCAGGTGACGGTGGTGCGACGTTGATGCCCGGACGCTACGTCAAACACGGCTCGACTCCAGCAAGCAACCTGTTTCTGAGCATGGCCGACCGCATGGGTGTGAAAAGCCTCGAGCGATTTGGGGATTCGACAGGGCGGTTGGCGAACATCTGATTGTTCAGGATTTTGCAGCGGCAGGGAATACACCCACCAACGCAACCTTTGTCGCGCACCAACTTGCAACCAGCATCCCGCAACCTGTAACCTTCCCCTGTGTTTTCTACGATCAACAAGTGGCTCGCGTTCGTGCGGTTTTCACACACGATCTTTGCGCTGCCGTTTGCGCTCGCTGCAATGCTGCTGGCCGCGCGGGAGAATCGCGGCTGGCCGGGCTGGCGCGTGTTCGGTTTGATCCTTGCCGCAATGGTCTGCGCGCGAACCTGCGCCATGGCTTTCAATCGGATAGTGGACCGCAAGTTTGACGCGCTGAATCCACGCACGGCAAATCGTCACCTGCCTGCAGGTCAAATCTCCCTTGCCAGTGCGATCTCACTTTGCGTTCTTTCCGCCGCAGGTCTGATGGCAGCTAGTTTCCTGCTCAATCCACTGTGCTTCTACCTTTCTCCGGTTGCGCTCGCGGTGGTCTGCTTTTACTCCCTCACAAAACGGTTCACAGATTATACGCACGTCTTTCTCGGTGTGGCACTGGCGCTGGCGCCAATCGGTGCCTGGCTGGCCGTCAAGGGTGCGAATGTATCGCCGCTCGAAGTTGTTCAAATGCTGGTCCTCTCCGTTGCCGTGGTGCTGTGGCTTGTAGGTTTTGACATCATCTACGCTTTACAGGACTACGAGTTTGACAAATCTCATGGACTGCACTCCCTGGTTGTGGCTTGGGGACCAAAGAACGCCCTCGCTGCGGCATTTCTAGCGCACCTGCTCATGTGTGGTGTGTTGTTCGCTTTTGGATTTCTTTGCAACTTCCGTTTCGCCTACATCATCGGCTGGATGCTCATTGTCGGGTGTCTGGTGATGGAGCATTGGATCGCGCGGCGACGCAGCCTGAACTGGATCAACACCGCCTTCTTCCGCCTCAACGCCGTGGTGAGCATGGTGTTTCTTGCCGTAGTTGCGGCTGAAGTGGTTTTCAAGGGCGGCTTCACCTTGCGCGGTGTTTGAAACAGCAAGGCAATTGACTCCTGCGGTTCGACCACTTTTTCGTGTGCTTTGGCGTTAAAAAAACTTGGTAACGTCCGCGCGGATTTGCTTCTGAAGAGAGCATGGACACGGTAAAACTCAACCCGCCAATGCCCGACGGAAACAAATGCCCGCAATGCGGCACGCCCCTGCCTACCGGTGCGCTTGCCGGGTTGTGCCCCGCCTGCTTGCTCATGATGGGTGCGGCAGCGGACACTGTCACCGACGGCAAACAACCGCCGTTCACACCGCCTTCCGTGGCGGAACTTGCCCCGCTCTTTCCCCAGCTGGACATTCTTGAACTGATTGGCAAAGGCGGTATGGGCGCAGTGTACAAAGCCCGCCAGAAACAACTGGACCGCCTCGTCGCACTGAAAATTCTTCCACCCGGCGTGGGCAATGATGCCGCGTTTGCTGAACGCTTCGCACGCGAAGCCAAGGCACTGGCCAAGCTGAATCATCCCGGCATTGTGACGCTGTATGAGTTTGGCGCAGCAGAAGGAGCGCGGCTGTGGTCGCAGACCCAGACGCAGCACGCCGCAAAAATAGAGAGCGTTGGAAATGTTGGAAGCGCTGCGGCTGATGCTCCGCACACAGCCACGCCCCTCTATTTCTTCCTTATGGAATTCGTGGACGGCGTGAACTTGCGGCAGTTGCTCCATGCAGGCCGCATCTCTGCGCGCGAGGCACTGGCCATCGTGCCGCAGATTTGCGACGCGCTCCAATTCGCGCATGACCAGGGCATCGTTCACCGCGACATCAAGCCGGAGAACATTCTGCTGGATCGCCG
>CAYSDO010000054.1:0-15595 GCA_964429665.1 uncultured Bifidobacterium sp.
TTCATCTCTACGCGCCGCAAGCCGTGGTGACCGGTTCGACGATGCCGGCCTACCGGTTCCTGTTCGAGAAGCGCAAGATTGGCCGCGTGCCATCGCCGGATGCGCTGGAGTTGCCCAAGGAATTTGCGCCCGAAACCGGCATCGAGATTGTTCCAAAGGAAGAAGCCCGGATGCTGGCGGTCTATCTCACAAGCCTCCGCGCAGAAGCGCCGTTGTTTGAAGCGCCGGTGACCGTGCCGCAGGCCGCTGTCACAGCGAACACCAATTCACCCGCGAAATGAGCGACGAGAAGAAACAGAACGTCCCGAACGCGAGTCCGAATCCCGAATTCGGAAGCAAGGATACCGTGCCTGTGTGGCTGGTGGCGGCGTTCCTGATTCTGCTGTTTACCAGCGCATGGACGTTCAACGAACGCGGCGGTTGGTTTGATGCAAAGGTGAACCAGCCTTTCACATCTGTTGGCCACGTCATGGCGTATCAGCCAAGGCAGAACAGCGATCCGCGGATTCCCCGCGGCCAGAAGGTATTCCATGATGCATGTGCTGGTTGTCATGACGACTCGGGTCTTGGCAAGCTTGGCACCGCGCCCCCGCTTGTAGGCAGTGATTGGGTTAATGCTCCGAAACCTGACCGCATTATTCACATTCCACTTTACGGTTTGTTTGGGCCAATTACAGTTTCAGGAAAGAAATACGAGTTCGCGAACCAAATGACTCCTTTAGGAGATGCGTTGAGCGATCAGCAAGTTTCTGATGTTCTGACATACATTCGGCAAGCATGGGGAAATAAAGCAGGTGGAGTGACTCCTGAAGAAGTGGCGGCGGTGCGCAAACTGGTAGGGAAGCATCAGCCTTTCAATCCCGAGGATCTGATGAAGGTCCCAGACCGTTGATTTGCATTTGGCGGTCAATTGCCTCCATCGCCCAGCGTGCGTGCTCTGCAATCACGGGTTCGGAATCCATACAGGCTTTCTCCAGCGCAGGCAGCGCGGTTTTGTCCCCGACATTGCCCAACGCCACACACACGTTCCTCAATACCCCGCGTCGTTTTGTTCTCAGCATCGGCGTGCCTGCGAACTTTGATTTGAATCCAGCCTCATCGAGTTTCAGAAGTTCAATCAAGTCAGGTGTCGCAAGGTCGGCGTGTGCGTGCGGTTTCATCAGGCTTCCCGCGCGTGCGAAACGATTCCACGGACACGCAGCCAGGCAATCGTCGCAGCCGTAGATGCGGTTGCCGATGAGCGGGCGTAGCTCCAGCGGGATCGGGCCTTTCAATTCGATTGTCAGGTAGGAGATGCAAAGACGTGCGTCGAGTTGGAATGGTGCGGTGATGGCGCTCGTCGGACATGCGGTGATGCAACGGGAACACGAGCCGCAACGGTTTTTCTCCGGAGCATCGGGTTCGAGTTCGAGCGTGGTCAGAATCTCCGCGAGAAAAATCCAGTTGCCGAGTCTGCGGCTGATGACGTTGGTGTGTTTGCCGACGAAGCCGATGCCGGCACGCTGGGCGAGATCGCGTTCGAGCACCGGCCCGGTATCCACATACCAGAGTGAATGTGTTTCTGGGCCGCCAAGTTTGTTTACAAACGCAGTGAGTGCTTTCAGCTTTTCCGCCAGCACGTCGTGATAGTCGGTGAAGCGGGCGTACTGGGCGACTTCACCCGAGGGCGGAGTGCAGAGTGCGGAGTGCGGGATCGGGTAATGATAACTCACTGCCAGACAGATCACGCTTCGCGCGCCTGGCAGCACACGCTCTGGCGCGACTCGTTTCTCAGCGTTGCGCGCAAGCCATGCCATTTCACCCTGTTGACCTTCAGCAAGCCAGCGTTGCAGGTGCGGTGCGCTTTCCGGCGGCGCGGCGCTCGTGAAACGGCAGTCGTCGAAGCCGAGTTCGCGCGCGCGCTGGCGGATGGAGTCATTCATCTTCGCGCATTGGTCGCAAGGCGGAACTGGTTGATGACCTGCATGGCGACTTCCCGGGCGGAGCGGAGTTCGCCGTTGATGAGGACATCGGCCTGCTTGTAGAACTGTTCCCGGGCCGCCAGCAACGCGCGGATTTTGCCCAACGGATCAGGGCCGTGAAGCAGTGGCCGGTGTGATTGATCGCGGACGCGTTCGTAGATTTTTTCCGGAGAAAGCCAGAGGCAGAGCACGAGAGAATGTTTCTTCAGGCTGACAAGGTTCGCAGGATTGGTTGGCAGACCGCCGCCGGTGGAAATGACCGTGCTGGTGCGCGCGCCGAGTTCTTCGACGAGCTGGGCTTCGAGCTCGCGAAAGGCCGGCTCGCCGTTCTGCGCGAAGATTTCACCGATCTTTTTGCCGCTTCGCTCCTCGATCAGAGCATCGGTATCGAGATAATCGTAGTCGAGTTGTTCGGCAACAATCCGCCCCACGGTGGATTTTCCCGTGCCCATGAAACCGATGAGGGCGATGTTCCTGATTTGGCGGACCACTGACACGCGCATGGATTAGCGCATTTGCGGCGGAGGCGCACGATTATTTCTGCCGGCACGACGACATCAGATTCACGGTCAAACGCGGCTGCGTCATTTCTGGCCGGGCTTTATGTGAGGTGTGGTTTCTAACCCGTGACGTTGGGTTTCGCGGAGGTTCTCTCGATCCTGCCCCGATACGCCGAGAGAAAATAAACAAGCACCGTTGCCACCGTCAGCGCCAGTCCGCTCCAGAACAGCGGCCAGCGGGTTCCACCCGTGCCCGTGCAGGATGTGAACCATGCGCCCACGCCGAGATACCCGATGAGGTTGCCCACGCCACCGTTTACCAGTGCCATCAATGCCTGCGCCCGTGCGCGCCATGCTGTATCCACGCGTTGTTCCAGGTAGATTTGCGCGGTGATAAAAACCAGCGTGAATGACGCGCCGTGCAGGATCACGCCCGCCAGCACTCCGATTTTGTTGTTCAACGCGCTCAAAAGAAACCGCAACAATCCAAATCCGAGGCCGGTGGCAAAAATCCATTTCAGCCGCAGGCCGGTCATCATTGCGCCGATCGCCAGCATGCTGATGATCTCCGTCACCTGCCCCAGGCTCATCCAGGCGCTCGTGTGCTTGAAGCCGAGTTCGCGCAATTGCGGCGGTGCGTAGGGATAGAACCCGGTGAGCGGAATCGCAAACAGCGCGATCACGATGAACACCACCCGGTGATCCGGATTGCGCAGAAGCGTGAGCGCATCCAGGCCAAGACGTTCATGCCAGGTGAGATTCTCGGCGGACTTCGGCGTCTCGAGTTGCGGCAGGAAAAATGTGAACACGCACACTCCCACCCACATTGCAGCTCCGCTGTACGCTGCGGTCGAGGTTGTGTCAGCACCGAGCGCGCTCACGATCCAGCAGCCCGCCATCCAGCCGCAGGTTGCCATCGCACGGATCGCGCCGAACTCCTTCTGCGCATCAGCCAGTCTGGCAAAGACGATCGTGGATGAAATGCTGAATGTCGGCGAGGAGCACAACGCGTGCAGTTGGATGATCCCGAGCACCAGCCATTTGTTCCAGCCAAGGTGTATTGACGTTGCTGCCAGTGCCATCGCGCCAGCCGTGGCGAGCGACAACCAGCGGAGCACCACCACGGGCGAGGCATGCCGGTCGGCCATCGCTCCGAAGATGAGAGGCGAAATGAACGCCGCAATCGCCGACGATGCAAACGCGTACGGTTTGATCTCATGCAGGCCGTTCGCGTCCAGCACCGTGCTCAGCGGCACCAGCCACATGCCCATCGCTGCTCCTTGAATAAGGAACAGCGCGGTCAACTCTGCGTATTCAGCTCTGCGAATCGGTCCCAGCACGCGCAGAGGACACACGAACCGGGGTCAAAAGGCAAAACTTACCGCGCTCCGGATGATCGTGGCGGCGCTACGGCTTGGGCTTGGGCGGCGTGGGCCTCCGGATTTCCGCGTCGAAGGTGCCCATGACGTAACTTTTCTCGGGGTCAGGCGCGCAGAAGTAGATTTTCCCGGGCAGTCTGCCGGAGGCGACCACTCCAAACTCCACGCGCAGCGAGTAACCGTTTAGACAGTCTTCATTCACCGCTGTTCCTTCCACATTCCGGGTGCGAAGTACCACGCGCGGGAACCTGTCGCGATCCGGTTCAATGCTCACAGTCTTCCCTGCCAGATCCTCGGGTTGTTTGGCAAACAAATGCACCGACAAGCCCACATCCGGCGGCCAGTTTTGTCCCTGCCGCAAATCCAGATGCCCGCCCTTGATCGTGGCCCGCTCGATTGTGAAGCTCTTTCCACTCACGCGGCCTGCCGCCGGTGCGTCGGGAATCGTCACCCCGGCAAGATTCGTCAACCAGTAATTGTCACTCCCCGTTGAGGGCGCAGGTGGTGGTGTCGGGAGTTGTCCGACCCGGTTTGTGTCTGCGCCACGCGTAGCCTTGCCCGTTTGATTTCTTCCGCCGAACAGGGTTTTGCGAAAAACAATGGCCCCCGCCGCCACGCCCAGCACGAGCACACCGAGTGCAATGGCGACCAGGGGGGACTTCTTTTTGGCCGGGGCTGGCGCTGGCGTGTTGCCGCCGGGCAGTGGAATGGACCGCGTCTGAACCTCCGAGGCCGTGAGCACAAGACTGGATGAGCCTTCCTTGGCAGGGTGTGGGACGACGAGTTTGCGAAAACACGTGGGACACTCCATCGGCGAGCCGGCCTTGTCTGCGGTGCACTCGATGTGCTGGCCGCAGACCGGACACGCAAATTTGAAAACGCTCATGGCAGTCTCGTCAGGTGCTTCCCGCCAGACGATGGCACTTCCTGCCGCCTGCCGCAACCCGTCTGTTTGTTTTGAACCGCCGGGGACTTGAGCAGATCTGTGAATATCTTTGCGTAAAAACCTTGCTGAAATCCGGTCACGCAATGCTACTCTCCGGATCAGCAATGACGGATGAAATTAAAACACAAAGAGCTTTCACGTTGATCGAGCTGCTGGTGGTGATTGCCATAATCGCCATCCTTGCGGCGATGTTGCTGCCTGCGCTCGGCAAGGCGAAGGAGAAGGCGCAGGCCGCCTCATGCCTGAACAATCTCAAACAGTGGGGGCTTGCAACACAGATTTACGTGACGGATTACAACGATTACCTCCCGCCCGACGGTGCGCCCAACCCCCTGGACAACGCCACGAACACCGGTTGGTACATCCAATTGCCTCAGACCCTCTCGCTTCCGCGTTATCACGACATGCCCTGGCGCAAGGATCCGTCTGCTGATTTGGGGAGGTCAATCTGGATTTGTCCGAGCAATCCCCGCCGTAGCAACGGCAACAACCTTTTTCATTATTGTCTGAACGAGAACGTCAATGACACGGGTGTCAACAACCGGCCTGTGAAGATCTCATCGTTGAAGAACCACACCGCCTTGGTGTGGTTGTTCGACAGCAAAAACCTACCTGGTGTAGGAACGCCGAACTATGTCCACACCAATCTGCACTCGGGTGGAGCGCAATTCACGTTTCTGGACGGACACTCGGCACGCTTCCGCAGCACCGAGTATTGGGACTACCCCACCAGCAAAGGCAGGACAAACAATCCGTCCATCGTCTGGTTTCCGTGATCTGGCAAAAATCCCTGCGTTGTCAGGAACACGACGGGGAATAAAAAAAGGGACGCAAACAAATGCGTCCCTCTGTTTCTTTTGGGTGAGACTACGTGGTCACCATCAGCAATGGACGGGGAGCGACCATCCGTCCTTTGTGAGGTTTCCGTGATCAGGCTGCTGCCGGAGTCGTTTCCACCTTGGCGTTGTTCTCCAGAAACTCCAGAACTTTTTCGTGGGCGAGCTGGTCGTAAATTTCTGTGAAGCCGTTCCGCTTCTGAAGGTCCTGGGCGAATTTCTCCACCGGAATCTGGTTCATCTGTGCAAGAATCTGCACGCGGCGCAGGATTTCATCCTGCGACACCTTGATGTCTTCCTTTTCGGCGATGCGCTGGACGATGAAGGCGAACTTCACCCGTTCCTTGGCACTGGACGCAGCGGCGGTGTAGATGGCGTCCTTTTCCTTTTCAATCACCTCGCGGTTCACGCCGCGTCGCGCGTTTTCGTTCACCAGATTATAGACCACATTGCGGGTCTCGTGCGCCACGGTGCCCTCGGGCAGGTCAAATGAAACCTTGCCCATCAGCGCCTTGATGATTTGCTCGCGGACATCGCGCTTTTGTTTGCTGGTGAGTTCGCTTTCGAGATCGCGCCGCACGCCTTCCTTGAGCTTGTCAAGGTTCTCGGCGTCGTAGGTCTTGGCAAATGCGTCGTCAATGGCCGGCAGGGTTTTCTCGCGCACTTCCACGATTTCTACTTCATAGACGCCCTTGCGACCGGAGAGTTCCTTGGAAACAAAGTCTGCGGGGAAGTCCACGTTCACGGTGCGTTTCTCGCCGGCCTTGCCGCCGAGCAATTGTTCGCTGAATCCGGGGATGAAGGAGCCGTCCTTCATCTCGATCCAGAAACCCTGCTTCTGCGTCAACCCGAGCGCGGTGGGGGCAATGTCCGTGAGCGGCCTGCCATCCGTTGTGCCGGTGTAATTGACCACTGCGATGTCGCCATTGGCGAGGGGGCGCTCGATTTTTTTGAAGTCAGCACGCTGTTCACGGAGAATCTCAAGCGCCTTGGTGACGTCCTCGTCCGTCACGCTCTTGTTTTCGCGTTTGACGGGCAGGCCCTTGTATTCGGGCAGTTCGAATTCAGGCGAGGTCTCGACGGTGACGGCAAATTGGAACGCCTGGCCGCGGCCAAATTGAATCTCCTCCACGTCGGGCTGGCCGAGCACTTCGAGCTTCTTTTCCTCGACGGCCTTGCGATAGGAGTCGCCCAAGAGTTTCTTGCGCACTTCCTCCTGGATTTCCTTTTCGTATTTTTTGACGACCATCGGGATGGGGGCTTTGCCGGGGCGGAAGCCGGGCAGGCTGGCCTGCTTTTGAAAATCCTTCTCTATCGCGCCGAACGCCGTGTCCACGGCTGCGGGGTCCAGTTCAATCCGCACAAGCTTCTTGCACGGGGCCAAATTTTCGATTGTTACGTTCACGTGATGCCTTTCAATGTCCGCCGGGAAAAATCATTCCATCGTGTGGATTTCCCGATTCTGCGGGATTGCCAGACTAGGCAACTCATGCGGTCCCGTCAAGAACGTGAAAAGGCTGGCACATGGTGGCGAGGATGAGTCAAGGGAATGATTAACGGCGGAATGGAACTTTCCCCCATTCCCTGACTGGTTTTGACTGCAAACTGTGACCTATCGTTTCCATTGGCCCGTCGTGCCCTGTTCACATTCAGACTTGCTTCCGCAGTGCGCCAACCGAATTCTTTGCGCATGGATACACCCGATCAACTCCGCGAACTCTGGCGGATGCAGGACGCGCTGAACAAACGCATTGGCGTCAACACCGGCGGCATGAGTGACGAAGAGAAAACCAAGTGGCTCTTGAATTACGCTCGCGCCATGACCCAGGAAATCGCCGAACTTACCGACAGTGTCCCGTGGAAATGGTGGGCCAAGTATCAGAAGTTCGACGAACAGAATGCGCGTGTGGAGGTGGTGGATTTGTTTCACTTCCTCATCAGCATGGCTCAGGTGCTGGGGATGAGCGCGGACGATGTATTCAATGCCTACATCAAGAAGAACGAGGTGAACTTCAAACGTCAGGAAACCGGCTACACGAAGAAAGACGAACACGACTCGAAACATATTTGAAACGCCGTTGCGTCAGGACGACAAAAGAATTAGTTTCGGCTCCGATGAATTTCAACTACCAGCTTTTCTTTGAGCGTCGCAAGGATGTGTGCGGCGGCGATCTCGTCATCAAAGGCACGCGCGTGACCGTGCGGACATTGCTGGCGAGCCTTGCAGAGGGAGCATCGGTGGAAGAGATTCGCTTGGACTTCCCGACTGTGTCAGCGGAGGCGATGCGCGCCGTGATTGCCTTTGCGGCATGCTCGGCGGAAGAGGATTTGCCCGTGCCGCCGTTGCCCGTGGCCGCATGAAAATCAAGCTGGATGAAAATCTGCCTGAAACGCTCGTTGCGAAGTTGATCGGACACGGACACGACGTTGATAACGTTCGGTTGGAAAAAATCACAGGTCAGCCCGATAGGCTGTGTGGCAGGCGGCGCAAACGGCTGGACGATTTTTCATTACGCAAGATTTGGATTTTTCGGACATCCGGCAATTTGCTCCGGGCACGCATCACGGCTTGATGTTGGTTCGCCTGCGCGAACCCGGGCGCCAGGCGCTGGCCGCGAAGATTTCGGATGCCCTTGCGATGAACGAGGCGGAAACATGGCGTGGTACGTTTGTGCTGCTGACCGACAACAAGCTCCGCGTTCATTCGCCGCCTGCATGAAAAGGAACCAGGTCAACTTGAAGCGCCACGAAACCGGTTACACGAAGAAAGACGAACACGACTCGAAACATATCCAAACCACAGCTCCCATCCTATATGAAGAAAACCATCGCCTTCACGCTGACTTCGGTCTTGATTGCGGCCACGGTCATCACAGCTCTTGCCGACAGGATGCCCGCGTTGGACAACGACAGCATTTTTCTGTTTTGCCTTCCCGGCAAGGAAGTTGTTGGAAGTCGTGACCGGACGGGGAAATTGGTGATACATGATGGCCACGGTTCGGCAGCCACTGAGGAGATTCTCCAAGCCTACTGCCGTCATGAAAGCCAGGACCAGCGTGCGTTTGGTGATGGCCTTGGAAGCGTGCAGGTCGGTGACAAATGGGGATTTGCTAACGATGACCACATTGAAATAGCTCCACAGTTTGAGGATGCCTGGCCTTTCAGTGAAGGTTTTGCCTGGGTGAAGTCGAATGGCAAGTGGGGTGCGATCAACGGTGGTGGGAAATTTCGCATCCAGCCGACTTACGAGGACGTGTCTGTTTTCCGCTCGGGATATGCGCCCGTGAAACAAGACGGGAAATGGGGAATGATAACCGAACATCGGAAACAATTTCTTCCGTTTGAATACGAGGAGATACAGTTTTTTCACGATGGCTTTGTGCCGGTAAAAAAGAACGGGCTTTGGGGATACTTCGGAATCAGGGCAAACCTTGCGGTGGACTTTCAATTTGAAGATGCGCGGGTTTTTCGCGACGGAATGGCAGCGGTGAAACGCGGCGGCAAATGGGGATTCATCAACAGCCAGGGAGAAACACGTGTGCCGTTTGATTTTGAAGAAGCACTGAGCTTTTCCGATGGCTGGGCGTGCGTAAGAAAAGGCGGCAGGTGGGGTTTCATCAAAAGAGACGGCACGTTTGCGGTCGAGCCGCAGTATGAGGATGCGTGTTCCTTTCGTGATGGGCGTGCTGCCGTGAAGACGGGCGGCAAGTGGGGCTTCCTCGATTCTTCAGGCAAACCAGGAGTCCCGGCACAATTCGACGACGTGTGGAGTTTTCAAAACGGTTACGCGGCGGTTTGCGTAAACGGCAAATGGGGATTTTGCTCCCAATCAGGAAAGCTTTCCATCGAGCCAAAGTTTGAGGATGCGCTTCCTTTCAAACAGGGGCGCGCCCCGGTCAAGCTCAACGGCAAATGGGGCTACATCAAATCCAACGGGAAGTTCGCCATAGAACCCCAGTTTGATTTTGCATGGATGTATTCGGAAATTTCCGGAGTCAAGGAAAACGGCGTCTGGGATTTCATCCGTCACAACGGAGAGTCCGTTCTGTACCGTAAGAAGTGAGCTAGACAAATGAATGAAGCGCTGCCATGAGAACCGCATACGGATTCATATTTGCCTTCGTGACAATGCTGGTAGCCTCGATCGCTCTGCGAGCTGGTGAGATTCCGCCTCTGAGTCAGCCTGGAGTCAGCCAGCGTAGTGTGTTTCTTTATTGCCTGTCGGATCGCGATGTGATCGGAAGTCGGGATCGAACCGGGAAGCTTGTGATCCATGACGGGCATGGGTCGGAAGCAACGGACGAAATCATGAAGGCATTTTGCCGCCACGAGAGTGACGATCATCGTTCATTCAGGGAGGGGCTTGGTTGTGTCGAGGTTGATGGCAAGTGGGGCTTCGTCGCTGGTGATGGGAAGTTCCAGATTCCCCCAAAGTTCGAGGACGTCTGGCCATTCAACGACGGTTATGCATGGGTCAAAACTGGCGGCAAGTGGGGTGCCATCCGCGGCAATGGGACATTTCGCATCCAACCTATCTACGAGGAGGCATCGCTCTTTCATGATGGCTATGCAGCGGTAAAACTGGATGGTAAGTGGGGAATGATTTCCATCAACGCGAGGCAACTCTTGCCCTGCAAGTTTGAGGACATTCACTACTTTCATAACAGCTACGTTGCCGTAAAGTCGAACGGTCTTTGGGGATTCTACGGTGCCCAGACGAATGTGGCAGTGAAATTTGCCTACGACGAGGCGGGGGTATTTCGAGATGGGCTGGCAGCGGTGAAGAAGAACGGCAAGTGGGGCTTCATCAACTTCGCAGGCAAGGAGCGTGTGCCTTTGATATATGACGTCGTGGCAAATTTTTGTGATGGACGTGCTGTGGTGAAGAAAGAAGGCAAATGGGGCTACATCAAGGATGACGGTGAATATGTGATCAGGCCGCAGTTTGAGAACGCTTGCTCCTATCGTGACGGGCTTGCTGCGGTGAAATCTGGCGGAAAGTGGGGGTTCGTAAACAGGAATGGCAAATTCGTCATACCCGCCCGGTTTGACGATGTTTGGGATTTCGATAGCCGTCTCAGCCCTGTTTGCGTCGCTGGCAAATGGGGGTTTTGTTATCCCTCTGGCAACTTCCTGATCGAGCCACAATTTGAAAACGCTCTGCCGTTCGAGGGTGGTCGCGCGCCGGTGAAGTTGAATGGCAAGTGGGGCTACGTCAACCACGATGGAAAGTTCGAGATCGCACCAAAATATGACATGGTTTGGATATTTAACGGTATTTCAGCTGTGAAAGAAAACGGCTCATGGGATTTCATCCACGCCAACGGAAGATCCGTTTTGCATCCAGAAAAGAAATAGTTTGAAGCAAAGGCCCAATGAACCAATTATCTCGGAACCTCAAATCTCCCTCTGTCCCCTCCCGCTGGCGCAATGATGTTGAGCGCATTCTCATTACGGACGATCAAATCGCGTACCGGATCAAGACCATGTCGAGGACGATTGAGCGCGACTTCCGGGGGCGCGAGATGGTTGTTGTCTCTTTGCTCAATGGCACGATCATGTTTCTGGCAGACATGATCCGTCACCTGTCGCTACCGCTGCGGCTCGATTTCATGGGCGTGTCCAGTTACGGCGCTGGTACTGAATCTGGGGAACTTGTTTTCACCAAGGAACTGCGCATTGACGTGCGAGGACGCGATGTGTTGCTCGTGGATGACATTCTGGATACGGGCAGAACCCTGAGCCGCGTTATTCCAAAACTGCGTGCGCTCAAGCCGCGCCGCATCAAGGTCTGCGTGTTGCTGGACAAACCTTCGCGCCGCGTTGAGCGGGTGAAGGCGGATTATGTCGGTTTCACCATTCCGGATTTCTTCGTGGTGGGCTACGGACTCGACTTTGCGGAGAGGTACCGCAACCTGCCTTTCGTGGGCGTGCTGCATTCGCACATCTACAAACAGGACATTGGCCGCGTCCTGTCCCTGCGGAAGCGTCATTGATTCTTACCATGCAAGTCCGCGTCACGTTTTACTCCTACTTCAAGGAACTTACGGGCTGCGGTGAAACCATGGAAACCATTTCCGCCGCCGCTAATCTCGGCGCATTGCATGAACAACTGATGGCTCGTTTTCCGAAACTCGCAACGATGCGGAGGTCCACCCTGCTCGCCGTGGGCGTGGACTATCAGACGCGTGACTATGTGTTGAAGGATGGAGATGAGGTTTCTTTGTTTCCGCCCGTACAGGGGGGCTGACCACGCTGCGAAACATGAAGCGCGAACTCATCCTGACTGCCGAGCCGATCAACGAAGCATCATTGATTGCCGGTCGCGCGATGTCCGGTGGCATGGGCGCGGTGGTGAACTTTCTTGGCGTGGTGCGTGACAGCGAAGATGGCAAAGCCATTTCAGCCATCGAATACGAAGCGTTTGATAAAATGGTCCGTCATCAATTCCATCTCCTCTTCGATGAGATGGAAAAGCGCTGGCCGATCGAGTCGGTGCGGCTTGTGCATCGCGTTGGCGTGGTGAAGGTCAACGATCCATCCCTCTGGGTGGAAGTCGTCGCGCCGCATCGCGGCGAAGCGTTCGCCGCGTGCCAGTGGTTGATTGACGAGATGAAGCGGGTCGTGCCGATCTGGAAGAAGCCGGTGGCCTAATCCTCCGAGAACAGATATTCCAGATCTGACTTGGACAAGCTGCGCGCGAAACCTTCCTCGCCGAGCACATCGGCAATCGTCTGTGCCTTGCTCTGTTGCAATTCCCAGATTTTTTCTTCAACTGTGCCGGGTGCGATGAGCCGGTACGCATTCACGGTCTGGGTCTGGCCGATGCGATGTGAGCGGTCAATGGCCTGTGCTTCCACAGCCGGATTCCACCACGGGTCGTAAAGAATCACGTAGCTGGCGTTGGTGAGATTCAATCCCGTGCCCGCCGCACGCAAACTTAACAGGAACACGCCCGGATCCGGGTCGCTCTGGAACGCGTTGACGACCTCCTGCCGGTCCTTGGTCTGGCCGGTAAGGATGTGGGTTTTGATGTTGCGGGCGTGACATTCCTTCTCGAGCAGTTGCAGCATCTGTACGAACTGCGAGAACACGAGAACCTTCTGTCCCTCGTGCATGAGGTTGTCGAGCAACTCGAACAACGTATCCGTCTTGCCGCTGGCAGAATCGTTGCCGACAAGTTGAGGGTGGCAACAGACCTGGCGCAACCGCGTGAGGGCGGCAAGCACATGCATCTTGCTCTTGTTGAGGCCCTGCTCCGCCACAGCCTGCATGATCTGGTCACGGCTGCGTCGCAGTTCGGCAAGGTAAAGCTTCCGCTGGTCTTCGCTAAGCGGACAATCGCGGCGCTGTTCGATGCGGTCGGGCAAATCCTTCGCGACGTGTTTCTTCAGCCGGCGCAACAACAGCGGACGCAGCCTGGCCGAGAGCCGGCGGCGCGCGATGCGCTGGGCGGATTCGTTTTTTTCATTCCTCGTCTCCGGCGTTGGCGCAGGTGCTTCTGCATCGGCCTTTGATTTTGGTTCGTAGGTCTCGATGAAGTGTTCCTGGCTGCCGAGGTAGTTGGGCTGGACGAAATCCACAATGCTCCACAGATCGAGCATCCGGTTTTCAAGCGGCGTGCCTGTAAGCGCGAGGCGGCATTCAGATTTAAGCTGCTTGACTGATTGTGTGACCTGTGCGCCCGGATTCTTGATAAATTGCGCCTCATCGAGAATCACGGCGCGGAATGCGAACTTCTGCAATTCCTCAAGATCACGCCGCAGCAACGAGTAATTCGTGACGATGATGTCGTTTTCAGGAATCTGTTTGCGCAGGTTGTGGCGGGCGGCACCGCTTTCGAGCACCAGCACCCTCATGCCGGGTGTGAACCGCGAAGCTTCGCGACGCCAGTTGTGCAGCACGGATGCAGGGCAGATGACGAGCGACGGTTTCGGGTTCTTGCGGTTGCGTTCCTTGAGCCACGCCAGCCACGTGAGTGTCTGTAAAGTTTTCCCAAGCCCCATGTCGTCGGCGAGGATGCCACCGAGCTTGATCTCCGTGAGGTGGGACAGAAAATCGAATCCGTCTCTCTGATACGGCCGCATCTCTGCCTGCAGCCCTTCCGGCAGTTTTGCGCAAGGCACGCCTTTGAAATCCCGAAGGCGTTCGCGCAAAGCCTTCGCTTCCGGTGAATCAACAAACCGTCCCAGCTCCGTGTCATCCAGATGCGCCACGTTTTCGAGCCCGACCTTTTGCGGCACGGCAATCAATCCATCCACGCCCATGTCGGCCATGGCCTCGTGGGCGGATTGCACGGCGGCGGAATCAAGTTCGACCCATCCTGAATTTGGCAGCTTCACGAACCGACCGGACGCTGATGCGAGGCGTTCAAGATCGGCCTTGCTGAGCTTCAATCCCTCAGCCTCCCATTCGGCGGAGACGGCAAGCCAGTCAATGCCGCTGCCTTTGACGATCAGCTTCGGCTTTAGCCGGCGCGGTGTGAGAAAGAGCCGATGAAATGCGGGGTTGCCAAGAAAATCAACGCCATCGGGGCGGTGTTGCCATGATTCGGCAAGAGTACCGAGGCAATTCTCGTTCGCATCGCCGCTCCACAAACCGGACTCGGGTGCGAACCAATCCAACTGGCGCAACCATTGAATCGCGGGTTCGAGACGCGGGTCGTCGAGAATCTCGGGTTTGTCGTGTGGACGTTTGCGCGAATCATTGGCCTGCCACTCGGCACCGGTCCAGAACCAGACGGAATTATCCCGCTGACTTTTCGCCAGCAGGCGGAGACGCACCGTGTCATCAAGCAGCTCGAATACGAATTGCGGCACCGCCTTGTGCGTGACGCAGAGTTGATCCCAATCTACCTCGTGGTTGGTCTGGGTGCGGCGCAGGTGCATCAGCAAACGATGGCTCAGGCGCTTCACGGGGACCGCAGGTCGCCCGGCCCAGTAGGTGAGTACGCCGGCAGGCGGCGCATTGCGCAGCAGATAAAATGAGTTGCCTGCAAGTACGAGCGGCGGCTGTTGGTTGAAGAATTTTACGTCCGCCACCGTCATGTGGCTTCCGTCCGGCAACGTGATCCGGTGAGTAAAGGAAAGTTCCTTGGTGCCGTTTTCAAGATGCGGATCGAGCGAAACAATCTGGCCGTTGAATTGAAACGGTCTGCCATCGTGCGCCGAAACGAGCCGCGAAGTGTGACCCCATCGTGCCAGCCAGTGCAGCAATTCGGTGTCGGAGAGAACCAGCGTGTCATTGCCGTCCTGCCGCGTGCGATGGGTTTCGGTCAACCATGTGATGAACTCCCAATCGGCAGGAGGAAACAATTCCTGCTCGTGCGCGGCGCGCGTGGCGAGATCAATCAGGTCGCGCAGCGTGCGCACTTTTTCCCCGGTGCGCGGACGGAACAGGTGGAACTGCACGCCAAACCTAAAACGCTCGGGTTGGTCGTCGTCCGGTCGGGGTGAGCAAACGACGCGGAGCGTGGCGCGAGGTGTGTCAAGGTGGGGCGGCTGTTGGGGGAACAGCCAGTTTTCGAGCTCCTGGACAAGCTTGCGTTCCTGCTCCACCTCCTGCGCACGCGCGAAGCGGTCGAGGTTCGCGTGCGGAGAAAGCTCGGGTGGCATGGAGCGTTTGGCGCGGAGGAAAAGGAAGGCGAGTTCCTCGAGACGGGTGTTGCCTGTGGCGGCGAGCATCTTTGGCCACCAGTCGGCGGCTGGAAAATCTTTCCGCGAGAGCGAGAGCTTCTCGAAATAATCCTCCAGCAACAGCCACGAGCGTTGCGAATCCGGACAGGTGGCGAAGCTGCGGAGAATATCATCGCGGCTGGCAACCGTTGTCTTTGTGTCGGAAAGTTCGCGGCGCAGATCGGCGAAGGCGCCGTACGTGTCCGAGAGAACCTTGTTATGAGCGTCGTATTTGCTCGCACCGTTGCCGCGCGCGCAGTGACCGTTCCCGTTTTTGAGAGTGACTCGTGCCATTTCTG
>CAYSDO010000055.1:0-15522 GCA_964429665.1 uncultured Bifidobacterium sp.
AATGGCGGCGAGCATCTGGTTGGCAATACCGAATAGCGGCCAGAGCGAGTTGATCCCACCCAGCGGATCGCGCACGCCCTGGATCAAAAAGATTCCCCAGCCTGCCACCATGAGTGCGCTTGCGAGCAGATTAGGACCGAGAGTTTTGGTGTCGCCGAGCGGCTTCCATAAATTGCCAAGAAAATCCTGAAGGATGTAGCGGCCCACCCGCGTCCCGGCGTCGAGTGTTGTGAGAATGAACAACGCCTCGAACATGATCGCGAAGTGATACCAGAGGTCGAGCCAGCGGTGACCGACGACCTTGGAAAATATTTGAGCCATGCCCACAGCCAGCGTTGCCGCCCCACCCGTGCGGCCAAACAAAGTGTGCTCACCCACATCCCTCGCGAGAGTGTCCATGTGTTCGACTGTCACAGGGAAACCAAGTGCGGTGACCTTGGCGGCGGTGGCAGCGGCTTCGCCTTTTACATTCATAGCAAGATAGACGCCGGGGTCCATCGTGCAGGCGGCGATGATCGCCATGATGGCCACGAGCGATTCGAGGCACATCGCGCCGTAGCCGATGGGCCGCGCGTAGGTTTCGCGGGTGATGATCTTTGGCGTCGTGCCGCTGGCAATGAGCGTGTGGAAACCAGAAATCGCCCCGCAAGCGATGGTGATGAAGCAGAACGGGAACAACTTTCCAGCCACAACCAACCCCGAACCGTCCACAAACTTTGTGACCGCCGGCATTTTCAAATCCGGCAGGACAAACAGAATTCCGACAGCCAGCGCGAAGATCGTTCCGAGCTTCATGAATGTGCTCAGGTAGTCTCGCGGCGCAAGCAGCAGCCACACCGGCAGCACACTTGCCGAGAGTCCGTAAATGATGATCACCCATGCGAGCGAAACATCACTCAGGACAAAACCGTTCGCCCACCCGCTTTTCAGGCTAAAGACTTCCCAGCCGAAGAAACGCACCGCAACCCCGGCATTTTCGTGAGCCAGCTTTCCACCCCACACCGCCAGCAACAGCAACACCACGCCGATCATTGACGCCTCCATCACCTTTCCAATGCGCCAGTAGCGCATGTAGCCACCCATCAACATCGCTATGGGAATCGTAGCCGCCACCGTGAACACGCCCCACGGACTTTCCGCGAGCGCCTTCACCACCACGAGCGCAAGCACGGCGAGCAGGATCACCATGATTGCCAGAATGGCCACCGTCGCGATCAATCCTCCTGTCGTGTTCAATTCCTCCTTGACCATCTGGCCGAGGGACTTTCCATTACGTCTCATTGAAGCGAACAGCACCACCAGATCCTGCACAGCGCCGCCAAGCACCACGCCGATGAGAATCCACAATGTTCCCGGCAGATAACCAAACTGCGCCGCCAACACCGGCCCAACGAGTGGTCCCGGGCCGGAGATCGCCGCGAAGTGATGCCCGAACACGATCCACTTGTTTGTCTTTACGAAATCCTTGCCGTCGTCATGCACTTCACACGGCGTCGCACGCCGATCGTTCAACATCAACACGCGCGCGGCGATCCACTTCGAGTAAAACCGGTAGCCGATGGCATAGGTGCAGAGCGCAGCGACGAGGATGAACGCAGAGTTGATGTGCTCGCCGCGATGCATTGCCAACGTGACGTAGGCAAAGCCTCCCAGCGCGGCGACACCAAGCCAGAGCAATGTGGACAACGTTTTGTTCATGAGCGGGGAGAGGCTCGGCAATTTCAACAGGTGGAATCAAGACAAAGCGACGCATTGGAGCGCTGGCATCTTGCCGGCGAGTTGGCTGGAAGACGGGCAATTGAAGCAACGCACAGGCTTCAGAGCATTGCCATGCTGATCATAAATCTGGGTTGTCGAATCTTGCCAGCAAGATGCTGGCGCTCCCAGGGTGGTGGCCACGCCGCCGACTTTGAGTGACGCGCCGCCCTGCTTTGGCTATCGTGCGCGGAGCGCAAATGAAATCTGCACCCAGGATTGGAACCACAGGCGAGACGACATTCATCGTCGAGACGCAGCATTGCATCGAGTTTGCCACGGACGGAATGCCCGCCGTGTTGAGCACGCCGCATTTGATCGGCATTCTCGAACGCACCGCGCGTCATGCCATCGCGTCATTTCTTGACGCGGATGAACGCAGCGTGGGTGTGGAGATCGAGCTGCGGCATCTTGCGCCGTCCCCACTCGGGGCGAGAGTAACAGCCACCGCGCGGGTTATCGGCACCTCGGGTCGTTTCGTGGATTTCCAGATCGAGGCACGAGAGAGTGGTCAATTGATCATTCGCGGTGTTCACAAGCGCGCGGTGGTGAACATCGCCAGTTTCAAAAAACGTGTGCAGGGCGGAACGGGCTAGTCACGGCGCAAGTTTGAGCAGCGCATCCAAGTCCAACGCGTGGGTGAACATCGCGAGTTCACCATCGGGAGTTCGCGGCCATTGCACCATGGAACGATCACAGTAAAGCTCCACGCCATTGCCGTCAGGGTCGCGCAAGTAAATCGCCTCGCTCACGCCGTGATCAGCGGCGCCATCGAGTTCGATGCCAGCAGCGAGCACGCGTCTCAACGCATCCGCCAGCAAGGCGCGCGTCGGATAAAGGATTGCAATGTGATACAACCCGGTCGTTCCAGGTCGTGGTGGCGAACCGCCAGCGCTCTCCCATGTATTTAATCCGATGTGGTGGTGATAACCGCCCGCAGAAAGAAATGCCGCCTGCCGGCCCATGCGTTGTGTGACTTCGAAGCCCAATACATCGCGATAAAATCCAAGCGCGCGTTCGAGGTCGGCGACTTTGAGATGGACATGGCCAATTTGGACACCCTGGTCAATTGGTTTGGAAATTGGATCGTCTTTCACACGACCATGCTACGGCCATTGCCGATTGTGATCCAGCAACAACGAGGTCAGTGGTATCTTCGTCGAAGCCAATCCTTGCCGTCATCCACAAACTCTACATCACCCCACACTCGGATGCTGCCACGGCGCACGGTAAGGGCGGCGCAAAAGTTTTGTGGCCTCGGTGTCACCTGCGACAATGCGCTGCTTTGGGTCGTATCTCAAAGGCCGTCCGGTTTCCATCGCCAGATTCGCAAGTATGCAACTCGCAGTCGAGATGTGACCTTCCTCGATGTCCGCAACCGGGCGACTGCGCTTTCCGACTGCAGCAAGAAAATCAATCATGTGCAGGCGCGTGGCAGGTGCGGCGTTCAGTTCGATATCTTTCTCTGACAAATCCTCGGGATATTTTTCGCGTTCGAAAAAACATTCGAAGTGCATCGGCTTGGATTTATTGTCGAGCGGGATGAAATCTGCGCGCATGGTGCTCGCCTTGAGCGTGCCCTTCTCACCATAGATGAAAATCGCCCATGGATAATCCGGGTCGGGCGACGTGCCCCACGTGCGGTGCTGCCACACCGCATTGAAACCGTCGTACTCGAACGTGGCTGTCTGCGTGTCGGAGATGTTCGACTTTCCATCCTTCTGCACATAGATGCCCCCTTCCGAACTGATTGCCTTGGGCCAGCCAAGGCCCAGCATCCAGCGTGCGGTGTCGAGCATGTGAACGCACATGTCGCCAACAATCCCGTTGCCGTATTCTGTGAATGTTCTCCACCAGCGCCGGTGTGGGATGCCGTCGTAAGGCCGCAGCGGCGCAGGCCCGGTCCACATTTCGTAATCGAGAAAATCAGGAACCGGTTCAACCGGCGGATTGCCGTTGGCGCGCATGTGGTAGTAGCAGCACATCTCGACGTGGCCGATCTTTCCCAGCAACCCGGCTTCGACAACCTTCTTCTTCACATCAATCAAATGCGGCGTACTCTTGCGCTGAGTGCCGATCTGTACCACCCGCTGATGTTTGCGCGCAGCATCAAGCATCGCCTCACCCTCGCGCACGTCCCTGCTGATTGGTTTCTGGCAATAGACGTCCGCGCCGGCTTCCATTGCCGCAATCGCGTGGAGCGCATGCCAGTGATCCGGCGAACCGACGAGCACGATGTCCAGGTCTTTTTCCTTGAGCATTTCGCGATGGTCGGAATACGTGCGGGGCTTTTTCTTCGACTTCTGTCGTTGGCCGGCGATTTCCACAGCGCCGGCGAGCATCTTCTTGTCCACGTCACAGACTGAAACCACCTCGACGGGCGCGACCTGTATGAGCCGCCACAGATCGCTCTTGCCATACCAGCCTGCACCGATCAATCCGACTCGCTTGGGCTTGCCATTGAGGATGTCCAGAGCGTCTGCGCCGAGAGCTGGGAATGCAGACAACGCTGCGAGAAAGGAAGCGGACTTTAGAAACCGACGGCGGCTGATGTTGAAACTCGCGTCGGACGCAGGTGCGATGGAAGCTGATTTCATGTCAGCAATATGAACCTTAAACCGCGCTCGATGCAATCCCCACTTGAGGGATTTGGACCGCAGACAAAATCAATCAATGTCGACCAAAATGGCGGCGACCGTGTGATCTCGAACCTGCCTGGCTGTTGCCACCGTGTCGTGGTCCACCACCCGGCGCAGGTCTTTGCGGCGATGAATGTCCGTGCTGCCGCTGTTGTGGACGATGCTCCCCACGACTGCTTTCAGTTTGAGCCGGACCGGCGGCGCTGTAATTAAATCCCTCCGCTCGCTTGCGCACGATGCCGCGTCCGATGAAGCGTTCGAGCGCCCGCAACTCACCGTGATCTTCCGGTGTAACAAAGCTGATAGCATCCCCGATGGCATTGGCTCGTCCGGTGCGCCCGATGCGATGAACATAATCTTCCGCGTGCATCGGGAAGTCGTAGTTAACCACATGCGATATGCCGTCGACGTCAATGCCGCGGGCCGCGATGTCCGTCGCCACCAACACGCGTACGGCGCCGGACTTGAAATCCTTCAACGCCTTCAACCTCTGGTTTTGCGAGCGGTTCGAGTGAAGCGTGGCGGTCTTTATCCCCTTCTGCTCCAGGCCGCGCGCAATGCGATCCGCCCCGTGCTTCATACGAGAGAAGACCAGCACCATGTCCATCTGTGCGTCGCGCAGCAGATGCAGCAGCAAGGCAGGCTTCAAATGTTTTGGCACTTCATAGACGAGTTGAGTGACCGTCTCTGCAGGATTGGCACGACGCCCGATTTGAATGATCTTGGGGGCGCGTTGAAATTCGTGAGTCAGCCCTTCAATTTCCCTGGATAGCGTGGCGGAGAACAGCAACGTCTGCCGGTTTTTTGGAAGCTGCCGGACGATCTGCCGGATGGACGGCAGGAAACCCATGTCGAGCATCCGGTCGGCTTCGTCCAGCACAAGGTATTGCAGCCCGGAGAAATCACCGTTACGCCGCCCCATCAAATCAAGCAACCTTCCCGGGCAGGCGATGATGACGTCCGTGTTCGCCCGCAACGCCCGGATCTGGGGTTGTTCGCCAACACCGCCAAAAACCGTGGCGACGGTGAGTGGAAGATGTTTTGCGTAGGCACGGATATTCTCATCAATCTGCACGGCGAGTTCCCGCGTCGGAGCAATGACGAGCACGCGTGTGCGGCTGCGCGTGGCAAGCGGTTGTGAGGCGAGCCTTGTGAGAATGGGCAGCGTGAACGCCGCCGTCTTGCCAGTACCGGTCTGCGCTATGCCGATAAGGTCGTGGCCGGCGATGATTGGCGGAATGGCAGCAGACTGAATCGGCGTCGGTTCGGTATAACCGGCTTCCTGAACCGCCTGGAGAATTTTGGCATCAAGGCCAAGTGCGCGAAATGGCATGTTGAAGATTATGCACGATGCGCACCCAATAGCACGACATTAACGTGACCAACCCTGTGCACGATCGTCGAGCAGGACACGGGTGTGATTGGAAGCGGGTGAGGTGGGAGTCTGGCCGTCCCTAGCCTAAGTTGCACGCCGCTGGAATCCTCCACAACGTCGATCATACGGACCTTGCTGCGCCCGGGACGGGCGCTCTCCGGCACTGCTTCACCGCCAACTCTGTCCTCACCCCCACTTTAATCTCACCCCTCAAGGCGATTGATGAGCATCCATCATTTACATTCTGATACTAAACGGTCAGTCTACCATAGCCTCGGAAATACTATGATGCCGCAGGCGAATCAACCCGCAGAAAAAGAAACCATCCTCCTCGAATGCCATCTCAGGCTACACCTCTCAAGACTGCACCGGCTGTAAAGAAACCTCTCAAGCTACGACAAGCGCAGGTTTGGAAGCAGGACGGGAATTATCTAAGGATTGTCCGTCTGGAACGTCTTGAGGTCGAGTATATCTATACAACTTCGCCTGGCGCCAAAAAGGGGATACACGTTTGTGGTGAGCAAGAAGGAATTCTGCCGCCTGCTTAAAAACGCAACGTTGCTGTCGCCTACAAACATTTCTCCGGCAACCATTGAAGCTGACGCCATCCCGAAGGCGGAGTAAGCTCGGGCGTTGCATTCAACAGATACCAATCACTACGCCACGCTCGGTCTCGATCGCGACTGCACCGAAGCACAAATTCGCTCGGCCTATCGCATTCTGGCCAAGCAGCACCATCCGGATCTGAATCCCAATTCGGGTGCAGCACTCCGCCACACTCAGGCACTCAACGCCGCTTACGAAACCTTGAGCGACCCGGAACGACGACTAGCCTACGATGCCGAACTCGACCTGGCGCAGAAGCCCACCTCCCAACGGCGCGGCACCAAGTCCGAAAAAATGCATCTCCCAGGACCTCAGCTTGCGCATCGACGAATTCCTGCGCGGCACAACGCGGCAGGTGCGTGTCTTGGATCCCTCCAACCCTGGCGGCAATGAAAATTATGAATTGGTGATACCGCCGAGCACCGCTCCCGGCGCCCGCTTCCGCCTGGCTCGGGCCGAGCCTTTTGCCGGTGGTCATGTTCAAATCCGTGTCAAGATGTTGCCCGGCTTTCGATTCAAGGCCAGAGGTTCGGACCTGCGCTGCGACTTGAAGATCAAATCAGAGCGCGCCGCTCAAGGTGGCGTAGAGATGATTCTGGGAGCGGATGGCTCAATGGTGCGTGTGCAGATTCCACGCGGAGTCGGGCGTGGTGAACTTATCCGAATCGCGGGTGGTGGTTTACCCAAACAACGCGGAGGGCGCGGAGACCTGATCGTGCGCATCGTTTACACGCCTGAAGTGCGGATCACTTGTAAGCCACCGCTGCGCTAGATGCCCCGGCCAGGTGGATGACTTCAAATCGTTTGAAACCAACTTCACCACACCACTTCTTAAAGTCCGCGCCGGAATAGTCAAAGGCATCGCCAAATTCGATGAGCATGTTCAGCGACATCAACAGACCCTGGACGTTCTCGCGGCGTGCATCATCTATGAGCGCCTCAATCGCCACCAAAGCGCCTCCAACCGGCAGGGCGTCGTACGCCAGTCGGATGAGATGCATCTTCTTTTCCAGATTCCAATCGTGAAGAATCATTCCCATCGTGATGACATCCGCTTTGGGGAGACGATCCTTGAAGAAATCTCCTGAAGCCGTAAAAACACGAGCGCTCAATCCCGCATCTTTGATGTGCCTTTTGGCGATGGGTTCAACCTGTGGAAGATCAAAGGTGGTGCATTTGAGATGTGGATGCAGTTTCGCGGCCTCAATGCAAAGCAGGCCGGTCGCGCCACCAACGTCGCAAAGCGTCTTATATTTTGAAAAATTAAACCGGCCGACAAAGGCCTCGAAGTTGATGCGTGAAAGGCCTGTCATTGCGCCGAGAAATTGCTCCAGTTTCGGCAGGTCCGCGTAAAGCTCCTCGAAAATATTTTTCTGGCCGTGCTTGACCTCGTTCTGTGGTTTGCCGGTACGAAGCGCCTCGGGAAGATCGTTCCAGAATTTGAACAGCCGGGCGTTAAGCATGACGAGGATGCCTCCCACGTAGCGCGGGCTGTTTTGATCAAGAAACAATGCACCTTCAGGCGTGTTGAAATATTTCGCTTGCGGCCCGTCGCCTTCACGTTCGAGGAACTTCATGGCAACCAATGCATCGAAAAAATCCGCAAGGCCCCGAGGATGAAGCTTCAGCTCCGTGCCGAGTTCGTGACCTGTAAGGTGACGCTTACCAAGTTTTGTAAACAAGCCGAACTCAACCGCGGTGAGAAGTACCTTGGATGACCAGAACGAGAAAGCAGTTTGTAGAATTGGAGCAACGTTTTCATTGGGATTCATGGCCGGACAGGTAATAGAATTCGCCCGTCGCAAGCCACCAAGAAAGTTTCAGAGCCGCAACTTTTTCACTTCGCTCGGCAACGATCCGGCGGTAGCGTTAAGTCCATTTACAACCACAACAATCCCATGAATGCCATGACACGTCGCCAATTCGTTCGCAACACCACCCTTGCCGCCGGAGCGGCCGCGCTTTCGGGGCCGTTTATCCGATCGCTTCGCGGAGGAGAGCCAGGACCCAACGACAAGATTCGACTCGGCGTCATCGGGTGCGGCGGCATGGGACAGGGTGACTTGGATTGCTTTCTGGAAAATCAGGAAGTGGAGTGCGTCGTCATCTGCGATGTTGATGAAAAGAACTCAATGAAGGGCCAGGCCATTTGCGCCAAGAAGGAACGCAAACAACCGGACACTGTAAAAGATTTCCGCCGCGTGCTGGATCGCAAGGATGTGGACGCGGTGCTGATCGCCACGCCAGATCACTGGCATGCGATACCGACGGTCATGGCGTGTCAGGCCGGCAAGGATGTTTATGTGGAGAAACCGCTGGCCAAGACGATCGATGAAGGCCGCGCGATGCTCACCGCAGCCCTGAAACATAATCGCGTCGTTCAGATGGGATCACAGTGGCGCAGTTGCCAGCACATGATCGATGCGGCGGAGTTTGTAAAGTCTGGCAAACTCGGCAAGCTCGCCATGGCGCGAGGTTGGGCGTATTTGGATTGGATACCACAGATCGGCAAGCCTGCGGACTGTCCACCACCAGCCGGCGTTGATTACAACATGTGGCTTGGCCCGGCGCCGCATCACGCCTTCAACCCCAACCGCTACCATTTCAACTTCCGCTGGTTCTGGGACTACGCCGGCGGCCTGATGACGGACTGGGGCGTTCATCTGTTGAATATGGTTCTCATGGGCACACCGGCTGAAGCGCCAAAATCCGTGGTGTCGCTCGGCGGCAAGTATGTGCTCGACGACAATTCGGAGACGCCAGACTCGCAAGTCACGACTTACGAGTTTCCAAACTTTATGCTCGTATGGGAACACAAGGCAGGTCTTGGGGTGGGGATTAACAATCGTCCATGGGGCGTGGCCTGGTACGGCACGGAAGGCACAATCATGATGGATGACTCCGGCTGGGAAGTGATTCCGGAACATCGCAAGGCGAATTTAGAGCCCCAGAAGCACAAGGGCAGCGGCAACCCGCGCCCTGCCCACGTGCGGAATTTTCTGGATTGCATGAAGACCCGGCAACAGCCCGTGCTCAATGTTGAGCGTGGTCATTACGTGTCCACTGTGGCGCACCTTGGCAACATTGCCTATCGGTCCGGCAGCAAGATCACCTGGGACGCGGAACACGAAAAAGTTGTGGGCAACCCAGTTGCAGACAAACTTGTCGGTGTGAAATACCGCAAGCCTTGGAAGCTGGACTACATGAAACGCTCGTAAGACGAACGGGGCGTGGACAGCCTTGTCCGCGAGTTGCGCGTTTGCGGTTCACGCGGACCAGAACAGTCCAAAAAAGATCAACCATTTCAAACCGCTTTTCATTGGCTCAACCGGAAGTTGTCAGCTTTCTCCAAATCAAGGCAAAGGCGCTGGCGAATTCCTTTGGCCGTTCCGCCACCCAGCGGGTCACCTCCTCCGGTGCAAACCAGCCGCCGCGTTCGATCTCCTCCGGATGCAAAGTGAATGGACCTTCGCTCGTGCAACGATACACCCACAGGAATTCCTGATCAGTATCCGCGCAAGCTTCGATTCTCATGATGCGCTCAGGCGTCTGGGTGAGTTTCAATCCGATCTCCTCCCAAACCTCGCGCACTGCACAAGGATCGTAGTCCTCACCGCTGTCCACGTGACCGCTTGCCGATGAATCCCACGCCCCCGGATGCGTGTCTTTCTTCATCGAGCGCTTCTGAAGAAACACCTGTCCACGCGAATTGAATACCAGCACATGCACCGCGCGATGCAGTAGCCCGCGCCGATGCACTTCGCTGCGCGGGGCTCGCCCCACCGCTTCATCGCGTTCGTTAACGACGTCAAAGATTTCCTCACTCATAGTTTCCATTCGGTTGATTCCTGTTCCGCATCCTCTGTTTCGAGCAAAATCTCAAGCATCCGCTCATGTCGGTTCAAAAAATCCTTTGTGATAAGGAATTGCTCGGTTTCGGTGTATTTCACTTCTGAGATTCCACTTTCGGAAAACTGGAAAATTCTCGCGTTAGGGTACGCGAGCAGAATTGGCGAGTGTGTTGCGATAATGAGTTGCGATTGATGATGGACAAGTCGGTGCATGAGTGTCAGCACACTTAATTGCCGTTGAGGAGAGAGTGCCGCTTCAGGTTCATCAAAAAGATATACTCCCCCTCCTTGCAGCCGCTCTTTCATGACTGCGAGAAAGGATTCTCCGTGAGATTGCTGGTGGAGCGGTTTGCCCCCGTAAGCACGGAATGTCGAACCAATCTTCTCCAGTTCGCTCGCCACGTTGTAAAAGCTCTCGGCCCGAAGGAAAAAGCCATCAGTTGGTTTGCCAAGACTTCGTTCCAATCGCAGGCAATCATGGAGTGGCGAATGGGTATCGTGCGTGCCGAATTGCAGTTGTTTGTCACCGCCTTCAGCACTGAATCCAGCTTTCACTGCGATTGCCTCAAGGAGTGTTGACTTGCCCGAACCGTTCTCACCCACGAAAAACGTCACCACCGGATGAAATTCGAGCCGGGTCAAATGCCGGATGGAAGCGATCGAAAAAGGATAAGTGGTAAAATCGGTCACCAATTTGCGCTCCAACCGCACGGCTTCGAGATAACGTCGAGCCGGTCTAGGGCCTTTGCTCAATTTCCCAATGTTGGACAGCATTGTTTGTCTGGACTTGGACTGTTTCATTGTCTTGGCTAAACAAGATGATGAGTGAGTGCCACAAATTGCTCCAAGCTCAGCTTCTCCGCCCGCTCCATTGGCGAGATATTCAACTCCGTGAATACCTGTTGCAGTTTCTCCGCTGGCCACTCGGCCTTGAGCAGTTTCATCATCATCTTTCGACGCTGCGAAAATGCACGTTTTACTATCTTCACAAACGCGGCGCGGTGTTCGTCTGGCAACAACGGTTTCTCCCGTCGCACCAGTGTCACGCACGCCGAGTCCACGTTCGGCGATGGGAAGAAGCAGTCCGCCGGAATTTTGAACCACCCGCGCGGTTCGTAGTCCAGTTGCACCAGCAACGTCAGCACCCCGTAATCGTCGTCGTCCGCCTTGGACATCAGGCGTTGCGCAACCTCCAGTTGCAGCGTCACTGTCATCAGCTTTGGCCGCCTCTGGCATTGGGCAAGTTCCACGAGGATTGGAGATGCCACGGAGTACGGCAGATTCGCAACAAGTTTCCAATCGCTCCAGTCACGCGGCTCCCGGCGGATAAAATCCAGCGCATCGTCATGGAGCAGGTTCAACTGCGGGAATCGCTCGCGCAGCACCGCAACCAATCTTTTGTCCATCTCTATCGCCAGCACCTCGCCGGCACGCGAAATCAATAATTCTGTCAAAGGCCCGAGCCCCGGACCGATCTCCAAAACCTTGTCCGCCTTGGTCAGTTCAGCAGCATCAGCTATGCGTTGAAGCTGGTGTGTGTCGTGAAGAAAATTCTGTCCAAGCGACTTCGTGAGCTGGATGTCGTGCGCTGAAAGGATTTCGCGCATTTCAGAAAGCTTCATCGCAGCACCTCGGCAAGATGCTTGACGGTTGTTTTCAACTGCTCCCCGGTAATTGTCAGAGGAGGCGTGAAGCTGATGATATTTCCGTGCTCGCCCTCCGGCAGCAGGATGAATCCGCGATGCAACATCGTCTTGATGACGCGCAAAGATTCTGCGGCTGCGGGTGAGCCATCGGCATTGAGCAATTCCAGCCCGGCCATCAAACCAACTCCGCGCGCACGAATGAGGATGGAGGATGGAGGATGGAGGATGGAAAGCATCTTGATCAGTTTTTTGCCAAGTTTCGCGCTTTGCTCGCAAAGTTTCAGCCGCTTGATTTCCGAGATTTGCGCGAGTGCCATGGCGCAGCCGACAGGATGCCCGAGAAACGTGCTGGTGTGAATAGCCTCCCCCGCGGAAGCAGGCCACGCCGCATCCATCACGTCCGCACGACCAACACATGCGGACAGCGGGAATCCGCCGGTCAACGCCTTGCCAAGACAAATGAGATCCGGCACAACGCCGCTGTACTCACACGCAAACCATTTTCCAGTGCGGCCAAATCCCGTGTAAATCTCATCAAGAATCAACAACGCACCGTGTTCATCACACAGGTTGCGGAGCAGCGGTAGAAACTTGGGCGGCGGAACATTGATGCCGCCGCGGGCCTGGATCGGCTCAACGAGGATCGCGCCAATTTGCTGGCTTCTGAAAAGCCTTCGAGCCGAGGTTTCGAGCAATGGCAGGTCGGTTTGTTGGGTTGGAAATTTCAGGAAGTGACCAAACTCACGCAACTGTGACTCGAAAGGCCCGCGAAAGTGATGGCGATGGGTTGCGTTGAGAGCACCATATCCCAGCCCATGATAAGCGCCCTCGAACGCGATGACAGCGCGTTTACCGGTGGCGAGGATCGCAGTCTTCAATGCAGATTCGACAGCCTCGAAACCGGAATTGCTAAAGATGACTTTGCCCGTTGAAACTTTGGACTTTGGACTCCGGACTTTGGACTGTTTAGCCCAGCGCTCAAAAGTAATCCGGCTCAACTCCCGGGCGAGTTGTGCTTTGAGCGCGTGCGGATGCACATCACCCATCGCGTGCAGCAGTCTCGCCATCTGCTGTTGGCCGGCGCGTACCACGGCTGGATTAGCATGACCTGCTGATGCAACACCAAACGCTGCCGTCAGGTCGAGATACTTCTTCCCCTCGGCGTCCCAGACGTGAACACCCCTGGCACGTTCCCACACAATGGGCCACGAGCCATCCGACTCCATAAACAGAACGTTGCGTGATTCGTAGTCGCGGAGCAGGGCGAGTGTTTGCCTGGTATTCATATCAGACTCCCCGCTGTTCCGGCGGCCAGATGATCTTGTGCAATTGAGCCTGGAAACGGACTGGCAACGCATCAGCAATGATGCGCTCAACCAAATCCTTCCTGGTTATAGGAGCCAATCCGGCGGGGACTCGCTTCAGTGATTTGTCCTGCTGCTCGGGACGAAGCGGATGCACCCACGACATCAGCAACGGACAAATCGCATCGAGTCTTTTTGTTGCAATTTGCTGCTTCGCCCACTCGTAGTCCTCGACTGTGCCGATGACAAACTTGATTTCGTCGGTGGCCTTAAGATGCGAAATGTTTTCATATCGGTTGCGTTCCACCTCGCCACTGGCCGGGCACTTCAAATCCATGATGCGCCTGACACGAGGATCCACCTTTGAGATGTCCAGCCCACCGCTGGTTTCGACGAGCACCGTGAAGCCGTCATCGCAAAGCAGCTTCATCAACTTGAGCGCGTTGGGTTGTAGCAACGGTTCGCCGCCAGTGAGTTCAACCAGGGGAAGTCCGGCGTCCTGAGTCTTGAGTCCTGAGTCGGAATACGGCTTTGCGAGCCGCATTACCTCGGCACGCACTTCGTCTAGCTCGCGCTTGCTTCCCTCCGTGAATGCATACGCCGTATCACAATAGGAACAGCGCAGATTGCAAGCAGTGAGACGCACGAAGACACACGGCAGCCCGGCAAAGGTGCTTTCACCCTGCAAGCTCAGGTAGATTTCATTGACCACGAGTGTCTCGCTCACAGGGTCAATTTTCGTTGAAGCCCGGTAAGGAGACAATGTTGAAACAATGGTGGCGCGTTTGGCTGGTGCGATTATTGTTGCCCAAATGCGAAATCAATCGCCATCGTGACGTCGGCAATTCGGACATGAATATCGTTCAAATCACGCCCGGAGCAGGCGCAATGTATTGCGGAAATTGTTTCCGGGACAATGCACTGGTGGCGGAGTTGCGCCGGCTGGGTCACGACGTGACCATGGTGCCGCTTTACCTGCCGCTCACGCTGGACGAGGAGGATCAGAGTGCCAACACCCCAATCTTTTTCGGCGGCATCAGTGTCTATCTCGAACAAAAATCCTCTTTGTTTCGACACTCCCCTCACTGGCTCCGACGCTTGCTCGCGTCCCGAAAGCTGCTCGCAAAGGTTGCCGGTCGCGCGGCGAGCACACGGGCCGGAGAAGTGGGCGACATGCTCATTTCGATGTTGCGCGGCGAGGAAGGTAGACAGGCCCGCGAACTGGAGGAACTGATCGCATGGCTCAAGACGCAGCCCAAGCCTGACGTCGTTTGCCTATCCAACGCGTTGTTGGTCGGGTTGGCGCGGCGATTGAAATCTGATCTGAATACACGCGTCACCTGCACGTTGCAGGGTGAAGATGTTTTCCTCGACGCACTGCCGGACACGCATCGCGCGGAGGCCTGGGCTTTGTTGAGCGAACGTGCAAAGGATGTGGACGGCTTTATCGCGCCGAGTCGTTACTTTGGTGACTTGATGGCAAAGCGGCTTGGGTTGCCACCGGGAAAAGTGAGCGTGGTCAGGAATGGAATCAGTCTCGACGGCTATCAGGTCCAGAGTCCGAAGCCCAAAGTCCAGAGCCCCAGTGCTCCGGTGATCGGCTATCTCGCACGCATGTGTCCGGAAAAGGGATTGGCTACTCTCGTCGAGGCATTCATCCTCCTGAAACAACGCGGCAAGGTGCCGCGACTGAAACTGCACATTGGCGGCAGTTGTGGACCCGGCGATGAGGCGTTTGTGAAGTCCCTGCGAAAGCGACTCGCCGAGGCCGGCTTCATTGGAGAGGTCGCGTTCTTTCCGAACTTGAGCCGCGTGGAAAAGATTTCCTTCCTCGAAGCGCTGACTGTTTTTTCAGCACCGGCAAACTATGGTGAGGCGTTCGGACTCTACGTGATCGAGGCGATGGCAGCGGGCGTGCCGGTTGTTCAACCGCGTTCGGGAGCATTCCCGGAAATCATCGAAGCCACCGGCGGCGGTTTGCTTTGCGAACGGGGAGATCCGCAGTCGCTCGCAGATTCGATCGAAACACTGCTGCTCGACAGCGCACGGGTTCGTTCGCTCGGTGAAGCAGGTCAAAGTGCCGTGTCCGAGCGGTTCAGTGTTGCTGCAATGGCCAAGGAGTCGTTACGAGCATTTGCCGGACTGGAGTCTTGAGTCGTCGTGTTACGGTTTGATGAAACGCAGCAGAAACACCTCAATGAGGCAAAGGCATAACTCAGACTACGTCCAGCTCTATCATCCTGTCGGTGCGGATCGTTGACATCCCAGGCGATTCTGAGACAATAACATCAGTCAATTAGAGAAATCTAAAGCACCGCACCAAACTCCAGCCTTAATACCGCTGTG
>CAYSDO010000056.1:0-15481 GCA_964429665.1 uncultured Bifidobacterium sp.
TGCCATCCTGAAATTTTTGAAACCGTTCCTCGCTAAACGGAAGGTAAATCCCATCGTTCATTCCGTAACAGGCGATGACGAGATCGGGCTTGGTTTTGTCCAACACGCGGTCCAAACGTTCGTGCAAGTCAGGTCGCGGGAATTGCCCACCCGCATGACCCTCTTCGGAAAGGCCGGAGACGGTTTCGCTCGGCAGGCCGAGGTTAAGAAACTCAATCCGCCGATCCGGGTAACGAGTGTTGAAGTATGTCTCGACGAGTTCAATATATTGACCCGAGTAGGTGATGCTGTCGCCGAGGAACACGATGCGATGCACTCCTTGCAATTTCGCGAGCACATCCTCGGATTCTGCAGAACGAAGTGTGAAAACAGTTGCAACGAAGAACACAGTCAACAGAGGTATGAGGCCAAGGAGGCGTAGAGTTTTCATTTGCGATGGTAAACCGAACTGGCTTTGGTGATTCATTTCCATTCGAGATCAGCACAAGCCATTCACCAAGCCTGCCAATCGGGTTATGGTTGTCACAGTATGATCGCCGTGAGCGTAGGCACGGCTGGAAGGATTTGCCAGAACAGAATGTCGTTGCACCAATGGTACGGACACTGGCAGCATTGTTCCGGTTAAAGAAGACAATTATGCAAAGGATTCCAACACTGCTTCTGACCGCCACCCTCTCAATACTCTGCGGTTGCGGATCCAGTACGCAATATGATCCGCGATTTACGGTCACTTCAGCCACGTACGACGGCATCACCAAAGGAGCGACAAACACCGTGATCCTGGATTTCTGGGCATCATGGTGCGGCCCATGCAGGCAGATGAATCCGATCTTTCTCGCTGTTGCCGATGAGAATCCACACGTGCGCTTTGGCAAGGTCAACGTGGATGAAGAACCTGCGCTTGCCGAAAAGCATGGTGTGCAGGGCATCCCGATGTTTATCGCAATCTCTAACGGGATAACCGTGGGAAGCATGATAGGTTCGGTGGACAAGAAATCGTTTCAGGCTTTTGTTGTCGTTCAAAAACGGCAGCAATGAGACGAGCCGTTACTTTTTGAGATCGCAATCAGGGATGTAGGGAATCGAACCATCCTCATGAACTGTTGTTCTCTGCCCGGTGATGGCGGGGATTTTGAATCTGATTCGTGGTGAGCCAAAATTAAGTTTTACTCGAGGCAGGAGGCGCCCTTTCTGCGGAATCCAGGGAATCTCACTTGCCGGGTCAAATTCCTTCCGCTACGGTTTGACTCGTTATGGAAAACATTCCTCCATTCACACACGGCGAATCCCCATCGCCCCCGCCGCCGGCGCAAAACTATCCGCCTCCACCTCCACCTCCTTTGTCGCCACCGCCGCCGCCATTCATTGCACCATCAGCGTCGCCGAAAATCCGCAAGAGTCGCGGCTGGATGGTCGTGGCCATTGTGCTTTTTGTTTTGTTGGGTATAAGCGTGTTGTTCAATGCCGGAAGTTTGTTGAGAGGATTCGCAGGCATGCAGGCGGGGGGAACTCATAGCGTGGGACCGCGCCTGGATGAAGTGGTCATCAAAGACAACGACGCCTCGGAGAAAATTGCCGTCATCCCTGTTGAGGGAATCATCAGCCGCTACACCGGCGGCAGCGGCGGCAACAACATGGTGGATGTGATCAAGGCACAGTTTGAACGCGCGGAAGAGGACAAGAAGGTAAAGGCCGTCCTGCTCAAGGTGGATTCTCCCGGCGGTGAAGTGCTCGCTTCGGATGAAATTGCCGTGGCCGTTTCGGATTTTCAATCCCGCTCGCGCAAACCAGTCATTGTTTCAATGGGCGGGCTGGCGGCCTCGGGCGGTTACTATGTATCCGCACCGGCGCGATGGATCGTCGCCAACGAACTCACCATCACCGGCAGCATCGGGGTCATCATGCATGGATACAATTATCGCGGCCTGATGGACAAGGTCGGGCTTGCGCCGATGGTGTACAAAAGCGGGAAGTTCAAGGACATGATGAGCGGTTCGCGCACTCCGGGTGAAGTCACTCAGGAGGAACACGACATGGTGAATGCGCTGATTCATGAAACCTACCTCAAGTTCAAGAGCGTCGTCGCCGATGGACGGAAGCACGCCCATGACCAAAACAAGAGCGACAAAATGGACGGCCACGCACTGGTAAAGGATTGGGCGGACTACGCGGATGGCCGCGTGTTCTCGGGCAAGCAGGCCAGGGATCTGGGATTCGTGGACGAGCTTGGAGATTTTGAGAAGGCCGTGGAACGCACCGAAAAAATCGCCGGTATCTCCAAGGCAAATCTCATTGAATACCGGGAACGGCACGATCTGGCGGACTTTCTGGGACTGCTTGGTGAAAGCCGCGCGAACGCACGCTTCATCAAACTCGACATCGGAATCGAAACGCCAAAAGTCGAGGCGGGCCGGATGTATTTTCTCGCTCCAACCTATCTGCACTGATTGTGAAAGGCGTGACCGTCATCACGCACCCGCTGGTGCAACATAACCTCGCCCGCCTCCGCGATGCGCGGACGGATCACATGGAATTCCGCCGCGTGTTGAGCGAGGTCGCGGCGCTGATGCTGTACGAGGCAACGCGCTCGTTCGACACAAAATCCGTTGCCGTTCGCACACCGCTGGCGATGGCCCGGGGCTTGAAGTTGAGCCGGGATGTCGTGCTCGTGCCGGTTTTGCGCGCGGGCCTCGGCATGTTGGATTCGATTTTGCAACTCATTCCCAATGCACGCGTCGGTTTCATCGGACTCAAGCGCGAGGAGAAAACATTGCGGGCGCATTTCTATCATCAAAGTCTGCCGAAGGATTTGCGGCGCTACGAGGTCATCCTGATTGACCCGATGCTCGCCACCGGCGGGAGCACGATCGCCGCCATGACTCTCCTCACCGAACTCGGTGCGCAGCGGGTACGGCTCGTAAACCTTGTTGCTGCTCCGGAAGGCATTCGCAAAGTACGCAAACATTTTCCACGTCTGCCCATTTTCACAGCGGCGGTGGATCGAAAGCTCAACGAGCACGGCTTCATCGTTCCCGGACTCGGCGACGCAGGCGACCGGCTTTTTGGTGTTTGAACTCAGAACCCTGACCCCAATCAACCATGAAATCCTCCGACAACATCCTGATTGTCGCGGACAGCGAGCACGACGCAGACATGCTCTACGCCGTGGGCATATTCGTTCCCGACCCGTTTATCTATGCCCGCCTCAGAGGGCGTCAATATCTCGTGATGAGCGATCTGGAAATTGACCGTGCACGCCGGGATGCGCCGCATTGCCGGGTGCTTTCCATGTCCGACGTTCAGGGCAGGCTTCGCAAGACCGGCGTAAAACGCCCAGGCTATGCAGATGTAATTCGTGAAGTGCTGCGGAGCAGGAAAGTGAACCGGGTGCTCGTGCCGTCGCGTTTCCCACTCGGTCTGGCAAACGAACTCAAGCAACGCCGAATCGCTGTGAAACCGGCGGCTGGAGCACACTTTTTTGCCGAACGAGAGACTAAGTCGCCCATCGAGGTCAAAAAAATCAGCGCGGCTCTGATGATGGCCGAGGTTGGCATGGCGGAGGCCATGCAGGTATTGCGAGCCACGAAAATCGGACGCGACCGGCGCTTGATGTATCACAACGTGCCACTGACGTCCGAGAAACTTCGCTCGGTGATTGACTGCGCCATTCTTCGGGCGTGTGGCCTCGCGGCCAACACCATCGTCGCGGGTGGCAGACAGGGTTGCGATCCACACGAACGCGGCTTTGGACCGTTGCGGGCGAACGAACCAATCATCATTGATATTTTTCCGCGTTCGCAAAAGACCGGTTACTTTGGCGACATCACGCGCACGGTGGTGCGGGGTCGCGCAAGCGAGGCGGTGCGGAAGCTTTACGACACGGTACATCACGGACAAATGATTGGCTTCAAGAAAATTCGCGATGGGACACCCACGAACGAGGTTCACAGCGCAGTGCTTAAATACTTTGAGGAACAAGGCTACAAGACCGGACGCAGGAACGGGCGCATGGAGGGATTCTTCCACGGCACCGGTCACGGACTCGGACTTGAAATCCACGAAGCACCGCGCATGGGCGCAACTTCCGCGGGCAAACTCAAAGCCGGACAGGTCGTAACGGTCGAGCCGGGGCTTTACTATCCGGAAATAGGCGGTGTGCGTCTCGAAGACGTCGCGCTGGTGAATCATGGGCGCGCGCGAAATCTGACGCAATTTGAAAAGGTGTTGGAGATTTGAACGGCATTGCACGGATGACGGCCTGATGAAAAAGCGCGCCGCCATCCTGTCGCTCTTTCTCGTAGCCATTCTTGCTGGGCTTATTGCAGCGATGCTTTTCGTTCGTTCTGGAAAGAGAATAAGCGGGCCGATTCGCCATGAGGTTTATGTCTGGCAACGCGCATGGACTCAGCCGGTGCGCGATGCGGTGACGCAACACGGAACCAACTTTTCCGAAATCGTTCCCCTCAAGGCCGAGATTTCATGGAAGGACAAGAAGCCTCAACTCACACGCGTGGCGGTGGATTACGCAACGCTGGCATCAACAAAGCGACCCGTCGGCATCGCGTTGCGCATCGGGCCGTATGTAGGACCGTTTGAGGCTGGAGATAGAATCACTGAATACATCTGCGACGTTGCAGCAACACTTGTTGCCGAAGCCCGCTCAAATCAGGTCGAATTAACAGAACTGCAAATTGATTTCGATTGCGCCGAGTCAAAGCTCGACGGTTATAGAGTATGGGTAGAGGCGGTTCAACGTCGTCTTGCTCCCCTGCCCGTGACGATCACCGCCCTGCCAAGCTGGTTGGATTCGCACGCGTTCAAACTTCTGGCAGCCATAACCACGAACTATGTTCTGCAAGTTCACTCCGTCGAACGACCGCGCAGTCTCGACGCACCGTTCTCGTTGTGTGATCCACAAGCGGCACTGCGAGCGGTGGAGCGGGCGGGCCGGATTGGCATTCCGTTTCGTGTGGCGTTGCCGACGTATGGCTACACGTTCGCATTTGATTTCGGAGGGAAGTTCATCGGGCTTTCCGCCGAAGGACCACGACCAAACTGGCCTGCCAATGCGCAACTTCGCGAGGTTTCTTCCAACCCTATGGAACTCTCGGCACTTGTTCGGCAGTGGACCGCCAGCCGGCCTGAAGCCATGCGCAGCGTGATCTGGTACCGGCTGCCAATCAAGGTGGACAATCACAACTGGAACTGGCCAACTCTCGAAGCAATTCTTTACGGGCGTACACCCCGATAAAACAATCAATCCTGGCCCTTTATGTCACGCAACCTGAAGCAACGGCTGCGGCGGGGCGTCGAGACATTGACGCACCCGTTGGGCGAGTTGCGGCGGGCGGTACGGCTTGGCCAAAAAAAATGGATCGTTTTCGGTGAAGTTTTTTCCGACAACTTCAGCGCTGTAACCACTGCTGTAGATGATACGCAAGTCCGGTTTTCGCTCGCGAAGTCTATGGGCGAGTTCCGCGCCGCCCACACCCTCGGGCATGACCATATCAGTAAGCAAAAGATCAAACTTTCCGTCATGCTTGTCCCAGACCTCGAGAGCTTCGACCCCGGTGCTCGCTTCAATTACATCATAATCGTAATCCTTCAGCACCTTTCCCACGAGTTCGCGGAGGACGGGTTCATCCTCAACAAGAAGAATTGTTTCGCGCCCGCCCTTCTGGGGCACGGATGATTCGGTTGATTGATCCTCGGTGTCCGGAATTTCCTTCGGCAAGGCAGGCAGCAAAACTGTGAACGTCGTCCCAACTCCAACAACGCTGCTCACCTCGAGCCAGCCCTGGTGTTGCTTGACAATGCCATAAACCGTCGCAAGACCGAGTCCTGTACCACGCCCCACTTCCTTCGTGGAAAAGAACGGCTCGTAAATCCGCGCGAGCGTTTTTGAATCCATGCCGGAGCCGGTATCCTGCACTGAAAGGGAAACAAACCGGCCCACCCGAGCCTCCGGTTTCTGGCGGACGTAATCTTCCGTTATCTCGACAGTACGCGTAGCAAGTCTGAGACAGCCGCCACGAGGCATCGCGTCGCGCGCATTGACGGCAAGATTCATGACAACCTGTTCAATCATGCCCTGGTCAGCATCGATGGCTGTTGCGGACTTCGGAAAATCCGTTTCGAGCGCAACATCCTCCCCCATGACGCGAGGCAGCATCTTGCTGAAATCACGGAGGGCAACGTTGAGATTGAGTGGGCGCGACTGTATGACCTGTTTACGGCTGAAAAGAAGCAACTGACGCGTCAGCGTGGAAGCGCGGCGGGCAGCGTCACCGATCTGCTTTAGTGGTCCGGCCAGTGTTTCATTGCCTTTGGTTTTTGCCTGGAGACACTCCGCGTAGCCTTGGATGACGGTTATGAGGTTGTTGAAGTCGTGCGCGATTCCCGCCGCCATCTGGCCCACGGATTCAAGCTTCTGCGCGTGGCGAAATTGCTGTTCAAGGCTTAACACATCTGTGATGTCGTTGCCGTAGCAATGTACCACGCGCGAGTTTTTCACCGGGAAAAAGGACCACGAAATCGTACGCCCCTGAACGCACACCTGCTCATGCAGCCGCTTCGTTCCCTGTGCCAGCGACTCCTCGATCATCTCCTTGTGGTTTGCCGGAAGAATGTCGGTGATGGACTCCTTGCCCAGCGCAAGCACCAGCTCCTGTGCGGCATCGTTGATGTAACCGGGCTTGCCATCTGCCGAAAATTCCAGAACAGGATTGGGATTGAAACGAGGGAACGCGGCGAGTTTTTGCACCTGCATTTCCGCATGTTTGCGGTCGGTGATATCGTTCAAACTGCCGGCCACTCCGCGTACAGTCTGATTCTCGTCGCGAGTCAATCGAAGGAATATTTCGACTATCCGAAGTTCGCCCTGCCGTGTAAGGACGCGCGACTCAAAATGGCCTTGCTTTATCTCACCGTTGGCAAGCTTTAGGAAAAACACACGGGCGCTGTCCCTGTCTTCCGGATGGAAATAGTCCAGAAAGAACTTACCTATCGTGTCCTTTACCTCGAAGCCCGTGATGGCGGTCCACGCGGGATTGAGAAACGTCCAGTATCCAAACTCGCTCATCTGGAAAACAACCTCGCGGATGCTCGACACGACGGAATGGTAGCGGTTCTCGCTCGCGTCCAGTGCGCTCTCGGTCTGCTTGCGTTGGATGTATAGACCCACACCGTTGGCGACGGACGCGAGTTCCTGCAGTACCGTGGGTGACATCGGCTCATTTGAGTAAAGCGACATGCAACCCACAATCTGGTTCTCCAACAAGAGCGGATATGCAGCAAATGACACAAATGCTTGTTGCAACGCCCAGGCTCGCAACTTGAATGATTCCTCCGACGCAATGGCGGAGACAAACGCTTGTTCGCCTTTGAGCGGTCCTTCCAGTGGAAATAGTTTGGCTTCCTGGTGCGCTGCACAAAACGACGGGCCGGCGTTGGCAGCGAGCGTGAAGCACTTTCCCTCCACGTCATAGATCCATATCTGGGCAAGTGAACCATTCAAGTATTGCGCCGTGGTGTTGGCGCAACTCTCGAGCACGAATGGGAGTGGAGCGCGTTGAGTCAGTGCCAGACCAACTTGAGCGCCAAATGCCGCGAGGCGCGCCTGGTCGAACGCCGCGCGGGATGCCTCACGTTTGCGTTCGATGGCGTAACGAATGGTGCGCTCAAGCTGTTGCGGTGTAACGCTGCCCTTGACGATGTAATCCGCGGCGCCCGCATTCATCGCCGCAACGTCAACTTCCTCCTGCCCCATGCCGGTGAGCAGAATGATTGGCGTCTCCGCCCCACCGGCTTTCGCGGCTTTAACCAGTTCAATCCCGTCGTGCGCACCGAGGCGGTAATCCACAAAACAAATGTCGTGAAGATTCCGGCAGACAGTCTTCAACCCGGCGTCGAATGTTTGAGCCCATTCAATTTCAAATTTGCGGCCCTTGACCTCACGAAGCAGATCCCGCGTGAGAATCATGTCTTCCTCGTCATCTTCGACGAGCAGGATGCGGATATGGTCGAGTTCGTTCATGCGGTGATGGCAGTTGGATAGGGCAGTTCCACAATTCCAAACCAGTAGTTTGTGAGCGATTTGACAGTATTGACGAGCGCGTCGAACGCCACGGGCTTGGTGACAAAAGAATTCGCACCGAGTTCATAGACCCGCGCAATATCCGTGTCCGCCTTGGAGGTGGTAAAGACGACTACAGGCAGGCGGTGGGTTTCCGGATGGCGGCGGATTTCAGCGAGCGCTTCGCGCCCATCTTTCCGCGGCATATTAAGATCAAGAAGTATCAGGTCTGGTCTGGGCGCATCGGTATCCGCGTGCTTGCCACGATGCAGCAGATGGTCCATCAATTCCTGGCCGTCATTCACGAATCGAATCTGCCCGCTGTAGCCAGCCTCTGTAATTGCGTCCTGCATCAGAAGACAATCATCGGCGTCATCCTCCGCCATCAAAATCATTGGCTGCCTATTGGAGATCATGTGAGTTTTTGAGCGAGTGGGAGTGTGACGACGAATGTCGCGCCCGCTCCGGGTTTGCTGCGGGCGGTTATGCTGCCCTTGTGTCGGTCGGTGATCCGCCGGCACACGGCGAGCCCTACACCCGTGCCCTCGTATTCCTGGCGTCCATGCAGGCGCTGGAATACGGCGAATATCTTTTCGAGATACTGCTCGTCAAAACCGATGCCGTTGTCCTGAATCGTTATCTCGCATGTCGCTTCAGCTCCCGGCAAGGTATCAAGCGTACGACTGCGAATCTGCACCACCGGTTTGGCTCCGGGCGGGTGAAACTTGAGGGCATTGCCGATCAGATTTTGCATCAGTTGCCGCATCTGCATCGCATCGCCCTGGATCACGGGTAGCTCTCCCACTTCAACCTTGGCTCCGGATTTTTCCACGCGCACCTCAAGATCACTCAACACTTCCCTTGTGACAGTGTTCAAATCAACCGGGGCAAACGCTTCGGTACGGCTGATGACCCGAGAGAAGGTGAGCAGGTCATTGATAAGCGTCTGCATCCGCGCGGCGGCGTTCTGCATCCGGTCCAGATAATCCGTACCATCGCCCGAAAGAGCCGTCTCGCATTTCATTTTGAGGCGGTCGCCGAAGGCACGGATTTTCCTGAGCGGCTCCTGAAGATCATGCGATGCGACGAAGGCAAACTGTTCCAGTTCGGCGTTCGAACGGGCAAGTTCTGCTGCTTTATGGGCGAGCGCGAGTTCAGACTCCCGGCGTTGCGTGATGTCCTTGAACAGTACCACGTGACCGAGCATGCGGTTGTTTTCAGAAATGATTGAACGAACATACTCCGCTGAGAACGTGCTGCCGTTCTGTCGCGAGAGGTTGAGTTCAACCACTCCGCCATCGGGCGGAGCTGCCTGTGCCGTATTCGCGCTCTTGAACACTTCGGATTCCTTTTTGCCCACAATGTCCTTGATTTCCAATTCCAGAATCCGAGCCGCTGTCGGGTTGGCGAACGTGACCCTCCCCTGCGAATCAAAACCGCAAATGCCTTCACCGGCGGAGTTGAGGATCAATTCATACTGGCGCTGAAGTTTTTGGAGTTCCTCCGAGCGCGCCTGCACATGGACCTGGAGGACGTTTTTGCTGCGGGCTAGTTCCGAGCGCTGCTGGGTGAGATTGCGCTCTGCATTCTTGCGGGATTCGAGTTCGGCCAGCGTTTCATCGTGAACCTGGGTCAATGTTGAAAGCTTGAGCTCGAGATCCTTCCGAGACCTCTTGAGTTGATCTTCGTTGGAGATCTTTTCCGCAAGTTGTGTGCGCAACCGCATAGCAGCAGATTCCCATGAAATCCTGCACTCTTCCTTGTTTCTCTCCCAGATGCGATCAAGGTGTGCGAAGAATGCGCGTATCGTTACATAAGTCAGTCCCCCGATTATGACGAGCGCAAGAGAACCGGCCCATTTGAATCGTTGTATTCGAGTGACGGTTTCGGAAAGATCGCCACCTGGAGGTATGTGCGGCCCCGCGAGATCAAGCGCCTTGGAGACTTCCAGAAATCCCCACACCGACAAAGCAAACGGCATCAAAAAAAGAAGGATGAGGAAGATCGAACGCATTCTCGAAGCAGGCGGCGACTCCTGCCGTCCAAGCGATTCTCGCTCTTCGGCTGTCATCGGCAATGTCGTTGCTTCGAGCATATTGATGGCGCGGATTCCCGGACACCACAACTCTGTGCACGACCAGGAAATTACGCTTGCAGAAAGCACCTTGAAGACCAGCCGGGCGCAAAGTGGACGAAGGAGCCGAATTTGTGCTGGATGTTGAATTCTTTTTTGGGCCGGCGGGTTTACAATGTCGCGCACTTGTCATTTAATGAGGCGCGTCTGTTTGCAATTGAGACGCCGACGATGAACCCATCCATTGACTCCATTGGCATTATCGCAGGAAATCGCTCCCTGCCGCTGCTGTTCGCACAACAGGCGCGCGCTGCTGGCGTAAAGCGCATTGTGGCTGTGGCATTCGAAGGCGAAACAGAAACATCAATCGCGTCGCTCGTGGACGAGGTTGTCTGGGTCAAAGTCGGTCAACTCTCGAAAATGATTTCCGCGTTCACGGATCGCGGCGTAAAGCAATGCGTCATGCTGGGCCAGATCGCGCCAAAGAATCTCTACGATGTCCGTCCTGATCTCCGTGCAATGGGGCTGCTGTTCAAACTCAAGGAGCGGAACGCCCACACAATCTTCGGCGCGGTGGCCGATGAGTTGAAAAAAGAGGGCGTTGAACTTATCGAAGCGACACCTTGGCTTAAGCCGCTGATGCCCGTGGCTGGCTTTCAACTCGGGAGAAGCCTTTCCGAAACGCAAAAAGCAGACGTTGAATTTGGTTTTCGTATCGCAAAGGAAATCTCGCGTCTTGAGATCGGCCAGCTGGTAGTGGTGAAGGAAGGCACAGTGCTGGCCGTGGAAGGATTCGAGGGCACGGACAAATGCCTGGAACGCGGAGGCAGTCTCGCCGGAAAAGACGGCGCCGCCGTGGCGGTCAAGGTTGCCAAGCTGAATCACGACATGAGATTCGACGTGCCGTGCCTCGGTCCACAAACGCTGGAAACCTGCGCGCGCTCGGGCGTAGCTGTGCTGGCGTTCGAGTCAGGCCGGAGTTTGTTGCTCGATAAAGAGGAATGCTCCGCGCTGGCGCAGCGCCATAAACTTGGCGTTGTTACTATTGGATGACCGGGCTTTCTGCTCGACGCCACATGAAGCGTTGCTAGACTAACTTCGTTATGTCAACTCACGCTTCCGCAGCGCCGCAGAAGATCAACCTCCGAAGACCTGACATCATGCAGGCCGTCCAGGCACAGGTGCTCTCGCATTACCGCAGCGAACTCGTTGAACGCATCCGCGCGAATGGTTCGTTCCTCGCGGCAGACAACATTGTCATCAAGCTCGCGAAGGAATTTGGGTTTTGCTACGGAGTAGAGCGTGCCATTGACCTCGCGTACGCGGCGCGGAAATCTTTCCCGGCGGACAAACCCATTTATCTTCTGGGCGAAATCATTCACAACCCGGAGGTCAACGACCAGATCCAAAACCTCGGCATCAAGACGATTTCAAACAAACCCACAGACGCAGAAATGTCGGTGTTGCAGCGCGAAGACGTTGTCATCATCCCCGCTTTCGGAACCGAGGTTGCCACGCGCCGCAAACTTGAAGAAAAGGGTTGTCTGCTCGTGGACACGACCTGCGGCGACGTGATGAGCGTCTGGAAACGAGTCCGACAGTATTCGAAAGAAGCCGTCACAAGCATTATTCACGGCAAGGCCAAACACGAAGAAACCAAAGCCACCACATCGCAAGCCACCGCTTACGGCACCGGACATTATCTGGTGGTCTATAATCTCGCAGAAACCGACTACGTCTGTAATTACATCCTGAATGGTGGCAGCAAGGACGAATTCCTTGCCAAGTTCAAGGGCGCCTACTCGTCCGGCTTCGATCCGGAAAAACATTTGCAAGCCGTCGGCGTGGCGAACCAGACCACGATGTTGCGCGGCGAGACCGAGGAGGTTCAGCGCCGGCTCAAGGCCGTGATGGAAAAGAAATACGGCGCAGCAAACGTGGATCAGCATTTTCGATTCTTTGATACGATATGCGGCGCAACACAGGATCGCCAGGACGCGTTGCAGAAACTGCTTGCCCAACCACTCGACCTACTCATTGTCATCGGCGGCTACAATTCCTCGAATACATCGCATCTTGCCGAGATGGGCGAAGCCAAGCTGCCGACTTACTTCATCAAGAACGCGGCGAAGATGGTTTCGGACAAGCTCATCGTACATTACGACCAACACAAGAAAGAGGAAGTCGAAACGGGCGATTGGTTGCCGGCCGGGAAGGTCACCGTCGGGATCACCGCCGGAGCGAGCTGTCCAAACAATCTGATCGAAGACACCATCCGACGTCTGTTCGAGTTGCGTGGCATCTCTGTTCAGGAACTCCTCGCAAACTGATTCCAATCCTGCGCCTGACGCCTGACACCCCGCAACTGATACCTCCATGCCCCGCACCCGCCAGGAACTCGAAGCCATCGAACGCCAGACGCTCGCGCCTTATGCACAGTTCAGCGGCGATTCGCGCGGGCGCACCTACATGGAGCCGGCTTCGCCGTGGCGCACCGAGTATCAACGTGACCGGGACCGCGTGATTCATTCACGCGCGTTTCGACGGCTTGAATACAAAACCCAGGTGTTCCTGAACGGCACGGGTGATCATCTTCGGACCCGGCTCACGCATACGATGGAAGTTGCAGCCATTGCCCGCGGCATCGCACGCGCGCTCAAACTAAACGAAGACCTCACGGAAACGATCGCACTCGCACACGATCTGGGTCATTCACCATTCGGTCATCGCGGCGAACATGTCCTGGACCGGTTGATGCGCAAGCATGGCGGCTTCGAGCACAATCGCCAAAGCCTGCGCGTGGTCGAAGAGCTGGAGAAGAAATATCCTGGCTTTACCGGTTTGAACCTTACCTGGGAAGTCCGCGAAGGCCTGGTCAAACATTTTACTGCGTTCCATCATCCGAGCAAGCGGAAGGGTTTCGAAGCAAAGAACTCCTCGCTCGAAGCTCAGGTCGCCAATCTTGCGGATGAAATCACTTATTACAGCCACGATCTTGATGACGGTCTCGATGCCGGATTGCTCGACGAAAAAGATCTGCGCCGACATGTGCGCGTCTGGAATCTGGCAGCGCGCAAAGTCAAACGTGAACACGGCGATCTACCGGATGAGTGTCGCCGCTATTTCATCATCCGGACGATGATTGACGGGCAGGTGCGCGATGTTGTTGAAACGACGGAGAAACTTATCGCCGACGCCATTGTGAAAAGCGCGGATGAAGTCCGCCTGCATCCGCGCCCCCTCGTTCAATACAGCCCGGAGCGACGTGCGGTGAACCTGGAAATGAGAAAGTATCTCTACAACAACCTCTATTTCAGCTCACAGGTGGACCAGGCCAACACACGCGCCGTACGGATGCTTGAGGAGCTTTTCATTTACTACCTCTCTCACGCGGAAGAAATCGGCGTCCAGTCGCGTCGTCGCGCGCCAAAGGTTGGATGGCATCGCGTGGTGTGTGATTATGTCGCCGGCATGACTGACCGCTATGCGTTACAGGAGTACCAGCGGGTGTTTGGTCTTCGTGTCTGAAAACAAGGTCCTTCTGCGTGAAGCCAAACCCGTCTGCCTGCTGAATTGTTCGTGTGAAAACCATGCGGCCAATTTTTTTTGAACACTTTTCGAGTTGTTGCAGTCAATGTTCGCGGCAGGCTTGAATGGGAATTACCCACGCTCGCTGACGGATGTTGATGTCCGACACGGTGATTCTGATTTACATTTCTATTCCGGCCCGTTAATTCAAAGGCCGTTTTTTCGCTGGTGCGAAACTCGAACAACATGATCAACGTTGAAAACCTGACAAAAACCTTCGGCGCCAAGCGGGCCGTGGACGGCATTTCGTTCTCGGTCGAGCGGGGCGAGGTGCTCGGATTTCTTGGGCCAAATGGCGCGGGTAAATCCACCACCATGCGCATGATCACGGGTTTTCTGCCACCGTCCGGTGGCCGGATTTCCGTTGGCGGTCACGATGTCGTGGACCAACCCATCGCCGTCAAGCGCCTGATCGGTTACCTGCCCGAGAATGCCCCCGCCTACACGGACATGACGGTAAACGGCTTCCTGAGTTTCTCCGCCGAGATTCGCGGTCTGCGAGGAGATGCGAAGAAAAAAGCCGTGAACCGCGCGGTGGAAATGTGTTTTCTCGAACGTGTCCTGCATCAAAGCGTGGAAACGCTTTCCAAGGGCTATCGCCATCGCACCTGCTTCGCTCAATCCATCCTTCACGACCCGGATGTGCTCATCCTGGACGAACCGACGGACGGTCTTGATCCGAATCAAAAGCACGAGGTTCGGCAACTCATCCGTCGCATGGGCGAAAAGAAGGCGATTATTTTTTCAACACACATTCTGGAGGAAGTGGACGCGGTCTGTTCCCGCGCAATCATCATTGACCGGGGCCGCATTGTGGCGAACGGCACGCCGCTGGAACTTCGGCGCAAATCCGAATATGCCGGTGCGATCACGCTTTCCGTCCGCGGAGTTTCCGCCAGCGCCGTCACACAGAAGCTGTCACAGCTTTCGTCCGCGAAACGCACGAGCATTATCGCAGAGAACGGATCAAAGGTAACCGTCACGGTTTTCCCGAAGCCGAACATGGACGGCGAACTGACGCGCGCCGTGATTGACGCCACTCAAGTCTGGCAGGTTGAGGAATTACGCACGGAGGAAGGGCGCATGGACGAAGTATTCCGGCGCATCACAATGCCGGACACCGCCAAGAGTCCAGAATCCTGAGTCCAGAGTCAGCAGTCCTGAATTTGAAAACTGAGATATGAATAGCTGGGCCAACATCAAAACCATCGCCAAACGTGAGCTTGTGGCTTACTTCGCATCGCCACTGGCGTACGTGTTTATCGTCATATTCCTGCTGCTCTGCGGATTCTTCACATTCTCGGTGAAGCCGAATCTGTTTGATCGCGGGCAGGCATCGCTTTCAGGCACGTTCTTCTTCTGGCATCCCTGGTTCTACATGTTCCTCGTGCCAGCGGTCGGCATGAGACTGTGGGCAGAGGAACGCCGCGTTGGCACACTGGAACTCCTCCTCACCATGCCCATCACCGCGTGGCAGGCAATCGTCGGAAAATTTCTCGCGTCGTGGCTCTTTCTGGGGCTCGCTCTGGCGCTGACGTTCCCGGTCGTTTGGACCGTAAACTATCTCGGCACACCGGACAACGGAGTGATCTTCGCCTCCTACATTGGAAGCTGGCTGATGGCCGGCGCATATCTGGCAATCAGTTGCATGACCTCTGCCATGACCCGGACGCAGGTGGTGAGTTTCATCGTCTCGGTGGTCGTCTGCCTGTTCCTGATCCTCGCCGGTTTTCAGCCGGTGGTGG
>CAYSDO010000057.1:0-15453 GCA_964429665.1 uncultured Bifidobacterium sp.
ATCGCCGATGCTGCGCGCGGTGGGCCGGTGCGCGGCCCAGAGATTTGGATGATAGGGCACAGGCGTGTCCTTGGCATTCAATCGTTGCGGCGGCACGTCCAGCAGGTCAAAGCCCTCCGCTGTCACACGGGCGATGACTTCCGCCGTCACGCCACCCCACGGCCACGCCTCGCCCACACACAACAACCGCCCCGTCCGCGCCACGCTCGCCATCACGGTGTCCGTGTCCAGCGGTTTCACGGAACGCAGGTCAACCACTTCCACCTCCCAGCCTTCGGACTTGAGTTCGTCGGCCACGGCGAGTGATTCATGCACCATTGCACTGTAGGTTACGATGGTAAGGTCGCGCCCCTCGCGTGCAATGCGCGCCTTGCCCACGGGCAGCGCTTCTGTCGGAAGTTTTTCAGCCTTGAGATGGTAATACAGCAGCTTGTGTTCGCAGAAAATCACTGGGTCATCAATCGCCACGGCTTCGATCAACATGCTGTAGACGTCCTCCACGGTGGCCGGCGTCAACACCACCAGCCCCGGATAATGCGCGTAAACGGCTTCAATACTCTGGCTGTGAAACGGCCCTGCGCCGGAGGTGCCGCCGCACGGAAGCCGGATCGTCACCGGACACGAGACACCCGTGCGCCAGAACAAGGTCGCGGCCTGGTTTACGATTTGATTGAAAGCCACCGTCGAGAAATCCGCGAACTGCATCTCGATGATCGGCCTCATGCCTTCAATCGCCGCGCCCACGGCCAGGCCCGTCATCGCGTCCTCGCTGATCGGAGAATCAATCACCCGCCCGGGAAATTCCACCGCCAGATTTTTTGTCGCCTTGAACGCGCCGCCAAATGCGCCCACGTCCTGCCCGTAGATGAACACACGCGGATCATCCGTCAACGCCCGAGCCTGTGCGGCCCGGATGGCTTCGAGATAGGTGATGCTCATGCGTTCAAATGCCGGCTGCGACTCCGCCCCCGTCCGCGTGCGCTTCGAGCAATCGCTCACACGCCAGCGCACGCCAGTCTTCTTCAAACGGATCCGGTGCAGGTTCACGCTGCACCTGCGACACCGCTGTCTCCACGCTGTCCAGTGCGCGCTCGCGCCACAAGGTAATCGTCGCGTCGTCAGCCCAACCTGCGCTCAACATCTTCGCCTCAGCCACCTTGATGCAGTCACGGCCAGTTGGGGAATTTTTCATCGCCGCCGGAATATAATGAGCATCGTCGTGTTCACCGTGACCGCAAAGCCGCAGCAACCGCGCGACAACCATCTGCGGGCCGCGACCGTTCCGAGCCGCGCCGACTGCTTCGCCAAGGGTTTTCAAACACACCTCAAGATCGGTCCCGTCAATTTCTTGAACAGGCACGCCGTAACCAACCGCGCGATCCGCCAATGTACGACAGGCAAATTGCCGCGAGGTTGGCGTTGAATAGGCGAACTGGTTGTCTGCAACTACAAACACAAGCGGCAGCTTTTCCACCGATGCCTGATTGATAGCCTCGTGAAACGCGCCGGTTGAAGTCGCACCATCACCAAGGCACGTCGCTCCAACCGTCCCGCTGATGCCTTTCATTCGCCGCGCAAGCAAGATGCCATTCACAACTGACACCATCGCGCCAAGATGACTGATCATCGGCAACAGTCCCCTGCGCGGCTCACCGCGATGAATGTTTCCGTCACGACCGCGCATCGGACCGAGTGATGAGCCAAGGTACGTCCGCACTCCGTCCACAACCGGCTCGCCAAAGGCAAGCCGCCCCGCCAAGTCGCGGATCAAGGGAGCAAAAACATCGCCTTCTCGGAGAGCGATTCCAAGCGAAACGCTCAACGCCTCCTGGCCGCGACTGAGAAAAACGCCGCCGTGAATTTTGCCCGAACGGTAGAGGCTGGCGAATTTGTCATCCAGCACCCGTGCCAGCACCATGAACTGGTAGGCACGCACGAACGACTCGCGCATCGAGGAAACTTTGTTGCTGACTCCGGGTTCGATCACTGCTTGAACCATATGCGAATGTTACGAGTCTGCCGACTCGACAGGCAACGATTCTTTCTCAATGCCATTCGAGATCACGCTGCCGATCCGCACTGTGCTTGACCGCGCCAACAAGTCTCGAACATGCTTGGCCCAGGTTTCATTATGCCTTTGCCCAACCCATTGCTGGATCAACTGAGGAAAATCGTCGGTGCGGAAAATGTTCTCACTTCGCAGGAGGACCTGGTGGCTTACTCTTTCGACGGTACAGCAGCGATGCTCCAAACTCCGGGCGTTGTCGTGTTCGCACTGACGACCGATCATGTGGCGCAAATCCTCAAACTCGCGAACGAAACCAAAACACCCGTTGTCACCCGTGGTTCTGGAACCGGCCTGAGCGGAGGCAGTCTACCCTGCCCTGACTGCATCGTGCTTTGCACGGTGAAGATGAACCGCATTCTTGAGTTGGATCGCGCAAACCTCACGATGCTTGTTGAACCCGGCGTCACCACGCTGGCCGTTGCCGATGCAGCAGGCGCGGCGGGTTTGTTCTATCCGCCCGATCCTGGCTCGATGAAAATCTCCACCATCGGGGGCAACGTGGCGGAAAACTCCGGCGGCTTGCGTGGTTTGAAATACGGCATCACCCGCAATTACGTCATGGGCCTCGAAGTCGTGTTGCCCGACGGCGAAATCCTTTGGACTGGCAACAAGTGCGTCAAAGACGTGGCGGGGTACTCGTTGCGGGATTTATTTGTGGGCTCCGAGGGAACTCTCGGGGTCATCACAAAAGTCTTGTTGCGACTCATTCCAAAGCCCGCCGCCAAGAAGACAATGATCGCAACATTCGCACAGATGGACGCTGCCGCGCAGTGCGTCTCGGACATCATCGCCGCGCAAATCATTCCCTGCACGCTGGAGTTTTTGGATCGCACGACAATTCATTGTGTGGAAGATTTTGCGAATGTCGGCCTGCCGCTGGATTGTGAGGCCTTGTTGCTGATGGAAACCGACGGCCATCCCGCTGCTGTTGCCGAAGAAGCCGCAAAAATGGAAGAATTCGCCCGCAAGAATGGAGCAATGGAAGTTCGCGTCGCCAAAGACGACGCAGAAGCCAACAAACTCGCCACAGCGCGCCGCAGTGCGTTCTCAGCACTGGCGCGTCTCGCTCCCACAACCATACTCGAAGATGCCACCGTGCCGCGCAGTGAACTGGCAAAGATGATCCGTTTCGTGGCCGAGGTCGCAAAGAAATACAAACTGCGCGTCGGCACGTTTGGCCACATGGGCGACGGCAATCTGCATCCTACCTTCCTCACCGATGAACGGAACAAGGAGGAGATGCACCGCGTCGAGCAAGCCTTCAAAGAAATCTTCGACGAAGCCATCCGCCTCGGTGGCACGATCACCGGCGAACACGGCATCGGCATCGCAAAGAAAAGTTTTCTGCCCAAGTTCGCCGGCGACGCCCAGATGTGCGTCATGAGCGAACTCCGTCGCGCGCTTGATCCCAACGGCATTTTGAATCCGGGAAAGATGTTTGATGCAGTGACAGGCCGCAGCCACTAGCTATTGCTTGAGGGCCGCAGGCAAATCCCGCTTCAACTTTTCGAGTGTATCTTGAATAGCCAACGAAAGCGAAATTCCGTAACTGGCACCAGTCATGGCCCAGTTCATCCCGGCACTGCCCTCGCCTTCGTAGGTCTTGCGCAAGATCTCTTTCCCGTCACGAGTAATTCGCACGTAAATGGAAGCCGATCCCTCGTAACTCATGTAAGCATCACAATAAAGTTTGACCAATGCCCCGCTGATCACCGGCGTGTTGGTGGCTGTGGCTGCTCCCGCGCCTTGCACCACATAACCGGCACGAACCAACTCGCTGCGGACGGCTTCGTTGACCACGTCGGTCAAGTCCGGCTGCCCCACGACTTTGGCCGTCTTCATGCCGTAACCGTTCCGAACATGTCCAACAATGGTTTTGTCGGCACGATCGTCACTGAATTGCTGCAACACAATCTCACCCTGGGAACCGGCCGGGGCCGTTATCAGACCGGTCTTCTCATTTTGCGAACCGGTTGGAGGATAGGTTATCTTTGCAAGCCGTGTCCCGAAGGCACAGCCGGAGGTAAAGAGGGAGCACAGGATGACAACCGCCAAGGTGGATGCCGCAGTGACTGGATTTTTCATAAGCCATTAAGTTTACCCGCAGACCTGCACAAAATCGTAAAGGCCGCGCTCCGGCTGTCAATTGCGGAATCACCACCGGAATTTCTATATCCATGCCCCGCCCAAACTGATTCAATCTGACAGCGACCATGCCTGAACCCCTAGCACTAACGAAAAGCGCTTCGCACCTCAAAGACCTGGATTACTCCGTCGTGCAACAGTGCATGCATTGCGGGCTCTGCCTGCCGACGTGTCCGACTTACGACGCCACCAAGCTGGAGCGCAACAGTCCGCGCGGACGCATCGCATTGATGCGCGCCATTGCGGATGACCGACTGGATGTCACCAAGACATTCGGGGAGGAAATGTATTTCTGTCTCGGCTGTCTTGCTTGTCAGACGGCGTGTCCGGCAGGGGTGAATTACGCGGAGCTGTTCGAGCACGCGCGGGCGGAGATTGAAGAAAAGAAAATTCTCGCGAATCCGAGGCGGAATTTCATTCGCGGCTTCACGGTGAACTGGCTGTTCAAGGATCTGCGGCGACTGGAGCTGGCTGGAAAAGCACTGCGTCTGTATCAGCAGCTTGGATTGCAAACGCTGCTACGCCGCAGCGGTGTGTTGAAACTTCTTCCGAAACGGTTGCAGGAACTGGAAGCGATGACGCCTGCGGTTTGCAACCAGTTCTCATCGGAACTTATTGACCCCGTGACGCCCGCAGTCAGCGCAAAACAGTATCGCGTCGCGATGCTCACGGGCTGCGCGCAGGACCTGACGTTCAGTGATGTGAACCGGGACACCGTGGAAGTGCTCGCGCACAACGGGTGTGAAGTTGTCACGCCGCCGGAACAAAGTTGTTGCGGCTCGCTCCACGCTCACAACGGCGAATGGACACTGGCGCAACAACTCGCGCGCCGGAACATCGAGCAATTTCCGCCGGAACGGTTCGACGCCATCATCACAAATGCCGGCGGTTGCGGCTCGCATCTGAAGCATTACGCCAAGCTGCTGGTGGATGATCCGGTTTATCTCAAGCGCGCAGAACTATGGGACTCAAAGGTGAAAGACATCCACGAATGGTTGGTTGAAATGAAATTCAAAGTTCCAAGTTCAGCTTTCAAAGTCGAACAACTCGGAACTCGGAACTCGGAGCTCGGGACGCAAATTGTCACCTACCACGAATCCTGCCATCTCACACACGGACAGAAAGTCGTTACGCAGCCGCGTCAATTGTTGCAGGCGATTCCCGGATTGAAGCTCGTCGAGTTGCCAGAAGCCAGTTGGTGTTGCGGCAGCGCGGGCATTTACAGTCTGACCCAGCCTGAGATGGCGAATGATCTTCTCGCGCGCAAAATAAAACACATCAGGTCCACAGGTGCGACGACCGTGGCCACCGGAAATCCCGGCTGCCTGCTGCAACTCATCAATGGAGCGGCAAAGGAAGGATTACATTTGCGCGTCGTCCATCCGATCACCCTGCTGGCTGAGGCCTATCGGGCTGAAAAGTAGAAGCGACGCCTCCGCAGAACTTCATCTGGCGAAGAAGAAATATTTTTCTCATCATCTTCCCATGCGCACGAAAGAACAAATCATCGAACAACTCCTCAATCCCGGCGTCATCGCCGTAGTGCGCGCGAAACGTGCCGACCAGGTTGTGCCGTTGGCGGAAGCGCTCGTCGCGGGCGGCGTCATTGCAGTGGAGATCACGATGACGACACCAAACGCCATCGCCGCCATCCGGGAAGCGAGCGCGAAACTCGGTGATCGCTCATTGATCGGCGTCGGCACGGTGCTGGACGAGGTGACGTGCCGCGCGGCGCTCGAAGCGGGCGCACAGTTCGTGGTAAGTCCCATCTCGCGGCGCGAACTTGTGCCCATTGCGCAAAAGGCCGGCAAGCCGATCATGCTTGGCGCCTACACACCCACGGAAGCGCAACTCGCACATGAAGCCGGGTCGGATTTCGTCAAGATTTTTCCGGCCGACAATCTTGGACCGAACTACATCAAGGCCCTGCGTGCACCCCTGCCGCATTTGCGAATTGTGCCGACAGGCGGAGTAGATTTGAAAACCATAGGAGAGTTCTTCAAAGCTGGTTGCGTGGCGGTTGGTGCGGGTTCATCACTGATCTCAAAAGATGTTTTGGAAGCGGAAGACTGGCCTGCCCTGACAAGAGCTGCATCGGAGTTTGTAAAGGCCGCGCGAGCTGCGCGTGGAAGGTAAATACTCTTTCAATTGGAAAAGCCGCAGTGAATTTCGCGTTTGAACTTCTGGCCCTGATTTAATAAACCGGGCGAGATGAGTTCACCGAAGCATCGTGTCCGCCGTGCAACACTGGAAGACCTGCCCGCACTCAAGTCGCTTTGGGACGCGATGCGCTTCCCCGCCATCGAGCTTGAGAAGCAGCTCACGGATTTCCAGGTGGTGGTGGACGAAACGGAACAGGTTTGTGGTTGTGTAGCTTTCCAAATGCGGGGCAAACACGCCTGCATCCACAGCGAGACCTACTCTGATTTTGGAATCGCCGAAACATCCCGCGTCATGTTTTGGACGCGCTTCCAATCCCTTGCCACCAACCATGGCCTTGTCTGCCTTTGGACACGTGAAGTTTCGCCGTTCTGGTCGCACAACGGTTTCCTTCCCGCAGAGCCCGCCGCGCTTGAAAAACTTCCCGCACCGTGGGATCGCACCGCACCGGGCTGGTTGATGCTCAAGCTGCGTGATGAAGCGGCTGTTGCATCACTGGAAAAGGAGTTCGCAATGTTTGTTGAGTCCGAAAAAGGACGCAGCGAACAATCCATCGAGCAGCTCAGGATGATTAAGACGGTCGTTGTGGTTCTGGCGATGATCGGTTGTGCCGCCTTGCTTGGTTGGGGGATTTACATCTTCCTGCACCGCGCCCAGGCCGGATCACCGCCGCTCTGATGAAGGTGTGAATTCGTCCGCGTGGTAACTGCTTCGCACCATGGGGCCGCTGGCGACATGAACAAAGCACATCGCCTGGCCGCGCTCCTGATACTCGGCAAACTTCGCCGGAGTTACAAACTCAACCACTGGCAGATGCTTCAAAGTGGGCTGCAGGTATTGACCGAGCGTAAGGATGTCACAGTTCGCCGCGCGCAAATCTGCCATCGCCTGCAACACTTCCGGCTCGGTTTCTCCGAGTCCGAGCATCATTCCCGATTTGGTATGGATGGAGTTTCCGCAACGCGCCTTGACCTTGGCAAGCACTGCAAGTGAGCGGTCGTAAGTCGCGCGATGCCGCACCGATGGCGTGAGGCGACGGACTGTTTCGAGGTTGTGGTTGAAGATTTCAGGTTTTGCACCAATCACGGTTTCAATGGCAGCGTCGCTCTCGTTGAAATCCGGCACCAACACTTCAATCACGATGCCAGGATTCAGTTTGCGAACGGCCTCAATTGTCTGACGAAAATGTTCCGCACCACCGTCCTTCAAGTCGTCGCGAGCCACAGCGGTGATGACCACGTGATTGAGTTTCATGCGGCGCGTGGCCTCGGCAACGCGCGCCGGCTCGTCTGCTTCCAGAGCGAGGGGTTTCGCGGTGCTCACCGCGCAGAAGCCGCAGGCCCGGGTGCAACGATCGCCGGCGATCATGAACGTCGCAGTACCCTTGCTCCAGCATTCCCAATGATTCGGACACTTGGCACTTTCACAGACGGTGTGCAGCTTGAGTTCATCCAGCAGTGAGCGGGTGCGGGAAAAGGTATCCGCAGTGGGAAGCTTGATGCGCAGCCATTCCGGAAGACGCGGACGAACTGTTGGTTCGGCAGTGATCATTTTGATTTCAATTTCTCCCAAAACTTCGCCAGTTCATCAGGCCCGAAGTCTGCCAGAACGTCTCCGTCCACATCAATCACCGGTGCATACGTCTGGCCGGAAAGTTCCACCATCTCGTCGTAAGCCTCCTGATCCGCGATGACATCAAGCGATTCATACTTGACGCCGCGCTCATCCAGCCAACGAATGGCTTTTTGACACCAAGGGCAGTAGGGTTTGATGAAGAGACGGATATTCACGGAGAACTTCGGGCAAAGCTTTCGCCCTTCAAAATCTGATCACCCACCAATCTGAGCCTTGTAGGCGTCCGGCGTAAGCAGCGGGCTGAGTTCTCCAGCATTGCTCAACTTGATCTTGTAAAACCAGCCACCAGCGAACGGCTCGCGGTTCACCAGCGCAGGATCATCTGTTGCGGCTTTGTTGATCTCGGTGATTTCACCGGTTACGGGAGAGTAGATGTCGCTGGCGGTCTTGACGGACTCGACCACGGCACAGGCTTCGCCAGCCTTCACCTTGCGGCCCACGGCGGGCAACTCCACGAAAACGATGTCCGTGAGTTCATGCTGTGCGTGGTCGGTGATGCCGACGGTTGCGGTGTCGCCATTGACCCGCACCCACTCGTGGGACTTGGCGTATTTCAAATCAGAAGGAACATTGCTCATAAATCGGGCGAAGCTTAGGCGGATCAGGGCCTGCGGTAAATCGGTTTCTGAACAACCACTGCGGAAGAGCGCCGGCCGCGAATCTCAATTTCAATCGCAGTCCCCACCTTGGCGAATTCCGTAGGCACGTAACCCATCCCTATTCCGTTGTTGAGCGATGGACTTTGCGTGCCGCTCACGACTTCGCCAACGGCTGCGCCATTGACCCAGATCGGGTAATGCGGACGTGGAGGAGCAGATTTATCAGTCATTTTGAACGCGACACATTTTTTGGCTGTGCCGGACGCCTTCTGCTGCGCAAGCACAGCGCGGCCATTGAACTCGCCCTTGTCCAATGCCACAAAGAATCCCAGTCCCGCTTCAATGGGCGTGGTTTGCTCGTCAAGTTCGTGGCCGTACAACGGATAACAAACCTCGGTGCGCAACGTGTCACGCGCGCCCAGTCCGCAGGGTTTGATGCCGAACGGCCTTCCCGCTTCAAGCAACTCGTCCCAGACCTTTGCAATTGAATCCTCGCGACCGATGATTTCAAATCCGTCTTCACCCGTGTAGCCGGTACGAGAAACCAGGACACTCGCACCAGCGAATGGAAACCCGCCAATCTCGTTCTTCTTAAGATCGGTGACCTTTCCAACACGCAACGCAGAGGTGGACGCACCGGGGATACAGCCATCAATGAACTCCTTGACCTGCGGCCCCTGCACCGCCACGGCATCGTAATTGTGCGATGCGTTGCTCACGGACACCTCTGTACGCCCTGTGAATCCTGCGTGTGCATGCAGCCACGCTATATCATCATCAATCCTGGACGCATTGATGATGAGCAGGTACACGTCACCGGAAAGCCGGTAGGCGTATAGGTCATCAATCACGCCACCGCGCTCATTGCACATCAACGTGTATTGCCCAAGACCGGGAGTAAGTTTTCGGATGTCGTTTGTGAGGGTGCGATTCAGATAATCCGTTGCGCCCGCACCACTCACAGTCACCTCGCCCATGTGCGAGATGTCGAAAATTCCCGCGGCATTGCGCACTGCGAGATGTTCTTCCGTGATGCTCGTGTATTGCACGGGCATTTCCCAGCCGCCAAACTCAATTAGCTTGCCACCAAGTTTCTTGTGGGCATCGTAAAGCGAAGTGCGTTTCAACATGATCGCAGGTTGGCGACAGAAGGTTAATGATTCAAGCCTGCTGTTGGCGACTTTACAAAACTGGCGCAGTGGACTTCAAACCTTGAACCGGAATCCATTCAACCCCATTTCTCGGTTTTCATCTGCGCCTTCGGCACACCCATTTCCTGCACCACAAGTTGCTCGGCGAATTCCACCAACGGATTCGGGCCGCAGGCGTAGAACACGGTGTTGGCAGGATCATGGATTTGCTCACGCACCCAGGCGGCGTCAATGCGCCCGCGCCGGCCGGTCCATTTGTCGTCCGCATGCAGACGAGTGCAGGTGACATAAAAGTTGAAGTTGGGATTCTCCAATGCCAACTCGCGAAACTCGCGTTCGAAGATGATGTCGTTCGTGGTCCGCACGCTGTAGAGGACGGTGATCTTGTTGGTCAGCTTGCGGCGTGTGGCCTCACGGGCAAACGCACGGAACGGCGTCACGCCGGAGCCACCGGCAATGCAGATCAATTCCCTGCCGGGCGCAAAGTCCGGCAAAAACTTTCCGGCAGGCGGCAGCACAAGCAGCTTCTGTCCTGCCTTGGCCCAGTCCACAACGCGCGTGCCCATTTTGCCTTCGCGCTTCACCGTCACCTCATAAAAGCCACGATCCAATGAGCAGGATGAAAGCGAGTAGGCGCGTTTGTATTCCGGCGCATCGGCCCAATAGATCGTTATGAACTGCCCGGTCAGGAATTCAGGGTTGTGACCATCCGGCCATTTGAGCCGGAGCGTTTTGGTGTCGGGCAACTCAAGTGTCGCTGCTTCGACCAGCATTTCTATAGGTTCTCTCGCCATGATTCGTTCTTTGATCGGGTTTGTTCAGTTTGCAGGTGCGACATCAAGGCAGACGCCTTGAGCCGTGTTGCGGGCAAAGATTTTCCCACCACTCACCACAGGCATTGTCCAGCATTGACCTCCGAACGGCTGGCAACGGGTCAATTCATGATATTCCTTCGGCGAGGCTTCCACGAGAACGAGCGGGCCACGATCACATTGAACTAGGACATTGCCCCCAACCAGCACCGTCGCTCCGCCTCCACCAAATCCATCCTTCGACCACATTTCCTTTCCTGTCCCAATTTCAATGCACTTGAGCGGCGCGCCCTGGGTTTTGCCATGACCATAAATTCCATAAAGGTAACCATCCTTGCAGACCGGCGTCGTCCAGTGATTCATCAACTCACCCTGCTTGCGCCAGAGTTCCGTCGCCGAAAATGTCGCGCCGTCCTTCACCACACGCACCGCACCTGCGCCGACATTGTAGGCGGCGGAACAATAAACAATGTCACCCGACACGACGGGCGATGAAGCAGTGGAAGTTTGAAACTTATACGGGTGACGCCACAGGACTCGCCCATCCTCCGGCGCAAGTGAAGCCAGACCGGTTTGCGTCAGGAAGATCACCTGCCGCACTCCATGAATGGTGGCCAAGGTCGGCGTGGCGTGCGTGGGCATATCATCCTGTCCTTTCCAGACGACGTTGCCGGTCACTTTGTCGAACGCGATCATCGCCTGGCCTGCACCGCCAGCATTGACGAAAATCAATTTACCGTCCAGCAACGGCGAGGCTGCGTTGTTCCACTTGATGACGCGGCCGTCAAACTCCTTCACGAGATCATGCTGCCACAGTTGCTTGCCAGACTTCGCGTCGAGACACGTCAGAATCTGATAAGCGCCAAGAAAAAAAACGCGCCCGTCATCCACCGTCGGCGTACTGCGCGGACCGTCACCACCCTGCTTATCATAAGTGGCCTTGCCAAGCGTCACCGCCCATGACTCTTTTCCCGTAACGGCGTCCAGCGCAATCGCAACTTCGCGATCCTCACCATCCACTTTGCGCTGAATGAAACAGAACGCGGAGCCGCCACTCACGGCGAATGATCCGAAGCTCGGGCCGAGATCCGCCTTCCAAACCACACGTGGACCATCCTGCGGCCATTGCTGGGTGATTTTCTCAACGGTCGACCCATCGAGGTTTGCGCCGCGATATTGCGGCCAGTCTCCGGCCATCGCATTGGCGACGACCAACACGGAAGTCAAAAGAATGTTTTTCATGACGTTGTTTACTTTGTGTTTGCGATTGGAGTTTTTGTTTCGCCCTCGAGCCTGGTTGCCAGCTCCTGTGCAAGGACATCATAGGCTGCGGCGCTGGTGCTGTATCTGTCGTAATGAATGATAGGCTTTCCGAAACTTGGCGCTTCCGCAAGTTTGGTGCTGCGCGGAATCACGGTCTCAAACACACGATCGCCGAGAAGATTCCGCACCTCGTTGACCACTTCATGAGAAAGCTTCGTACGGGCGTCAAACATGGTCATCACCACGCCAAAAATCTCCAGGCGGGGATTGACTCCGGCATCGCGCAACTGGGTGAGAACGCGGTTCATCATCGAAATACCTTCCAGCGCGTAATACTCGCACTGCAACGGCACAAGAACGCCGTCCGTGGCCGCGAACGCATTGAGCGTAAGAATCCCCAGCGACGGCGGACAATCCACCAGGATCAAATCGAACTGCGCCGACTCCCTCACTGGCGCAAGAGCGATGGCGAGCCGTTGCAGGTGATTCTCTGCGCGTGCCAGTTCCACGTCCGCACCGCACATGTCCACTTCGCTTGGAATCAACCACAGCCGCTCGAAAGCTGTAGGTTTGATCTTCTCGGCCAGCGTGCCGTCGCCGAACAAGGGACGATACGCACTCGCGCCTTCAATCTTCTCGACGCCAACGCCACTGGTGGCATTTGCCTGCGGATCAAGATCGAAAAGGAGTACCTTCTTTCCAGCCGCAGCAAGACACGCAGCGAGATTCACCGATGTGGTGGTCTTCCCAACGCCGCCTTTCTGGTTGGCGACCGCAATCACTTTGGTTGGCACGCGCCAGATTAAAGGCCAAGCAGGCCGAGGATTCAATTGTTCTTTCTCGTTGGCTTGATTCGCAACCGTCGCTGCCACGGCCAGAGTCACCAAAAACCGAGCGAAACGGGTTGAAACATTTCACGCCTCAGCCCCCGAGCGTGGTGGGATCAGTCACGTCGCCTTTGTTGAAATCCACGTAATGCTCGGTGAGATCGGCTGCATACATCACCGCGCCCGCCTTGCCGAGATTGAGGTTGATGTGCAAATCAAACTCCTTGGGTGAAGCTGCCAGACAGAGCTCCCGGAACGTCGCATTCGTCGGCTGGCCTCGTTTGAGACTCCAGAGAATCTTTTTGCTGTTCGGAGCGCTGTAACCTATGTCCACCTTCTCTTCCACAACCGTCGCCGCACTGTAACCAATGGCGTCAATGATTCTCCCCCAGTTCGGATCACCGCCATGCCAGCTTGTTTTCACCAGCGCGCTGTTTGCCACCGCGCGGGCCGCTGCATCTGCATCTTGCATCGTTTTTGCACCGTTCACCCGGACTGTCACCACACGATGCACGCCCTCGCCATCACGCACGATCATCTTCGCCAGTTCAAGGCAAACATGATTGAGGGCGGATTGAAATACCTTGAACCTGGAACTTTGAACCCGGACCTTTTTGTTCGCCGCGAGTCCATTGGCGAGGACCAACACGGTGTCGTTTGTACTCATGTCCCCGTCCACAGTGATTCGATTGAAACTACGGGCCACCGCTTCCTGCAAAGCCGCCTGAAGCGTCCTGGCATCAAGCGCAGCATCCGTCGTGACAAAACAAAGCATGGTGGCGTGAAGGCCACCGTGCGGTAAAGCAGCCGGCCGTGCGCCAGTTGCCGACATTCCCGGCTGAATCATCCCTGCACCCTTGCAAATCCCGCCGATGCGCACCTTCTTCCCGTCCAGCATGAATTCCACGGCTATTTGCTTGGACTTCGTATCGCTTGTCATGATTGCCTCGGCAGCCTCCTCGGCTTGTCTTGGGGCGTTACCGAGGATTAGCGCGGCGTGCAGAATCCCGGACTTTACATTCGGCATCGGCATCGTTACGCCAATGCGGCCCGTGCTGCCGACGAGAACCTGCTGCTCCGGCATGTGAAGTTGCCGTGCGAGAATGGAAGTCATTTCACGCGCATCCTTCATGCCCTGCCTGCCAGTGCATGCATTCGCATTTCCGGAATTCACCACAACTGCCTGCGCCCTTCCCTTCTTCACACGCTCGACGCAGACTTTCACCGGTGCGGCACAGACCTGGTTGGTGGTGAACATTCCAGCAACGGTCGCAGGAACTTCCGACACAATGAGCGCAAGATCGAGCTTCCTGCCTTTCTGCGAACCTTTGCCGGTGCCCAAGCGTTTGATATCGCAAAATACTCCGCTGGCGAGAAAGCCCTGCGGCGCGACGATTGATCCTTCAACTAGTTTCAGTTTTTGCTTCATGCGAAAAAATCGGCGGAGAGATTGCCAGCACCACGGCGCGTCGCAATCCAATTTGTGCAACGAGAAACACACCGCTGCGACATTCGTTCAATCCAAATCTGATTTGACATGGCGCAATTCCAGACGAAGCGCCGCGAGCGACAGGTGGATATCGTAGATAAACGCAATCAACGACCCGATAAGCGACGCGAGACACGCGATGAAAATGCAACTGACCAGCAATCCGTAATCCTGATTCAGCAAGGCGGCCAGGAACAGCACGATGATCAACACTGCCGCAAGCAACACACTCACCGCAGCCAATGTTATGGTCAGCCGCAATACCCGGGCTCGACGGTAAATCGTCGTGACCTGTTCGGCCACGTGCGTGCGATTTGCGTCCGGGCTGTTGACCTCGCGAGCGAGCTGGCGGGCGCGATCAATCGTGCGCCCGAGGCGGTTGGTCATCGTCAGCAGCAACAATCCAACGCCGGAAATCAAAATTACCGGCCCGATGGCCACCTGCAATACAGGAATGATGTCAGTGAGTTTCATTTTGAATCCTTTTTGAACTTCCATCGCTCGAACCACTCGCGGGCAAGTAAATCTCACCCCTTGAATACAGAACTGCTTTCCCGCCAATGTTCACGCGGTCGCCTGCCAACTCGCAGAATAATTCGCCGCCGCGCGTAGAAACTTGGCGGGCGTGCAATCTGGTTTTGCCGAGTCGTTTTGCCCAGTACGGAATCAGAGTGCAATGCGTCGAACCGGTAACGGGGTCTTCGTTGACACCCGCAGCCGGCGCGAAGAATCGTGAAACGAAATCGCAATCGTCTCCCGGCGCGGTGGCGATGATACCAAGGCTGTCGAGAGATTGCAGCAGGCCAAAATCAGGCTTCAATGCCAGAACCTCGGCCTCACTTCTGAACACCGCAAGATAATCACGCGCCTTCAAACATTCCTGCGGGTTTGCCCCGAGCCCGCGAAGCAGCGCCTCGGGCGCAACACAACATGCTGCGGGACGTGAGGGAAAATCCAAAGTGAGCAAACCAGCGTCGCGGGAAACCGTGAGCAAGCCGCCGCGCGAATGAAATCGAATCGAATCCGATTTGACACCGCGCTCGGTGAAAAGAACAAAAGCCGACGCGAGGGTCGCGTGACCGCAGAGGTCAACCTCAATCGTCGGTGTGAACCACCGAAGATCGAAATCCGCAGCGCGCGGGACCAGAAATGCGGTTTCGGAAAGATTGTTCTCCGCCGCGATGTTCTGAAGCGTGCGATCGGGCAGCCATGCCTCCAATGGACATACTGCCGCAGGATTGCCACGAAATACTTCACTGGCAAAGGCGTCAACGTGGTAACATAGGAGTTTCATCGTACTGGAC
>CAYSDO010000058.1:0-15161 GCA_964429665.1 uncultured Bifidobacterium sp.
CAGCGCGCGTCCGCAGGTGTTGAGAATTGCCGCCGCGCCTTCGTGATCGGTGGGATAAAAGCCAAACGCCTCTGCCGGGGCACCCGCAGCGATGAAGGCTTGAATCAGCCGATACGGCGTCCATGGCTCTTCCTTGCCGGGCTTGATGATGACCGGCGTCTTGAGCGCGATGCTTGGCAGCCAGAGCGAATTCACCGCCGGCGAATTGCTCGGCATCACGAGCCCCAGCGCGGGCGTGGTTGGAAAATAACTGAGTCGTGTGCCAAACTGTTCGCCGTTGCCATTGTCGAGGATCGAGAGGTCAAGTCCGCGTGAAAGACCGTTGATTACAGTCTTCATGTTCGTCAGCGCGAGGTGAATCTTTTCCATGTTGCGCCGGACCATGACATGCGGCAGCCCGCTCGTGCTGGAAAGCGTCTCAATGTATTGCTGCGGCGATTGTGTGTGGCCCTTGTCGCCCAGCGGCAGCGTGCCTTTGAAAAACTGTTCGCCCGTCTTCGCACAAATCTCGATGAGTTGCGCGACGGTAAACTTCTTCAGCGCAGCCTGCCCTTCTGCTACGCGCGCTAAGTCCTTGCGAACGATACCGGCATTGACCTGGCTGACGACGGCTTTCACCTCGCCCGTGCGGAAATCTTTCACCTCTGCGGTGTCGAGGCTCTCGTAGGCTTTGCCGCGACGCAGCGCGGGAATGTGAGGAACGTTGCTCATGGGTGCTGGAAATATGTTGCGGGTCAATCAAGGAACTGAATTTTTACTCCGCCTTCTTTAGGCTTGGAAAAACTGTCCAATAAAGTCGGCGCGGCGGAACTTCCTAAAGGCTTGGCGGATTCGGTGGGCTTTGTGCAGTTGTCCGCCTGCGGACTCAACGCGGCACGAAGCGCACCCTCGACGAGCTGGGAACAATGAATCTTCATGGGCGGCAGCGGGCCGAGTTCGCCCGCAAGTTCCTCGCCCTTCAGCGCAAGAGCCTCTTCCGCCGTCTTGCCGCGAATCAATTCCGTCGCCAGGCTGGCTACGGCGATGGCCGTCTCGCAGCCGAACGATTGAAACGTCGCGCGGTCAATGACCTTTTTGCCGCCCTGCTCCTTGAACTTCACCCACATCCGCAGCATCTCGCCGCAATCGGAATTGCCCACCGTGCCCACGGCGTCCGCGCCGGCCAGCTCGCCCATGTTTTGCGGATGGGCCATCGCCTCGCGGATTCGTTTTTCCAAATCTTCAGTCACGGGAAAAATTTAACGCAAAGCCGCCAAGACGCAAAGGCGCAAAGAATTAATTTTGGAGAGCAGGAATGAGGGGAAAATTTTCACAGCCTTTCCTTGGATTAGGCGTTTCGACGTAAGTGGTGATTAGCATACTCGCGCATGAACATAAAACCAAAAGTGCTCAGTTTCGGTAATGTCCGACACTCCTCTTCCGAAGCAACTCGAAGTTGCTCCATGCCACGAAACACGTGTGCCGTCCGATTGTCAGGAAACTCGATAAACAACTGAGGTGTGATTCCATCCAACTCTAACGGCCGATTGCCGAGAATCGCACCGCCAGTAGCGAGAATCGTTTTAATGTGAGCTCCGCCTTGAACAAGTGTCTGTGCGCCGGCAATAGCTGCTGCTGTCGGCGGTGTATCGGAAACCCAATCAAGGACGCCAGCAAGAAAACCGCGCTGACTCCCTCTCCAACCGACTGGCCATTTATCCACCACCCGACCACACGCAAAGCGACCGCCGTCGATAGGAATACTCCAGAAGTCCCCAAACTCCAAAGTTCGGGATGACTTGGGGATATGTGGAAATTTCCGTTCTTTCATCACAGCGAAGCGCTCTGTCTAAATCGGTTCATAGATTTGATTTTGCGCTGGTCAAGAAAGTTGTCCACAGGAATTCACGCGGGAAACGAATTCAAAAACTCTTTTCCCGCTTTGCGTCTCCGCGTCTTTGCGCCTTTGCGTTAAGAATTTTCCGACAGAAGCAAACGAAGAAAACAAAGACGACGCATCTGGAAATCTTCGTTCCCTTTGTTTCCTTCTGTTAACCCAAATCGTATCGCCGCACCTTCGCATCCACTTCCTGCGACCACGCGTCAATGCCGCCGCGCAGGCAGCGCACGTTTTCCAGACCGTGCCCCATGAAATACGCCGCCGCGTCCAGCCCCTGCCGGCCTTTGTGATCAATGATGACCAGCGGATGCGTGTTCGAGCTGCTGGCCATGATTTCCTGCATCACCGGCTGCGACATCAGCACCGAGCCTTCGATGCGCACCGCCTCGAATTCCTCGCGCGACCGGACATCCAAAAGTTTCACCGCCGGATTTTGTTTCAGCAACGCCGCCAGTTCCTTCGGCTCGATCAAAATCTTCGCGTCCTGATCATGACTGGAACGGATGTGCGACAACACTTCAGTCACGTCCAGTCCGCCGTTGCGCTCGCAAACCTGCGCCAGCGTTTCCGTCGGTTGAAAACCGCAACTGCTACAGCCGCCGATGTGATATTTGCGAAACAACGCCCGTTGCGCGCCGGGAAAAACTTCCAGCACGGCGCTCATCGTTGAGTCGGGAGCCATGACGTCAGGCATTTTCATCGTGACCAATCTTGCACCGGGCAGCCTGTGCTGTCCACCAATTCGGGGCATGGTCTGGTTACAATTGGCATTCGCTTTCGACGCTACGCAGCTTCAATCAATCAACTTCAAATACCTCGCCATCCAGTATGGCAAAAGGAATTCATCACCTGCCAGTTCGGTATGGCCACCATTGCCACCGTCCAAGGTGAAAGGACTGCCGTTCCAGCGCGTAACACGGCGTTCACCGGGCGGAAGAAGCTCAACGAGTTGTTGATTGCGAAAGTTCGCCGGCAGCTTTGTGATGTCCTGACGGTGAGAGTTCTGAACCGACCAGTCAACCATATCGAGAGGAAACCGGCGCAAGGTCCAGAGACCACCTGCCAAATCATAATTCTTCGTGCCCGTGGACGCGTAAATAAAGTTAAACACCGGACACCGCTCATTCTTTTCAAGCTCCCAATGATCCTTGATCGCAGCGGCGAATTGTTTCTTCGACTCCTTGTCGAAAGCAAAACGGTGGAGCGTCCAATAGGCCACAAAAGACAGGAGATCATCCGAATGATTCCATTCGTTGCCCATGTCGTCGCCTTGATGGATGAAGCCCCTGGTGGGCCCGATGTTTGTCACGCTGCTCGTGATGTTGTCGCGGTACCCAAATCGATCCAGTAAGTCATAAGCCTTTTGCCGATATACTTCCTTGCCGGTAATTTTGTGGGCGAATTCAAGCATGGCTACGAGTTCCGCACTGTTGATCTTGCGGTCAATGATTGTGTGCGGATACCAATTTACATACTCGGGGTTCCAACGCCCCCACAAGGTCGGCTTGCCGTCCACATCAATCAGATACCAATTGTTCCTCATGAGATGGTCCATGATTTTATCAAAGAACGTGGCAATCCGTTTCCTTTCCGCTTCGGTCCTGGCAGTGGTTTCGTAAAGCACTGCGCAGCCAAAGGCGTGTGCGGTAATCTCGTCACTGCTGGTGTGAGCTTTCCACTCCCACTCGCCGTCGCCAACGGGATGCCAGCGGTCAATGTCGGAATACTTGAAGCCAAGCCGTTCGAAGGTGCGGGCAGGAAATCCACCGAGTGGATTGATAGACTCAAGCCGTTCCAACGCTTCAAACGTTTCCCAGGCATTGCGCCGCGCCGTTTCATCGCCGGTTGCCCCGTACCGAAACGCCTGACTGGCCATGTAGTAGTTGCTCCAGGTGCCATCATTGTCGGTGTCGATCATTTCTGCAGTGGTGATGTCACCCGGTGTCAAGAGCCGCAACTCGGAGCAAAACCCAAAGCGAATGTGGCGCAGGCGGATCTTCTGTTCATAGATTGCAGCCTTGGCAGCGAGCGTCATTGTCTGGAAATGAATTTTGTTCAGGCCGGTGCGGGTGAGAATCAAGACATCGCCAGCGCCGTCTTGCTGAATGTCAATCACGTGGTCATCACGCAACCATCTTTGGGAAGCGTAATAATCAGTTTGGCCGTCACTGGCTTTTCGAAACGCGCCCTGGCTGGTTCCAACCCAGAGATCATTTCCAATTGGGCGCAGGCATGTGATGTCGGCAAATGGCAGTTTGGTCTGCGGAGCGAGGGTTTCCTTGCCGGACTGGAGGTTGATACCATAGTAACCTTTTTTGGTCCCAACCAACATTTCATCGGGACGAAAGGCAAGCGTGGTGATGTCTTTCCCGCGATGGAATAGCATTAAGTAATCGCCGGTCAGACGATAAACCGCATCGTTGATAATGAGAAAGAATTCATTGCGGTAAGTGAAGAGCGAACCGGTTGAAACCCCAACTGGACGTTCAATGGATTGCAAGTGACCGCCTTTGAACAGACCAAGTTTGGCATCCCCTGCGACCATGACGCTGCCGTCATCTGCCACCGCGAGTTGGTGATAAACTCCGGCAGGCAGCGACCCAAGTGGTTTGCCTGCCGAATCGTTGGAGAGCCACTTGTCCGGATACAAATAGAACAAGTGACCGGCATGCATGGTTACATCCAACGGACGCAGACCGGCCAAGGGACGAAAGCTTTTGTTCAATGCAAGTCGGTTATCAAATAGACGGGCGAGGCCACGATCTGTCAGCACATAAACGATGCCGTCGCGTTCAACCTGCAGTCGTTGGAACACGGCTCCCTGCAGCTCAACCGCAGCGGAAAATTTGACCGAGCTGTCCTGTATGAATGGCGTGTCTTTTTCTGCGGCGATCAAACCGCCCGCAGAACAAAGGAAAGAAATGACAAAAATGGCGGCAGTTGAACTGAGAGCTTTCATGGATTGGCAGAATTTTTTTAGGGCGATCACTTCGCTTTCCAAATACATCGGTAGTTGAACCGCCGGTTTGGCGCGCTGTCTCCGTTGACGCAAAGGGAGATCGGATCCTTCAGTTCGGCGGGATTGTCGCACCAATGGAAATCGAATGTGAAAGCGTCACCTTTCAACTTCAGCAGCTTGAGCGGCACGGCGATTTCCATCGACTTGCCTGAATATCGGTATTCCAGCTTGGCCATTTCGAGCCACGGGCCTCCGGAAGCATTGGGGGCATAGCGCTGGATCGTCGTCGTCTTGCCGTTCACCACCTGCTGATTGATGAGGTAGTCGTAGCCATACCAGCCGGTGTTGGGATTTTGGTCGGCATCAATCAGCAGGAGCATCCAGTTGTTGCCAGTATGCGGTGAGAGAGCATCCTTCGCCTCAACGTAGAAATACACGCGGTCGCGGTCAACGGCTACCTTGCTGGCAATGATGTCGTTGCGGCCCGTGTCATTGGTGTAATGAAGCCCTCCGTAACCTTTGTAATCGCGGTGGAACGTATCGCCAACGGTGTCGCGATACTCGACTTCGACTCCGGCCCAATCTTCAAAACCTCCGTCAATTTTGATGCGGTGCCGGCCAATGATTTCAGGAACGGGACGAACGCCCTTGTATCGGCGAATATTTTGAGCCATCTGCATGTAGTAATTATCCGTGTATCCGCCTTTCATCGGCTGGATGCAGCGATTGAACTCGGCGTTGTACTGGTCCACAAAAAAATAATCACTGTCCCGTCGCATGAATTTGGTGGTGGGCTTGCCTGTAGGCGGGTATTTGCCGGCGGTCCACTCGTTCCAGTCGTTGATGTAAAGAAATTGAGGATCGCTCTGAATCGCTTCGTCCCATCGTTGCTGGAAGTAAATCCCGTAACCTTCGGGATGTTGAACCTTTCGACCCAGCCACGGTACCTGCGTGGGTTCGGGTAGATCAAATTCGTTCAACACTGGCTCACCGTTTTCGCGCGTCCAGGACTTGCCCACCAGGCTTGAGGGATGTTGCGCGGGTGTGACAGCAGCCTCTTCCTTCTTCCCATTGTGTCGCGAGACCAATTCATCCGGAAGCATCGCCGCCACCTTCTTGTCGCCAAGGTCCAGACCGAAACTCCAGTTGTCCTCCGTTCCGACAAAGCGCTTTCCAGCCCATTTGTAATAACCCCACCACATTGTGCGAAGAGTAAAAAAGTTTTTCACTTCCTTCGTGTAATCCTTGTAGAACTCCTCGGTGTAATCAGGATCGCCAAAGTGCGGATGATTGGAATCGGTCTTGGCGGCGGCTTCGTAGTGTGGATTTGGGTTCGGCACGCCCTTGCCGTTGGCATCCGCACTTGGATCACCATTGTAGAGCAGGAGTGGTTTGCCATCCCAACTGAACCAGAGGTCTGTGAATCTTTTCGTCTTGTAGATTTTATCGTAAAGGTCCTGGACGACGGTGATCACCGGACCGTTGAAAGCCCAGAAGCAGAACTGCGGCACCTTGTTACCTTCCGCGCGCATCTTGTGCATTACGGCAAAAACCACTTCCCACTCGTCCCAGTAACGAACTGCGTTGGTGACATCCATTACCAGCACATCCACCCCTGCATCAGCAAGCATGGACATGTCTTTCCGGATGACGTATTCATCCTTGCTCAGGAAATAGCCCACCTCAGGCTCGCCCCAATGGTAAGAACCTTCCGTCCAAAGCGGATGTTTGGCATCCAACCTGGCTTTCGGATCACCAGCCAGTACCCGGCTCACATCGGCAGTGAACGGGCCCTTAAGATTGTGCTGCGAATCACTGTGCCAGGTGATGTAGAAAATGCCCACCACACGACGCTGATCTTTCTTGACCGGCCCCACTACGGAATAGGATGGCATGTTCCGCCCTATGGCATCCTGTCCCACCCAGGTATCGGAGAATAAATCGCGATAACCGGGCGCTTCCCCTGCGCACACATTGCTCATCACGCCCAGAAGGCCTGTCAGGATTGCGAATAAAAACATCGCTTTGCCCCCCGTCAGGCAAGAAAGGCATCGGTTAGTTTGCATATTGATTCTTTGTCTTTGCCGACCGAATCCTAAAACCTGTCGGCATGGGTTGAAACCAAAAATGGCGGAACGGGACCTATGGCCGTTCATGCATCAAAGGGCGGAGCCATCGGCTTGGAGCGTTCGCGTTAGGCTTATCAGGGTCAATCGGTCGCTGTGCTTTTGTGATTGAAGCGCGATCACTTTTTCGCTGCTTCCGACGCCGTCTCTGAAACCTTGGCTTTTTGACCGTAAGCAAGCGTTTCATCCGTCCCTGCTCTAACCCTGGCTTGAAAGACGAGCGCAGGCGACAGCTCTCTTCTCGTCCCTGCGGCCTCGACCTTTCTCTGCCCCGTGGCCCGCACAGTGGCCCAGACAACTTTGCCCGGTTCTGTTGGCGAAGGAGTTGTCACGCGCAGCGAGCCGCCTTTGATTTCGTAATTCATCGCCGAGTCCGGCGTAAGACCGATCTCCAGTTCGACAGCCTGCTTCATCTGCCCAATCGGGCGGATGGTGAACATGACTTGCGCGGCAGAATTCGTTCCGGGCACCGAGTCGAGTTCGGCTGCCAGACTCGGGACTGCGTCGAATGCGAGATTCAGCATCTCTTCTGAATATACTGTCGCCAGGTGCTTCGCCGCCAGCCGGCCGCCAGATTTTTTAATCTCGAACTTGTCGATCACAGTATTGTTTGTGGTCAACGCCCGGCCTTTCAGGTTCGTCGGCGTTGCCTCGATCACCAGAAAGTGATTCGTTGCCACTTGCGCGGCCAGCGACGGATGCGAGGAAGTCGTGTAGAGCGGCGCCCCGCCTCCGCCGGTTGTAATGTGCGTGATAGGCCATTTGTCAGCGCCAGTCTTTGGCGCGATGGGATGAAACCGTTCGTAGATGTGCGAATGCCCGGCGATCACCATATCCACTTTCGCCTGGTGGAACAGCGGCAGATAAGCGGCGTGACCCCATCGCGTGCCATGCCCGCCGATGTTGAACACCGGAAAATGCAACATCACGATTTTCCATGGCGACCTGGACGCCAACAGGTCACGCCGGGCAAATGCAAACTGTTCGTCTCCTTCCTTGTCATAGCGATAGTCCAGCGACAGCACATGCACGGGACCGACATCGCATGAGTACCACGCCGTTTCCCTGCCGGGCAAATGCAGATAATGCAGGTAGTTGATCCCGTCCTGCTCGTGGTTGCCGATGGCCGGAAGGATGGGCACTTCGTCAATCACCTGTGCCAACGGGTCAAAAAACTCCTTGCCCCATAGTTCATAGCGTTTGCCGGCGCTGACGAGGTCGCCGGTATGCAGGATGAAGTCGGGCGAGTACCGCTTGAAGTTGGCCGCTATGGTCGCGTGCAGTTTCGGATTCGAACGCGTATCGCCATAGGCGATGAATGTGACTTTGTTCGGGTGTGCCCCAAAAGTCTTGAATCTTTTGGACGGCGTGCTCACGCCATCCGTCTCCGCTGAGTAGGTATAAACAGAGTTTGGCTCCAAGTTTGTGAGCGTCATTTCGTACAGGAACACCGCATTGGTAATGTTTCCCCCTGTGGCGGTGCTGCCAGAGTTTGGTAACGCCACGATCAAATCGCGAGGGGTATCAAGCCGCAACTCCTGGTCAAGCCTGCCGCGCAACCCGTAATGCACAACGCCCGGCTTGCCGGTGGGAGATTCCCACATGATCGTCATCGTGTCGGAGCCGGGAGCCTGCAAGTAAGGAACTTTGAGAAATGTTCGTGCGACATCCTGCGCAGATGCGACGGCAACGCCCGCGAGGAACAACAGGGCTGCCGCCAGGCGAAGGCGGACTGCGTCAGGTTGCTTTGCGATCAACAAATGGCTGCTCATGCATTTGATCGTCGTTCAAAAATGCAACTGGAACAAGATCAGTGTTCGATTGTGAGATTTAAGGGGCATCTCTCTGGATACAGTCGAACGGGAAGACCGAAGGTTGAGCGTACTCGCCAAGCTGCCGAAACAGGGGGCAATCTCAAACAATCCGGGATTCGGAGTGTGCCAGCGGTTTCGTCAGCAACATCAGAACGATCACGAACTGCCGATGGTGAAATCGCCCTGGTCCAGATCTTGAACCAACACCTCCTGATAAAAAACGCTGGTAATAGAAGTCAGAACGGCATCCTCGTCCTCACCATTGATTTCCAGATCAATGACAGTGCCTGCAGCGGCGCAGAGAAGAAGGATTGCAAGAATGCTGCGGGCATCGGCCACTTTGTCTCCCACTTTCAGCCAGATGGCGCTCTTCGAAGCCTTGGCAAGGCGGACCAGCCGGGAGGCCGGACGCAGATGCAATCCTTCTCTCCAAGGAATGATGACCTGAGCCTGTTTCATGTAACATGAGACAATCGTCGCAGCGATGTGTTCATTTTTATTTGTTGCTGACGAAAGAGGAGGACGGAAGAAGCGCGCATCGCGCATCTCACTTTAATGCAGGGCTGGTTTGGGCAACCCCAGATGAACTGGAGCTTTCCTTCGGGCGCTGAGTTGATGATGATGACCGCAATCAGTCGTCGCCACTGACGAGGGCCATGTTCAAACTCAACATCCTCTCCCGCTGCAATCGCGTGATGCCGAAATGGCTGTCCCGGACGGTATTGTTTCTGGCGTTGGCGCTCATCCTGGTTTTTGCGTACCGCTGGGTGCTGCCGCTTTATCGAGTCGGTGTTCGTTCCCAACTTGTCATGCTGGGCGATTTCAACAGCGACAAGCGCTGGGATCAACAGGACCGCGAACTGATGAAGGCGTTGCTCGCGAATCCGTTTCAACACAGCGACAAGGATTGCCTCAAGGCCGACCTGAACAACGATGGCAAGCTGGACGCCGAAGACGCAGACATCCTCGAACAGCTCGTCGCCAGTGGCGATCCGTATGAAGCCGAGACCAAAGCCTTCGACGCCAGCATACCCTTCCCCCGACCACGCGAGCTTTATCGCTATGTGTCACCGCAGGATTATGTCAATCGTCCGATCTTCGCACTGCCGTATGCCGGAGCCAAGCAGAGTCCACTCGATTGCCTCAGCAAACCCAAACCACCCACCGCCAACTCGCCCTACGCGCGGCAATTGGCCGAGGAGATTTACAACGAAGCTGTGCGCTTCGATCTGGCTTATCACGCGCGCCTGCCGCAATTGACCCAACACGAGCAAACCTATTGCCGCGGCAAGATCGAGGACTGCAACCAATTTTACGCGGCAGGCATGAGCTACGACCTGTTGCTCGAACTCATCGGACTGGTTGAGGACGCGGAATCGTTGACCACGCGCGGGCAGGACGAGTTTGTTTCCAAGACGCTCTTCTTTCGCGACCACCTGCGCGACCTGCTCGACTCCCCGCAATACGCGGATTTCAAAGCGGGCCGCGTGGCCGCGCCGGAAATCTTGAAAGCCATCGAACGCTACCTCAAACAGGAATTGGGTCTGGAGGTCACGATTGAAAAACTCGGGCCGCCGCGCGACCTGACCCAGCTCAAAAATTACCTGGGCCGCACGCAATGGCAGTATTACAAGTCTCGCACGCGCGTCGAACAGTTCGAGCAACTCATCCATTTCGCCCAGCACGACCGCCGTTACCTGCGTGCCGTGTCCCAGACCACGCCCAAGCATGACGACCCCGGCGTCGAAAATCACAACCTGCCCATGATCCTGCTGTTCCGCGAAGCCCTGCGCATCACCGGCGACAAAAAGGCCGCTGTGGGCCTCGTGGACGAAACCATCCGCATCCCGTTCTTCTGGGTCAAAGCCATCCCGCGTGACAAACTCCCCGGCTCGGTGGCGCAGGAAAATTTCCTGCTCCCGGGCAACAAGGAGGACGGCTCGGATAAAAGCCGGCACTGGAATGTCTTTGGCGGCATCTGCCTCTACAAATCGCCGCAGGAATCTTTGGAGCTCGCCTTAAAACGCGAAAGCCAAGATTTGCGGGAAGGCAAGTATTCACCCGAAGCCATGACTGAATTCATCCGCGACACCATCGCGAACCTGAACGGCATCTACTACGTGGTCAGCATGAACCCCGACCTGTTGCTACCGGCGACCGACGCCATTCCCACGGCGAACCAGAAGTAAATTGTTTTGACCACGAATGAACATCATCAGCCGAAAAGATTTCGTAGGCAGCGTGAACCGGGCAACCCATGCCGGAAGGTCCGTAAACCTCAGGTGGTGGGATTGAATCCACTTTTCTGTCCGTTGCGCATCTCCTAGGATTCACTCGGCATGGCCAAATCCCGCGAACGCACTCCTCAACCTTCACCGTCTTTGCGCGGAAGCCCAAATCATCCCCGGAGCGGGGCACGTTGGCTGGCGCTGGCGGGAGTTGTAATTGTTATTCTATTCGCAGGCTGGTGGCGGCAACAGCGCGAGGAGCAGAAATACGCCACACCCGCAAAAATCACGCCCGCCGGAACACCCCTGCTGGCGAACGAACAGACGATATTCGCTCAGTACGGCGGCTCGGAGAGTTGTCGGGAATGCCATGAGGAAGCTTTCGGCTTGTGGGAAAAATCCAACCACGCCTTGGCCGAACGTCCCGTGCAACCCGACCGCGACCGCACGGCCTTCGATCCGGCTCGCTTGTTCAAACATGGAACACAGAGCACGGCGGCAGTCTGGACAAATGACACCGGAGCAGTGACGAGCACGGGCCTCCACGGCCAGCCGGAAATACACGCCGTGGCACGCGTCATCGGCCATGACCCGCTGCGACAGTTCCTCGTCGCCTTTCCCGGCGGACGTTTCCAGACACTCGAAGCCTCTTACGATCCGCATTCAAATGAATGGTTCAATGTTAATGGCAACGAAGACCGGCGACCCGGCGAATGGGGACATTGGACGGGGCGCGGCATGAACTGGAACTACATGTGCGCCGGCTGTCACAACACCCGGCTGCGAAAAAACTATGATGCAGCCACCGACAGTTACCGTACGGCGATGGCCGAGATGAGCGTGGGTTGCGAATCGTGTCACGGCCCGCTCAAGGCACACAACGAATGGCAGAAACAATTCGGCAAGTCTGACCGCAAGGATCCCACGGTTCCAAAATCAACACGCGCACAAGTCCTGGACAACTGCGGATTCTGCCACTCACGGCGCAGCGACCTCACGGGAGATTTCAAACCGGGCGACAGGTTCTCCGATCACTTCGATCTGACTTTGGTGGATTACAGCGAGCGTTATTACGCCGACGGACAGGTGCGGGACGAAGATTACGAGTACGGTTCATTCCTCGGCAGCCGGATGCATCAGCGGGGGGTCATCTGCGCGGATTGCCACGATCCGCATTCGGCCAAAACCATTTTGCCCGGCAACTTCCTTTGTCTCCGCTGTCATGACGGCAGCGTGACAAATGCGCCAGTGATCAATCCGGTCACGCACAGTTTTCACAAGGTGTTTGGCTACGACACCAATGGCGTGCTCGTTAACAAGGACCTCTTGAGTTACCGACCGAAGGAGATCAAGGAATCGGGCGGTGAATGTGTGAACTGTCACATGCCGCAGACAGCCTACATGCAACGCCACTGGCGGCACGATCACGGTTTCATCATCCCAGACCCACTGCTCACCAAAAAGTTCAACATTCCCAACGCCTGCAACCGCTGTCATCAGGACAAGAGTGTGGACTGGTCAGTGGAGTATTGCGAAAAATGGTACGGAGCGAAAATGAACCGTCCGACGCGCACTCGCGCCGAATGGATTGCGCGCGCACAACAGGGCGATCCGGCGGCGCGCGGGGGTCTGCTCGAGCTTTTGCAGCGGGAGGAATCTCCCTATTGGCGGGCCGCATTGGTGGGCTTGCTCGCTCCGTGGGCCACGCAACCGGAGATCACCGCCGTGATGTTGCGGAGTCTGGAACACACCAACGAACTCGTCCGCACGGCGGCAGCCCACACACTCGAACCCGCGCTGTCGGCAGCGGGCGTGAGCGAGGCACTGCGCCGGCGGTTGGACGATCCATCTCGAAACGTTCGCATCGCTGCCGCGTGGACTTTACGCGCCTCACTCGATCCCGCCTCGCCGGTGGGACGCGAGCTCCAGCATTTTCTGGATTCAAATGCCGACCAACCCGGCGGGCAGATGCGAAAAGGCGATTATTTCCTGGCCCGCAATGATCCGCAGACTGCCTTGCTGCACTTTCGAAAAGCTGTGGCCTGGGATCCTTATTCTCCGCCGTTCCATCAGCAGCTCGCCGTGACGTTGAGCACATTGAATCGTCCGGGCGAGGCGGCGGCAACTCTCCAGGAAGCCTGCCGGTTGAACCCGAATGACGCGGAATCGCATTATCAACTCGGTCTGGCCTGTAACGAAGCCGGCAATCTCGACCAAGCCCGCAAAGCACTTGAGACGACCGTCCGGCTCGACCCGCGCCACGCCAGCGCCTGGTACAATCTCGGTCTCGCTCAAAACGCATTGGGGCAACCCGACGCGGCGATTGAATCCCTCCTGCGCGGCGAGTCCGCCGAACCGCGCGACTCGCGGATTCCGTACGCCCGTGCCACCATCCTCGCACGGCAGGGCCAACGGAAGGCAGCGACCATCGCCGCACGGCGGGCATTGGAGATCAATCCTGCTTTCTCGGAAGCACGGCAGTTGCTCGAACAATTGGGGGAGTAAAGTCGGCAGTTTGACTTCGAATACATGACGATAACGCACGCTCGGATTCACCGTCCCTGTGACGGGCGCTAAGTATTTCGTGAATCAGCACATCGCACATTCTGGCAACCTGCTCCCACGGGATTTCAGGATTGGCTTGGCAAAATGTCCTGGAGAGTCGCTTGGTTGCCTCTCCGATGATTTCAAACTGGCGGATTACGGCGGATTGAATGAGTGCCGCGTTGAAGAAAATCTTCCTGCCCTCGCGCGTAAAATCTTCGCTCAGCGCAATGCTTTGACGATGCGTTTCTCTAAAACTCATCCTTCTTCAAAGTGACATATCTTTTCTCAGCCTGATTCTTGGCGGAAACAATCTGCTTGGCGTCCTCCTCGTTGGAAGTTCTCAAGCTCGTGCGCCTACCGGTGCGGCCATCAACGCAGCAGAAGTCTCCGCCTTAAATGCCACGACGAATTAAATGGTAACGTGTTTTCATGCGAAATCACGCAACCATGGAGGATATTTGAGGCCAAAACCGTTATGTGTGCGCCATAGCGAGCCAGATAAAACCGGCTAAACTCAGTTAAACGGAAGGGGAGATTTGGTGACCGTTTCGAACTCTCCGTCTCCTAAACTACTATTCTAGACTCAGTTGGAATTGGAGGCGGAGGTCGGAATCGCTCAAGATAGGCAGCGATTTCTGCCTTATTTTACAGGGGTTTTAAGCACTTTCAACCATTTTGTGTCCACCCTGTTTCTAGCCTAGAGCCTGTCATGCACTTTTTGCGAATACCAATTTCAGCATGAGCATGGCGACGGCGAGCCAGTGATAGCCTGCCAAGGTGACCGCGAGTCGTTCGTAGTCCCGCGCCAACCTGCGGAAACGGGCGACCCACGCAAACGTGCGTTCGACGACCCAGCGGCGCGGTAACAACACAAAGCCGCGTTTGGCTTCGTGGTGTTTCACCACTTCCAATCTCATCCCGTGGGCCGCCGCCTCGCTCGCCGGTTGCTCCCCGGTGTAGCCTTGATCCACATACGCCAGTTGCACGTTTTCACCTGTCGCGGCTTGCACCGCTTGCGCCAGTTCCTGCACTTGCGTGCGGTCCTGTTCGTTGGCCGCAGTGACTTTCAGCGCCAACAGATGGCCCAGCGTATCCACAGCGGCATGCACCTTACTGCCTTTGCGTTTCTTGGCCCCATCGTATCCGGCGCGCCCGCCACTCTCCGGCGTGGATTGGAGCGTGCGACTGTCCAAGATCGCCGCGCTGGGTGCGTCGTGACGTCCCGCACTCAAGCGCAGCAGCAGGCGCAAATCTTCCGCCAGATTCTCGAAACAGCCCGCCCGCACCCAGCGCCGCGTCTGCTGTTGCACGGCGTGCCACGGCGGGAGATCGTTGGGCATCATTCGCCACGGGCAACCCGCGCGCACAAACCAACGCAGGCCATTGAAGAGGTCGCGCAACGCATATTCGCGTTGCGGCGCTTCCTCTTTCATCAGCGTCAGGTACGGCGAGCAAAAGGCCCATTCGTCGTCGCTCACATCGCTGGGATATCCCTTTCGTTCATTCGTCATCCCCAGCTTTTCACACAATCAGCGCAACGGATCCAGAATAAAACCCCAAACATTACGATCCTGATAGTTCTTGAAAAGAGTGGTGAATTATTTTCCG
>CAYSDO010000059.1:0-8748 GCA_964429665.1 uncultured Bifidobacterium sp.
TCTCGGATGTGCTGATGGATTCACCGTTGAACCAGCCCGTGGAGGTCTCCTTGGTCCGCAACCTGGCCAACAAATTAAGCTTCGCCAATGTTCCCACGAATGTCGCTTACATGAAGCTTCCGAATTTTGTCACATTGAAGGGCACGCTTGGCAACGTAGAAGCAAAACCGGATAAAGCAAAACTAGTAGGACTTACGGCCATCGGAGTAATAGGTGGCGCCGCCAACTTGGCTACGGACAAAGGGGGCAACGTAGTGAACAAAGCACTCGATGCTGCAGGAGGATTACTCGGCACAAACAAAGTCAATCCCTCCGACCTGCTCAACCTGTTCCAGAAAAAGAAGAGGTAGGCGTCTGACAACCAAGCCATGACTATTCCAGGCTACAGACGACTGACGATTGCACTCAGTCTCGTATGCGTTGGGTTGGTCGTATTGAGTGCTTGCCTGTACTGGAATCATGCCTCCACAACCATTCGCGTCGCATTTGCCAGCGAGCAGACAAAGATATTTGAGGAAATGCGCACTCGGGCGCTTCAAACAGATGCAACGGGTGCTGCCGCATGCCTTGAATATGTCGTCGGTTACTATCCGTCCGGCACCAAGCAGGAGAGCGGTTCACGACTCGACCGCATCGTGGAGCATGAGCGCTCGATTGCAGTGCGCGACATTGTTTCACATCTTCGCACAAAGACCGGAGAAGATCTGGGCGAGAAACCTGATGTTTGGATTAAGAAGTATGCGAGGAAATAGGCCGGCTTGTCGCCGATCCGAGATGGCCTGAACTCTTTGCACTCACCGCACCCGGCTTAAATCTCCGCCTCGGGAAACTTTTCGTGGATACGTCGCCTGACCTTTTCCTCGTGCACGGGTTGCAAACGCCGGCGCGTGATGAGCCGCTGAACCGAGTCCAGCAATTCCATCCAATCCTCCAGCGGCGGCTCGGCCACCACCTGCCATTGATCGAAGCGCTTCTCGCGATGGGAGAAAATCCATTCCCCGCCGACACGCTGCGCATTGACCTGAAGTTTCCTTCCGTCTTCGGTCACCCGTTTCCAACTGATTTCAGCTTTGGGCATTTGTTAGTCCTCGATCAATGATCCACGGTCCACGGTCAGAAACACCCTGATCGCACGTCGCAACGACTCCGGGCTCGGAACCTTGGACTCGGGGCTTATCACGGCAGATCAATGCTCGCTATTGCCATCGCGGCGATGCCTTCCTCACGTCCGATGAAGCCCATCATCTCGTTTGTGGTGGCCTTGATGCCGATCTGGACTTCCCGCAGGCCCAGCGCATCGGCAATGCACTTCTTCATGGCGGCAATATGCGGATAAATCTTTGGCGCCTGCGCAATGACGGTGGAATCCACGTTCACGATGCGCCCGTTGCGTTGCAACACCTGTCGGGCAGCCTCCTCGAGAAATATCCTGCTCGGCACACCGCGCCAGCGCGGGTCGGTGTTTGGAAAAAAGTGCCCGATGTCCTCCTCACCCAGCGCGCCGAGTATGGCATCGCAGATGGCGTGCATCAGCGCGTCCGCGTCCGAGTGGCCATCCAGACCCTTGGAATGCGGAATCTCCACGCCGCCAAGCACGAGCTTTCGTCCAGCGACCAATTGGTGAACATCGTAACCGATGCCAACGTGAACCATGCTGCGAGTGTAGGAACGAAGCGATCACCTACCAAGGAATAATTCCGTCCGAAGCGCTGCCCCGTTTTCACAATTGAAAATGAGCAGATGAGAAAGTGGGGCGGCGGGCGAACAAAAGCGACGTCGGTCCCATTTTCTTAGTTTCCAGCCTGCTCACTTTGCACCGCTACTGGCAGCGTAAAGAAAAATGTCGTGCCCACACCCACTTCACTGTTGGCCCACACCTCGCCGCCGTGGTTTTGCACGATGTGTTTCACGATTGAAAGCCCAAGGCCCGTGCCGCCGGCATCACGTGAACGCGCCTTGTCCACGCGATAAAACCGTTCAAAAACACGCGCCAGGGACTCCGGTGGAATGCCCGGTCCATCGTCACGAATGAAAGCCTCCAGCTTTTCTCCTCCTCCAATCCGCGCTCCCACGGTCACGCTCCCGCCTATACGACCGTACTTGATTGCATTGTCCACGAGGTTGCCGAACACCTGCTGCAACCGGACTTCGTCAGCGCTGACCATCAACCCACAGGGTTCGTGACAGAGAGCAATCTGTTTCTTTGCCGCTCGCTCCGTGAAATCCGAAAAGACCTTCTCGACCAACGCGTCAAACCCCAGAGGTCGCAGGTTCAACGCAACGCGACCGGATTCTAGCTGTGAAATGGTGAGCAAGTCTTCGATGAGCAATTGCAGGCGCGCCGAGTTTCTCTCGATGGTCTGGAGAAAGCGCGTCGTGACTTCCGGATCACTCTTTGCGCCGTCGAGCAACGTTTCGGTATAACCCTTGATCAGCGAAAGCGGTGTGCGCAGTTCATGACTCACGTTGGCAACAAACTCTTCGCGCGTTCGTTCGAGTTTCTTGATCCTGGTCAGGTCGTGAAATACCAGAATTGTTCCGAGCAGACGCCGATCAGTGCCGGTGAGAGCGGAGGCATTGACCTGCAACCATCGTTCGCCACCGGGCAGTTCCAATTCCTGATCCACCACACGACCCTCGGCAACGGCGTGCTTGACGATCTCCGCCACTTCATGCGCGCGCACCACTTCAAGCAACGCTCTGCCCCGCAGAATGCCGGTCGTCCCAAACATCTGGGCAAAGGCACGGTTCGCAAACTCCACACGGCGGGCCTCATCCAACACCAGCACACCTTCGATCATGCTATCGAACAAAGCATCCTGGCGTGCGAGTGCCTCGGCGGAAGCAGCCTGTTCGCGGTTGGTTTGAGTTGCCACTTCCGCGCGCCAGGATTCCCGCTCCCGACTCAGTTTGGCACGCCACAAGAAATGAAGCGCAACGCCTCCAATGAAAACAAGGAATGTCAGGGCTGGCCACATCGGAAATCCTTCCGGGCTGTTCACTCCACAAACCGATACCCAACCCCGCGCACGGTATCCAGATGTTTCGCCGCAGGGCCAAGCTTTTCACGCAACCGCCGCATGTGGGTGTCCACAGTGCGGGTATCAATCGTGGCGTCGTAATTCCATACGTCACGCAACAGGGCGTCGCGGGATTGCACCCGACCGGCACGTTCAGCGAGCACGGTGACAAGTTTGAATTCGGTGGCGGTTAGTTCGATAGCCTTGCCCTTCCATGAAACGAGGTATTTTGGCAGGTCGATCAGCAGGTCACCGAAGCGCATCGTCTCCCGATTGTCAATGGTTGCTGCACCGCGTTGCAGAAGTTTTTTCACGCGCAAAACAAGCTCGCGCGGGCTGAAGGGTTTCGTCACGTAATCGTCAGCACCAAACTCAAGGCCGAGCACTCGGTCAATCTCGGCTGCCTTGGCGGTGAGCATGATGATGGGAACTTTCGCCGTGACGGGATCGCGCCTGAGCAGTTTGCAAACCTCCATGCCATCCACCTCCGGTAACATCACGTCCAGCACGATGAGCGCGGGCGCCTGAGACTTCGCCTTTTTCAACGCTTCATTGCCGTCCATGGCCCTGATGGTCTCAAAGCCCGCCTGACGGAGGTTGAACTCGACGAGTTCAACCGCCTCGGGTTCGTCATCCACGATGAGAATTTTCTGTTTCAACTCCGGACAAATAGCAGGCTCACGCGCATGGTTCAATCCAATCAAGTCAACGGTGGTGTTACGAAATTGTTACGACCATGTGACGGGATCACGTTCGCAACGTTGCCAGTTCTAACACTTGTTTGCAGCGTCCTGGTGATAACTAGAACTTCAAAACCATGTCCAGCATCAGCCGCGTGGTTTTGGTATCCGAACCGGCAGGACTGGGATGAACGAGTTCGGTGAAGAACGCGGAGATGCTGAGGGTCAGGCAATCATACGGCGAGTAGCTCAGTTTCAGGTTGTGTCCGCGCACGTTCGTGCCCGGGCCAAACCCTGCGCCCTGCGGGACAAAACCAGCATTGGCCTGCTGCACCTGGTAGTACGCGCCAAAGTCCGACTCCGGAAACTCTTCAAACCACGCATCGCCTTGCAGTTCCTCCCAGCGATACGCCAGTTCCCACGCACCGCGTTTGCCTGCCTTGCCCAAACTGATGCCTGCGCTGTAACCCTGATTGTCCGTCGTCGCCGCGGGATTGTTGACGTAGTCGCCGCTGACGGTGATTGGAAACGCACCGGGATACATCAGAAAGTCATCCACCGTGTAGGTGATGCCGCCATCCACGTAGATTGGATTGAAAGCAAACTCTGGCGCACCGTTGGTGCCGCGAGTGTTTCCGCGATTACTGTTGGGCACATTGCCGTTGACGAGTTTATCCTCGTTGCCAATTGCAAAACCGGCCACCCCGAGCTTGGTGGAAACATGCTTCGACCAATTCGCATCCCATCGCAGTTGAGCACCGGTCATGACCGGATCGCTCGTGCTGGCACTCAACTCATCAAGCATGAAGCCTGCAAGGTTGAGCTTGACCGAATGATGGGTGTCGATCGTGTAACCGAATTGCGCAGCCAATCCTTCCGGAGTGTAATCGTGGTCAAACATCATGGTGGACGGAGACACAAACGGGTTTTCCATCTTGCCGAAAGTAAACGCGCCAGACCATTCCTTCGAGCGAAGCGGCATCCACCTGGCAAACGCCAGATCGAGATAGACAAATTTCTTCGAACCGTTGTCCGTCAAAGAAGCGTTGCCAGAAATGGGGTCACCTCCGAAACTTCCGGATGGTTCACCCGAAGCGAGTCGCAACCCGACCTCCAGACCGTCACTCAGTTCCGCCGTGACACCGAATCGCAACCGATAGCGAAAACGGTTGCGATCCACTGATGCAGGATTCTCGCTGAAGATCCCATCATAGCGGCCACGGAAATCCCCATTGAACTTCAGTGCTGACACCCAGTTGGGCATGCCGCTCTTGGCCGGGTATGCCGTGGTAAAATCCTTGTCAGTCTCTTTGCGAAGTTCGTCCGCTTCCTTGACGGTGAGCACTCCTTTGTCCACGAGCTTGTCGAGCAGTGACCCCACACTCTGCGCGTGACCGTTGATACAATAGCCCGCCGCCACCGCAATTGAGACGAGACCTATCGTCCAGTTTTGCTTTTTCATTTCGCAATTGAAGTTCCGAGTTCACGAGGAGTTTGCGATAGGCGGGTTTTGGTAAAAAGCGTAATTGTCATGATTGTGTGCGGGCCGTGGCATCGAACAAACCTGGCTTTCCACCGCCAAAAGCATTTCGCCTTTCCAATCAGGCTCACGTCGGGAATTGACCCTGCGCCGTGCCGCGATACGCTCCTTCCAGTGGACAATGCCCAATCACGCGCCGCCCGGATGACGGACACGCAATTATTGCGTCGTCTTCCGCACACGCGTTCGTTCACGCAAGTGTTGGGGCGCGGTCTGCTGGTGTTCCTGCTTACCGTTCAAGGCGTGAGCGCATTCGCACTCATCACGCTTGGAGTCATGCTCACACAATTTCGCGTGGCGCGGCAGGCCATTGCCCCCCTGGTGCGCCAGCAAATCGCGCGCGCCGGTGTGCAGTTGCTCCCGATGTTTGCATTCATCTCCATCGTACTGGGCCTGCTGGTCATCGGACAGAGCGTGGCCCTGCAAAACCGCATCGGTGCGGTCGAATTCCTCGGCAACATCATGGCGGTCGTTATCGTGCGCGAACTCGGCCCGCTGCTGGCCGCGCTGCTCGTGCTTGCGCGCGTCGGCACGGCAATCGTAGTGGAACTCGGCACGGCACGGGCGACGGGTGAAATCGAATCGCTCGAAGCGCTTGGAATTGATCCCGTGCATTATCTGGTTGTGCCACGCGTGATCGGAATGGCACTGGGGATTTTTTCGTTAACGGTCTATCTCATCATCGGCTCGCTCGTGAGTGGATACGTTTGGGCGTTCATCCAAGGCGTGCCGTTGTTGCCGGGTGACTACTTCAACCAGCTTGCTGGCGCACTCAACCACATGGATTTTATCCTGCTCGCACTCAAGACATGTGGATTCGGTTTCATCATTGCCATCGTGACGTGCTACCACGGCTTGGCACAACCGATCCGCGTTGAGGAAGTCTCACGGGCCACCGTCCGCGCGGTGGCACAGGGAACGATCGCCTGCATCCTTCTCGATGCCTTGTTCATAGTAATCTACCTGGCAATTTGATCACGAATGAACACTGCAACAGCGATTGAAATGTGCAATGTCGCCGCCGGTTCGTCCAAAGACGCGAACATCGTTGTGGCCGAGCAGGTGAACTGGAAAGTTTTGCCGGGCGAATACTGGGTGGTCGGCGCTCCACAGCATTCGGGCAAGAGCGATTTCCTCATGATGATCGGCGGACTCACCGCGCCACGTGAGGGCGATTATATTTTCCTTGGAGTACAAATGCCGGTGTTCGATGAGGCTTTGCTGGCGCACCGGCTCAAGCTCGGTTTCGTATTCGACGGCGGCCAGTTGTTGAGCGGGTTGAGCGTGGCGGAAAACATCGCGCTGCCGTTGCGCTATCACCGGGAGTTGTCACCGGACGAACTCGACGCGCACGTGACGGAATTGCTCGAACTCACCGATCTCATGGCGATGGCCAACCTCGCGCCGGGCCGCATCGGACGTGCGTGGCAGCAACGCGCCGGACTGGCCCGCGCGCTAGCGTTGCAGCCGGAGGTACTGCTGCTGGACAGCCCGTTGACCGGACTCGACGCGCGTCACGCGAACTGGTGGCTGGGATTTCTCGACCAGCTGTCACGCGGGCATCGCTGGCTCGACGGCAGGCCGATGACAATCATCATCACTGCGGATGATTTCCGGCCCTGGCAGGGTCACGCGCGACAGTTTGCCTGCCTTTCAGAAAAGCGGCTCACGGTGTTGGGCGACTGGCCGGGGGTGGAAAAGAGCCGTGACGCTGCTGTACGCGAACTGTTAAATGTGGAGACAGCCCCATGAAGCACGACGCGCCTCCGCTTAATCTTCATCTCCGGCATTTTCAGGCGCGGATTGGGATTAAGAACCGAATAGGGAGAAATTGACCCGCTCGACACTTTTTGAAACTGTTAGCCCACTGACGAATCGAACAACGACATGGCACTCCAAGACCTCACCCCGCAACTGCGCACACGCTTGAGCCGGATGGAACGCGCGGTGGGCTGGTTCGTCGCGCTCGCCGGCGCTCTCCTCGTCATTGGATTCGCCTATTACATTCAGAACACCGCCAAGCGGCGCGGCTGGTTCACCCCAAAATATATTTATTCGACTTCGCTTAACAGCGCAGCGGGATTAAAAGTAGGAGATCCTGTGAAACTCATGGGCGACGACGTGGGCCAGATCACCCGGATCGAACTCAACAACCCGTCCGATTGGTATGGCTTGACGGTTTACTTCAACATCCGCTCGCCAAAACAAGGATACATCTGGAGTGATTCAAAGGTCAAAGTGGGGTCGGACTTTCTTGGCAGCCGCTTCCTCGAAGTCATGAAAGGCATCGAAGGAGTGCCAACAGCAGATGAAACCACAAACAAAATAGTCACCGGAATCCTGCTCCGGACTGAACTGGAGAAACTGCAGAAAGAAATTGAACAACAGATATTGGATGACACGAATTCAGTGGACGCAGCTGTGGCGAAATTTGATCCCGAGGAATTTCGGCGGCTGATCATGGCGCAGTCAAACAAGCTCGTTAAAAAAGACCGGCAAAAGTATTATGGAGGGCTGCAAGAAATCTACTGGCTTGCTCCTTTGGAATCGCCAGCTCTTAACGAGCGCCTGGACGAACTCGTCAAACAGATCGAGAAAGCCCTGCCGAACATTCTTGCCTTGACCAATCAGATTGCGGCCACGCTCTCGAATTCAGTCACTCTCACGTCAAACCTGAACGTGCTCGCCACCACGACGCAACCCGCCGCATCGAACCTTGCCAGCATCAGCACGCAGTTGCGTGGGCAGGGTGCACTCGGTGAATGGGCTCTCGGCACGGACGGAAGGCAAAAACTGATGACGACGCTCGACACGGCGAACAATACGCTTGCCCACACGGACACAAATCTCACAGCTCTCGCCGAAAACCTCGCTGTCACATTGGACAATCTCGCGGGCATCACAAGCAACCTGCACGCGCAGGTGGCCGCAAACACGAACATGCTCGGGGAAATTTCCGACGCCGTCATCCACGCGGATGAACTGGTTCAGGGCTTGAAGAAACATTGGCTGCTGAAGTCGGCGTTCCGCGAGAAGAAACCCGTCGCGAAACCCGGCAAGCCTTAGCAACCGGTGGCGAAAAGATTTTCCGGACGAGGCCGATCAAATCTGCAGGAGCAGATAGATCAGTCCCCCTGCGCTCACGAGGAAGAAACTCACGATGGCTCCGTCGAGCAGACCGAAACGCGGTTCTTCCGAATGATTGGCAGGCACAAGAGTCGGCTTCACAAGGTCGCCGCTCTTCCGATTCACTGTGAACGTCAGCGCACTCATGCCTATTGTTTAGCACGGCCCGCGCCAGCATCAATGGAGTGGAGGAAGCCCGATGTTCAGTATTTCGGGACAGAACAGCCCGAAATGAGTCCCGAGTTATGACAAACCACCTCGCGATGGATGAAAACCCGACTCCGGGCAATTTGCGGGCAAAATTGAACCTACCCTTCTTTTCATCCGCGCTCTGTGATTGCAACGATTGAGCAGGTTGTTACGCTGCGTTCACCAACACATG
>CAYSDO010000059.1:8758-15087 GCA_964429665.1 uncultured Bifidobacterium sp.
AACGCACTACGTTTTGGGTTTTGCTGCAAGTCACCTGTCTGGGTATTCTCGGCGCAGTCGCCGAACCAGAATCGCTTCGTCCCAACATCATCTTCATTCTTGCAGACGACCTCGGCTACACGGATGTCGCCTGCTATGGCAGCCGCTATTATGAGACTCCCAACATTGACCGGCTGGCCGCGCAAGGAATGCGCTTCACGAGCGGCTACACCTGCGGCCCAAACTGCCAGCCCACCCGCGCCGCGCTGATGAGCGGTCAGTATATGCCGCGAACCGGCGTTTACACGGTCGGCAACATTGACCGCTTCAACTGGCAGAGCCGTCGGTTGCGTCCTGTGGACAACGTCGAAAAACTTGCCCCGGAGAAAATCACCATTGCCGAAGCACTCAAAGCCAACGGCTATGCAACTGCTCTTTTCGGTAAATGGCATCTGGGCGATGACCCGCAACATCATCCCAGGGCGCAAGGCTTCGATGAAGCCATCGTGTCAGCAGGCAGGCATTTCGATTTCGACACGAACCCGAAGACGAAATATCCACCCGCGACTTACCTGGCGGATTTTCTAACTGACCGCGCGACGGATTTTATCCGCCAGCAAAAGGACAAGCCGTTCTTCCTCTCGCTGCATCACTTTGGGGTACACTCGCCGCATCAGGCCAAAACGAACCTCATCGGGAAGTTCAAAACGAAATTGCCGGCAGGTGGTCACCACAATCCGGTCTATGCCGCGATGATTGCCAGCGTGGATGAAAGCGTCGGCCGTATCATGGAGTTGCTGGATGAACTGAAGCTCGCGACGAATACAATAGTCATCTTCACGAGCGACAACGGAGGCGTGGGCGGTTACGAACGCGAAGGTATCAGGGACAATGGCGTAACAGACAACGCGCCGCTCAAAGGCGGCAAGGGCATGCTCTATGAAGGCGGCATCCGCGTACCGTACATCTTCCGCTGGTCGGGCCGCATTGCAGCCGCGAGCACGTGCGATCAGCCCATCAACAGCGTGGACCTCTATCCCACTTTCCTCGAACTCGCCGCGACCAGACAACCCTCCAACCATCCACTCGACGGAACGAGCTACGCAAGCCTCCTTCTCGAAGCAGGTAAAACAACGCAAACTCGCAGGCCGCTCTTCTGGCATTTTCCTGGCTATCTCGGGGCCGGCGGAAACACATGGCGCACGACTCCAGCGGGCGCGATCCGCCTTGGTGATTGGAAGTTGATTGAGTTCTTCGAGGATGATCGGCTTGAATTGTACAACTTGCGCAATGACCTGGGCGAAAAACAAAACCTCGCTGCTGCGCAACCTGCCAAAACAAAGGAGTTGCGCGACAGACTCCTTGCCTGGCGCAAGGAACTCAACGCTCCGATGCCAACACCGAATCCCGATTTCAACACAACCACAAACCGCCCGAATGCCGCGAAGAAAGTCAAAGCAGGAGGCAGGAACAAGACTGAGTCTGGAGAATAGCTCCAGCGGATTCCGCCTCCAATCCAATCATGAAATCTCTGTTGAAATTGATGGTGGTTCTCCTGCTGGCAACACCACCGGCGCTCGTGGATGCCGCTCCGGCATTTGGCACGAAGCCCAACATCATCATTGTCCTTACCGACGACCAGGGCTACGGCGATCTATCCTGCCACGGCAATCCGATCCTCAGAACACCGAACCTCGACCGGCTGCATAACGAAGGCCGTCGCTTCACGGACTTCCACGTTAGCCCGACTTGTGCCCCCACGCGTTGCGCACTGATGACCGGTCGCCATGAATTCAAATCCGGCGTCACGCACACCATCTTCGAGCGAGAGCGCATGAGCCTCAACGTGACAACATTGGCCCAGGTTATTAAATCCGCAGGCTACAGCACCGGCATTTTTGGCAAGTGGCATCTAGGGGACGAACCCGATCGCTGGCCGGACAAGCGCGGCTTTGACGAAATGTTCATCCACGGCGCAGGCGGCATTGGGCAATCCTATGCCGGCAGTTGTGGCGACGCACCAGGCAATAAGTATTTTGATCCCGCCATACTGCACAACGGAAAGTTTGAGCGAACTGAAGGCTACTGTACCGATGTCTTCTTCGGTCAGGCGCTCAAGTGGATTGAGGCTCAAAGCGCCGCCCGGAAACCATTCTTCGCCTACATCACCCCGAACGCGCCGCATGCCCCGCTTGATTGCCCCGACGACTACGCGAAGCTCTACGCTGGCAAGGTACCAACCAACACGGCGAAGTTTTTCGGCATGATCGCCAACATTGACGACAACGTAGGCAGGCTGCTGGCGAAGTTGAAGGAGTTGGGGATCGAGCGCGACACTCTTGTCATATTCATGAACGACAACGGCGGCACGGCTGGCGTGAATGTATTCAATGCCGGAATGCGCGGCGCAAAGGTCACACCATGGATAGGCGGGACGCGCGCGGCCTCGTTCTGGCGCTGGCCCGGGACGTTGCAAACAGGCAACATCCCATCGCTCTCTGCACACATTGATGTGTTTCCAACACTGGCTGAAATTGTCGGCGCGAAACTGGGTAACGATACTGCAAAGCAAGTCGAAGGTCACAGTCTCGTGCCGCTGCTCAAGAATCCAGCTTCGGCATGGACTGATCGCACATTGGTCGCACATCAGGGGCGTTGGGAACGCGGCAAGGCGGCAGAGTCAAAATATCTCCATTGCAGCATCCGGAACACGCGCTGGCAGCTTGTCTGCGATACGAAGGACGGAAGCAAGCGCTGGGAACTCTTCGATCTCAAAGCCGACCCGGGTGAAAAAAACGATGTTGCCTCCACACATCCCGAGATGGTGAAAGAATTGGAAGCGGCTTACGACAAATGGTGGGAGGAAGTTTTGCCGCGATTGGAAAATGAAAACGTCGTCGGCCCGAAGGAGAATCCTTTCAAGGTGCTCTACGCGCAACAATTCGGCGCAAGCCATCCGAAGGAGAGTTCAAAATGACTTTTGAAACCGGCACATAGCCGTTGGTGAATAAAAACGTTCAAACCCAATCCCGAAGGAAATAAAATGAAAACCACACTTCTGCTCCTTGCAACATTCCTGATCGTTTCAACTACGAGCGCCGGACCTGCCGAACGACTCGAAAACTACACGAACAAAACCGTGCTCATCTTTACGCCGCATCCCGACGACGATACCTTCGCAGTCGGCGGCACGATGGCGTTGCTGGCCAAAAACCATAACCGCGTTTTCGTTGTTATCTACACGAACGACAACAAGGGAAGCTACGACCAGGATATGACATCCGAACGGCTGGCGCGCATCCGCAAAGCCGAGGAGGAAGCCTCCTGCGCCGTGCTCGGCATTCCCAAAGAGAACATCATCTGGCTCGGCCACGATGACGGTGAGTTGGAGTACGTGCCGCCGAAAATGTTGTGCGGCCAGGTCACCAAGATCATCCGTCAACATCGGCCCGATGCGATTTTGTCCGTGGACCCCGGCGAGTATTTCGAACGCTGGCACAAGACAGATCATCGCATGGCGGCGTTTAACACCATTGACGCCGTGCGGGCGGCGGAATTTCATCTCTATTATCCCGAGCACCTGCTCGTGGACAAATTGCAGCCGTATGTGGTGCCGAACCTTTACTTCTTTTACACGACCACCAACGACGCCAATTACTTCGTCAACATTGATTCCACAATCGAACTGAAGGTGGAGGCCATCACAAAACAGGTCAGCCAGTTTGAACCTGCGGTCACCAAATATCGACCGGACTGGGATCCGGACAATCTAAAAAAACTCAAGGAGTTTTATCATCAGGACCAGGAGAAGAAAGACGGCCACTACGTCGAGATGTTCCGCTTTGCCACCGAGTTCAACCAGAAATAAGTCGTAGGAAAAACACACAGAGTCTCCTCCCGAGTCGGGGTGGGAAGCATAAAGCAATGGACGAGGCAGAGGGTGAAGTTTACGATGCAGCCATGAACACTTGCCAACCGACGTCTGTTGGGTTTCTCCAATACGGAAGCGGAGTGCAACGTGGGAAGCTTTGCCTGACCAACTTGAGGAATCTTTAAGCGAATATCCAACGAACGAGCCGACATGAATCGAGCCGTACCGAAAGGCAAACTGCCACCATCAACCCAGCTTCAAAAAGCCGTTTTGGGGGCATCGGCGAATTTGCGTGGCCTTGGGCATGGACGCGCGACGGCAAAAGCTGCCAATGGATTTACGCTCATCGAGCTGCTGGTGGTCATTGCAATCATCGCAATTCTTGCGGCGATGCTTTTGCCCGCCCTTGGCAGAGCGAAAGCAAAAGCCCAGGCGATCAACTGCCTTTCCAACATGAAACAGTGGGGACTCGCCACCGTGATGTACATGAACGACAACGAAAATAAACTCCCCCTTTTCGGCGACGTATTTCCACCAACCCCGACCATGACGTATTGGTTTCAAAAACTCGCGCCGTACATCACGAAGCAGTCCGACGCAAACCCCGACAGTCAGGTTTATGGCACGGAGGCCCGCAGATGTCCGGGCGGCAGCTCCGGGCCGCCTCCATTCACCATTACCACGACGTTTGACAAGAATGCATGGAATTGTTGGGTTGGCGTCTATTACGGCGCCTTTGGAAATCCACTGACCGGGCCGTTTTACTACGGCGGAGAAGTCAAACCTTTGAAAGCTGCACGCATCAAGAAGGCCGACGATGCGATGCTGTACATGGATACCGTAACACACTACATTTACTCCCCGCTCGTTTGGACCTTCGACAGGGATGTCAACCGCGACGGATTGATGGATAGCATGGATGCAGTGTTTACCACCGAATTTCCGTTCAACAATGGCCGGCCCACGGTACACAACAACGGCGCAAACGTGGCATTGCTGGATGGACATGCTGAACGCGTTCCTTTCAAGAAGCTGTGGGAGGTACGCAACGGAAAGGTTGTCCACACTTTTTGGTACATGGAGGATTGATACTTAAAGAAATGTGAAAACCAATCTTTCATTGCCTCCTTTAGCATCAACGAAGCAAACTGAAATCCTATCATGAAACGCATCGCCGCACTATTCCTGCTGCTTGCTGCCTTCACGTTATCGGCAGCAACAGACCGCACCTCGACACCCAACATCGTCATCGTGTTCTGCGACGACCTCGGTTACGCAGACATTGGCTGCTTCGGCGCGAAAGGCTGGAAGACGCCTAATCTTGACCGCATGGCTGCGGAGGGAATTCGATTCACAAGATTCTATGACGCACAGCCGGTTTGCTCCGCGTCGCGCTCGGCATTGATGACAGGTTGCTATCCGAGCCGCATCGGCATCATGGGGGCCTTAAGCCCCGAATCCAAAACCGGTATCAGCAGCAACGAAGTAACGCTTGCCGAAATCGTGAAACAACGCGGTTACGCGACGGCAATTTTCGGCAAGTGGCATCTTGGCTTTCAACCTCAGTTCCTGCCTGCGCGGCACGGCTTCGACGAATACTTCGGCCTGCCTTACTCGAACGACATGTGGCCCTGGCATCCTGATCAGGCGAACAAGACTCTGGCGGAGCACAAGCGCCGGCCCGGTTATCCCGAGCTGCGTTTGATCGAAGGCGAGCAGACGGTCATTCCCAAGGTCACGGCCAAGGAGCAGTCTCAACTCACCACATGGTACACAGAACATGCAGTCAGTTTCATCGCCAGGAACAAGAACCGGCCATTCTTTCTTTATGTGCCGCACAGTATGCCGCACGTCCCATTGCATGTGAGTGACAAGTTCAAAGGCAAGTCCGCCCAGGGACTCTACGGCGATGTCATCGAGGAAATTGACTGGTCCGTCGGACAGATTCTCGGCGCGTTGAAAAAGCATCGACTGGATAAGAACACGTTGGTGATTTTTACTTCAGACAACGGCCCGTGGCTTTCCTACGGCAACCATGCGGGTTCGGCGCTCCCCTTGCGCGAAGGCAAAGGCACCTGCTGGGACGGCGGCGTGCGGGTGCCATTCATTGCACGCTGGCCCGGGAAGATTCCAAAGGCGAGCGTCTGCAAGGAGCCGGCCATGACGATTGACATATTGCCGACGGTCGCAAAGCTGGTTGGCGCTGAACTGCCAAAACACAAAATTGACGGACTCGACGTCTGGCCGCTGCTCACCGGTGTGCCCGGCGCAAAGAACCCGCACGATGCCTACGTTTTCTATTACGAAAACAATCAGCTACAGTCGGTGATGAGTAGTCAATGGAAACTGCAACTGCCACACACCTCTCGCACTCTTGCCGGTCAACCTGGCGGTCGCGACGGAACGCCGGCTCCCTACCAGCAGCGCAAACTTGACCAGTCCGAACTTTACGATCTGGAAAACGACATTGGCGAAACCA
>CAYSDO010000060.1:0-14959 GCA_964429665.1 uncultured Bifidobacterium sp.
GTTCGGCGATCTTTTTCTCGAGGGCGTTAATACCCCCTAAAGCGAGCTGGCGTCCATCTGCCAGGCGGTACTCCTGGTAGGCTTCAGCGATCCAGTTGGCAAGATCAGCAGCTTCCTTGGCGCTCTGATTGTACACGCTGATGTCAATGATCGTGGTGTTTCTGGCTGGACGGAGCGCCAACATGCCGCGAATGAGGCGCATGGTTTCCTGGGGCTTGAGTGGCTGTCCACCGTTATACTTTTCGGCCCAGGCTGTATTGAGGTTGTTCGCAGAAATGACGTTGCTCAAGACCAATTCGGATGAGATGACCTCGAACTCCGTCTGAATGAAGTAGGGATCGTAGTAGGTCGGGCGTGCCATTTCGGTCATGCCGGGGATGTCCGACGAGTCGCGATTGACGATGATGCGTGCCGTGCTGGAAAACGATTCAGGCAGAATGAACGTGACGAGCGTGGAGGTGATGACCACCAGCAGGAAAACGGCTAGGATGACGGTCTTGCGGATGCGGATGATCCGCCAGTAATCAAGGAAGTGCAGCCTGGCTTCTGGTTGTGTCTGTGTTTTGAGCGGATCCATAGTTAAAAAAATGGGGGCCAGTTTCAAAGCCGGCCCCCGTCCGGTTACATCGTTAAATCGTCAACGCGTCACATCAGTAGGTCGCAGTGACACCGAAATAAATACGGTTGCGGTTGTAGTCAGTGCCACCATCTATATCTGAATTCACCTTGTCATAGTTGTAGCCCAAGGATGTGGAAAGGTTCCGGTTGAAGCGATAATCCAGATTGAGTCCAACAATCAAATAATCCACGGCCTTCCCATCCACTCCTGTACCACCACCATTATAAATCTGGTGCTGATAAGTCAGGCTGCCGCTGCCATAGAGTTGTGCGAAGATTCGATGCGAAACTTTTCCATAACCAACAATCGTTTGAGTATCACGAACAAAGTCAGTGCTATCACCCACAAGATCCGATGCATTTTGATCAACACTCAAACCCACATCAACCGAGCTTTCAGGCAGGAACTGGTAGTGCAAGTTGGCGGATAAATACGGATTCCAGTTCGGATCAGCGGCTGTGTTGTTGTAGTAATCAGTGTAGATGCCACCAGCCCTCAAACTCCCTGAAATATCGGGACCAAATGTATGTTCGAGTCCGCCGTAAAGATAGTGGCTGCGACTGTTCCGATCCTCGCTCTTAACAGGTGAAATGACAAGTCCACCGATCGCTTCGTCCCCGTTGAAATCCGTAAATCCGAAGCGATACCCTAAAATCCCCGTGGTACGTTCAGCGAGAGCCCAGCGACTGTCCACATGGGCCCCGTGCTCCATACGATCCAGCAAGCCAGAGTTGCTGGCGACCACATTGCCCAAGAGATCAACAGACGCTCCATCGTCGGCATAGTCAAAAAATGTATTGTCATACCCAACTTCAAATCCGAGCAACTCGGTCACGTTGGCATTGAACTTTGCCGAGGCGTAGTTACGAATGTTGCTCCCGGAGATACGCTGGTTGCCGACTATGGCATTCCCGGAACGCAGCACATCAGGCTCCTGGCCAACAACGAAAGAGTCGCGAAGGAAGAGACTTGTCTGCGGGGAGAAGGAGTGGGAAAGATCGGCTCCGATGATGTGGGTGAGGTCCCAGTTGTCAGTGCTACCGGCAGGACGCTCCTTGTAATACTTGCCCGAGAATGAGTAGGTAGCGTTAATGGAGGTCATTTCTCCAGCCGTGCCGTAGCTGATGCTGGGGTTTACCTCATAGCCGATTGAATCATCCTTGTTGTTCTTTTCGGTATTGATGTTGTCGTCGTAGAATCCGCGCAGCGACGCAGACACACTCCAAGCCTTGTTGTTCTGGTAACTGTTGAGTGCGCCGGTCTCGACGCCGTGAATCATTGAAGTGCCAAGTGCAACCAAGCCCACAGAAGCCACGATTTTTTTCATAAGATTATTTAGTTTTTTTTCCCAGGAACTTCGTTTGCCGGAATTGTTACGGATGCCAACGCAGCCTGTCAAAATAAATGTTCTTAATTTTTTGACAACCCATTGGCATCCATGGCTACTGCAAACAGGATGCTTCGACGGCGGAATTGCTCCCGTTCCACCAGCAACGTTTCGACCCGACATCGCATGACACCTGCCATTTCGACAACTTCTCCATAGCTTGGTTCGAGGTTAATGACAGCGTACCGCCCGAAAATGTTCAAAGCGAGGCGGGGAATTCTTTTGCTCCACTTCGCAAGGCTCCTATGTCGCCGGAATCGTCAGCGCCTGTCCCACCTTCATCTTGCGGGGATCCAATCCTGGGTTTGCCGAAAGCAGCAACTCCAGTTTCAAACTGTAACGCCTCGCAATGGACGATGGTGTCTCGCCGGACTTCACCACATGCGTGCGCCGCACAACGGTCAATGGCGTCCGGCGCACTGCCTGTTCCGAGTTCCGGTTTTGTACGGTGCCAGAGACTCGATTCAGCTGTGCCGGGTTGTTTTGTGTCGTATTGCCGTTTCGCACAACGCTCTGCTGCCCGGATACCGTCGTTGCACTCGCAGCCGTGGTTCGTTCTGCGAGATGATTTTTTGCGACCGCCAATTCTTCCCGCAACTGCCGGACTTCTTCGGCCATGCGTTCCATTTGTTGCTGTGTTTCCGCAGCGGTTGTCACCGGCAACACTGTTTGCGCAAGCTCCTGTTTCAGCCGGAAAATCAACTGACGCACCATCTCGGCATTACCCGCATCAGGACGCAAACGCAGATACTGGCCGTAGTGATATATGGCTGCAGCTGGATCAGATTCCCGTTCCGCATAGAGCACACCCAGTTCAAAATGCGCTGCCGCCGAACGCGGGTTTGCCTCCAACGCCTCCGTGAATGATTCAATCGCCCCGTGATAATCCAGCGCGTTCACCCGGCTGCGACCCACCACAAAATGCGACTCCTTCTCCTCATCCATGCGCAAGCCGCCCGACGGTTCACAGCCGCACAAAACGGCCATCCCCATCAACGCCACGCCGAAAAACATTTCCCGTGAAAAGATCACGCGCCGAGGTTATCCAAACCCGCCATGCCGTGCAACCACCGCCATTCCCATTTTGACGATTCATTTTCAATTTCCGCCTTCCCTTTTTTTTGGCCTTGGTTCAATCTCACTACTACGAAGCACTTGAGCCACCGCGCACAGGGCGCGGAATAAAATTATGCCAATCAGTCCAAGACCGGACCAGAAACGGCAGCCAACACGGCTGATTTCAGATCGCGCCTCGATTCGTTTTGATGAACCTTTGAAATCTCCTGACCATGCAATGAGAAAGGAATGTCATGCCCACACTCGCTACGACAGTTGACGGTCTCAAACTTCCGAATCCCTTCGTCATCGGCTCCGGGCCACCCGGCACGAATCTCAATGTCATCAGCAAGGCCTTCAAAGAAGGCTGGGGCGCGGTCATCGCGAAGACTGTTTCGCTCGACGCGAGTAAGGTTGTCAACGTCACGCCGCGTTACGGCAAGCTGCATTCCACCGACGGCAAAGAAGTCATCGGCTGGGAAAACATCGAACTCATCAGCGACCGGCCGTTCAAGTTGTGGGAGGAAGAATTCAAGAAATGCAAGCAGATGCACCCGGAAGGAATCCTCATCGCGTCCATCATGGAGGAATATCGCAAGGACGCGTGGATCGAGATTGTGGAGCGTTGTCAGGCGTGCGGCGTGGATGCGTTTGAACTGAACTTCTCGTGTCCGCACGGTTTGCCTGAACGCAAGATGGGCGCGGCGATGGGCGAAAACCCCGACATCCTCAAGGAAGTCGTCGCGTGGGTCATGAGCGCGGCCAAGAAGCCCGTCTGGGCGAAGATGACGCCGAACGTCACGCACATCGAAGACCCGAGTCGCGCGGCGCTGAAGTCCGGCGCTAATGGCATCGCGGCTATCAATACGATCCGCAGTTGTGTGGGCGTAAATCTTGAAACGCTCCGGCCCGAGCCGAGCGTGGAAGGTTACACGACGCCCGGCGGTTATTCTTCACGCGCGGTGAAACCCATCGCGCTCCGCATGGTGATGGAAGTCGCGAAGTTGATTCAGAACGAATTCCCCGGTCGCTCGTTGTCTGCCATCGGTGGCGTCGAGTCCGGCAACGACGCGGCGGAATTCATCCTGCTCGGCGGCGACACTGTGCAAGTCTGTACCGGCGTGATGAAGTTCGGTTACGAGCACGTGAAGCCCATGTGCGAACAACTGCTCGCGTTCATGGACAAGCACAAGTTCAACACGCTCGCCGATTTCAAAGGCAAGGCGCTGCCGTATTTCACCACGCACGCCGACCTCGTAAAACGTCAGACCGAACGAAAAGCCGCCCAGAAAGCCGCCGCTGCTGCCGCTGCCCCGGCCAAGAAAATGGTTCAAGCTGACGGCGAATGGAGCGGTGACGACTTCGTGAAACAATCCAACGCATTGGCGCGATGATCACAGCCTCGTAGAGGCAAAAGATATGTAGCCCGGGCGTAAGCCCGGGGTTCACGTTCCAAAAACAAACCAAGCCCCGTAGGGGCGAAATAAAAACAAACGGGCGACACGCGTGACCAGAAATTGCTTTTTATTATGACGAGGGAAGAATTCGCCCAAAATCTTAATAAAGCGACTTTGCGTTCGCATGAGAAGGCTTTGCTTTTTGTTGAGAACGAATTGAAACCGCCTTTCAGTTATTTGGTGAGGTTGAATCAATCCTACGATGGAAATATACTGGCCAAAGGAGAGGTCATCCCTGATGAGATTCGATCCAAAGGCGGGAGTGCCATTGGCCCAATGTCTGCCGATGAAGTTGTGAATTTGCTTTGGCGGAACGGACACGTTCCCGAATGGGTGAACATCAATCCTTGGGAGGCGGCGGAAAGCGGTCTTGTGTTTCAACTGAAGTGTTGCGGTCGGTTTGCGGAGCGTGAGCCATTTCTCTACCACGCTTGGGAAGGTTATCCGCCGTTTCATGCGGTAGGCGTATTGACTCCCCCTGATTGGAAATCATTGGAAGAAAGTGGTCGCTTTGATGTGAACTGGTTTGTTAATCAGGAACGAGCAAAATGAATCTAGTCGAAATTGAGAGAGTGATTTAATGATCCTCCACCACGTCAAAGTCTATCCGTCCAAAGTTCCGCTTCCAAAGACGGAACAGCTCGCTTGGAAAATCGCGTCCGTCGCCTCGGACAATGCGGTGATTGATGCGGCAGCGGGCGAGATGGTGATCAACCGCATCATTGACAACGCCTCCGTTGCCATCGCCGCCATCAATCGCGATCCGGTTGCCAATGCTCGCACACAGGCGCTGGCGCATCCGCGAGCAAAAGGTGCGGCGTTGCTCGGTGTGCCGAGCGAACAGCGCTTCGATTGCGAGTGGGCCGCGTGGGCCAACGGTGTCGCCGTCCGCGAACTCGACATGCACGACACGTTTCTCGCCGCGGATTATTCGCATCCCGGCGACAACATCCCGCCGCTGCTCGCCGTGGCGCAGCAATGCGGTTGCACCGGCGCGCAGTTGCTGCGCGGCCTCGTCGTCGCTTACGAAATCCAGATGGACCTCGTGCGCGCGATCTGTCTGCACGAGCACAAGAAGGATCACATCGCGCATCTCTGTCCGTCCGCCGCCGCTGGCATTGGCGCGATGCTTGGCCTCGACACCGACACGATTTATCAGGCGGTGCAGCAGGCGGTGCATGTCGGATTTTCCACGCGCCAATCGCGCAAGGGCGAGATCTCCAGTTGGAAAGCCTACGCGCCCGCGCATGCCGGCAAACTCGCCATCGAAGCCGTGGACCGCGCGATGCGAGGCGAGAAAAGTCCGTCGCCGATTTACGAGGGCGAGGACAGCGTCATCGCGTGGATGCTCTGCGGCAAGAACGCGAGCTACGATGTGCCGTTGCCCGCACCCGGCGAGCCGTGCCGCGCCATCCTCGATTCCTACACGAAGGAACATTCCGCCGAGTATCAGGCGCAGGCGTGGATTGATCTCGCGTTCAAGCTGCGCAAGCAGATCGCCGACTTGAAGACCATCCGCGAGATCGTCATCCACACGAGTCATCACACCCATTTCGTCATCGGCACGGGTGCGAACGACCCGCAGAAGTCCGACCCGAACGCCAGTCGCGAAACGCTCGACCACAGCATCATGTTCATCTTCGCCGTCGCGCTGCAGACCGGCTTCTGGCATCACGTCAAAAGCTACGCGCTCGAAGTCGCGCGGCATCCCGAAGTCGTTGCGCTCTGGAAAAAGATCACGACGCGCGAAGACAGCGAGTGGACGCGCCGTTACCACTCGATTGACCCGAAGGAAAAGGCCTTTGGCGGTCGCGTGGAAATCACCTTCAACGACGGCAAGAAACTCGTGGACGAAATCGCCGTGGCTGATGCGCATCCGCTCGGCTCACGCCCATTCGCACGGGCGAATTACATACAGAAGTTCAAAACGCTCACCGAAGATTTAATTGCTACCGACGAAAGTGAGCGCTTACTCAAAGCGGCGCAGCGATTGGGCGAACTCAAAGCCGGCGAGTTGGGCGTGTTGAACGTCGTGTTGCCGCCGGACAAACTGACTTGCTCCGTGCGCGACCAACGGGGAATCTTCTAACCATGCTCCAAGCCAGCAAATCCGCATCAGAGAAGCGCCAGGAATTCCGGACCGGGCTCAAGTCCGGCAAGCTGCTACGCATGCCCGGCGCGTTCTCACCGCTCGTAGCCATGGCGATCCAGCAGCACGGCTTCGACGGCGTTTATGTTTCCGGCGCGGCACTCTCGGCGGATTTGGGGTTGCCGGACATCGGATTGACAACGCTTTCGGAAGTCGCGGCGCGCGGCGGTGCAATTGCGCGGGCGACCAATTTGCCAGCGCTCATCGACGCGGACACAGGCTTCGGCGAACCGCTGAACATGGCGCGCACCATCAACACACTCGAAGATGCCGGCTTGTGTGGCTGCCATCTCGAAGATCAGGTGAACCCGAAGCGCTGCGGCCATCTGGACGGCAAATCACTCGCCACAACGCAGGCGATGGTCGAGAAAATCCGAGCCGCAGTTGGCGCGCGGCACGACAAGAATTTCATAATCATGGCGCGCACCGACGCTCGTGCATCCGAAGGCCTGGACGGTGCTATTGCGCGGGCGAAGGCTTACGTGGATGCGGGAGCGGATGCGATTTTTCCTGAAGCGCTCGCGGACGAAAACGAATTTGAGAAATTTCGCAAGGCGATAAAAGTTCCATTACTGGCGAACATGACGGAGTTCGGCAAAAGCAAATTGCTGACGGCGAAGCAGCTTTCCGAGCTTGGCTTCAACATCGTGATCTATCCGGTGACGACGCTGCGCCTTGCGATGAAGGCTATCGAGGACGGACTCGCGGCCATCAAGAGCGACGGCACACAGGAGTCGTTGCTCAAGCGCATGCAAACGCGCGCGGAACTTTACGAGTTGATCCGCTACAAGGATTACGAGCAGTTCGATAAAGAAGTGTTCAACTTTTACGTGTAGCAACCGACGTGAGTCGGTTCACTTTGGTCAGAGCGGACTGACGTCCGCTGCTACAAAATGAAATAATGAGCGACGAGACAATCCATCAAGGGCTCGATGGCGTGATCGTGGATAACACCGCGATCTCGAAGGTCATGCCCGAGATCAATTCGCTCGTCTATCGCGGCTATCCGGTGCAGGAGCTGGCGGAGCATTGCAGCTTTGAGGAAGTCGCGTGGCTCATCTGGCATGGGGAATTGCCAAACGCGAAACAGCTGGCGGAATTTCAAAAAGCCGAGCGTAGCCAGCGCGCCATCAGCAAAGATTTGCTCGCGGTCATCCAGAAAACGCCGCGCACGGCACATCCGATGGACGCGTTGCGGACGGCGGTGAGCTTCCTGGGAATGGAGGATGCCGGGTTGGCCACGAAGAGCGACGTGGCGACGAACCTCCAGCGTTCCATCGCGATGCTGGCGAAGATTCCGACGATGGTCGCGGCATTTTATCGCCTTCGCAAGGGACAGGAGTTCATTGCGCCGCGCGTGGACATGGGCTTTGCGGGAAACTTCATCCACATGGTTTTCGGCAAAGTGCCCGCGCCAGAAGTCGTGAAGGCGTTCGATGTTTCGCTGATTCTCTACGCGGAGCACGGCTTCAACGCTTCTACGTTCACCACGCGAGTCATCACGTCGAGCATGTCGGACATTTACAGCGCGGTGGTCGGCGGCATCGGTTCGCTGAAAGGCCCGTTGCACGGCGGGGCAAACGAAGCGGTGATGCATCTGTTGCTCGAAGTTGGTGAGCCGGATCGCGCGAAGGAATGGATGTTGAAAGCGCTCGCCGAGAAGCGTGTTGTGATGGGCTTTGGCCATCGCGTCTACAAGAACGGTGATTCGCGCGTGCCGACGATGACCAAATACATGCGCCAGATGGCGGATTTCACCGGCAACAAAAAGTGGCTGGAGATTTCCGACATCCTCGCGGCGATGATGATCGAGCAGAAGAAGATTCACCCCAACCTCGATTTCCCCAGCGGCCCGGCGTATTACATGATGGGCTTCGACATTGACATGTTCACGCCGTTCTTCGTAATGGCGCGCATCACGGGTTGGACAGCGCACATCATGGAGCAACAGGCGAACAACCGCCTCATCCGTCCGCTTTCGAAATACACTGGCCCAGCGCAGAGAAGCGTTGTCCCGCTGGCGAATCGATAACTTTTATATGAGCAAAATACTTGAACCCTGTCCCAATTTCATCGGCGGTGAATGGATTGATTCCAAGACCGCGCGCACGCCGGTTTTCAATCCGTCCATCGGCGAAGTGATTTCGGAATGCCCGGTCGGAAATGTCGCTGACGCAAATGCCGCAGTGGAAGCTGCGCAGACTGCATTCCCCGCCTGGATGGAAACTCCGCCGGTCGAACGCGCCCGCATCCTCGCGCGGTTCAAGATGCTGCTTGAGGATAATTTTGAAGACATCGTGCGTAGCAACACGCGCGAGCATGGCAAGACGCTCGTGGAATCGCGCGGCGACGTGAAGCGCGGCATGGAGGTCGTCGAGTTCGCGCTCGGCGTGCCGTCGTTGATGATGGGCGAGGTGCTGGAGAACATCGCGCGCGGTATTGATTGTGAGGCGATCCGCCAACCGCTGGGCGTCTGTGTCGGCATCACCCCGTTCAACTTTCCGGCAATGGTGCCGCTGTGGATGTATCCCATCGCCATCGCGTGCGGCAACACGTTCGTCCTCAAGCCGAGCGAAAAAGTCCCGCTCACGGCCATCAAGATCGCGAAGCTGCTGGAGAAGGCCGGGCTGCCGAAGGGCGTGTTGAACATCGTTCACGGCGGCCGCGATGTCGTGGATGCGCTGCTCACGCATCCGAAGGTGAAGGCGATTTCGTTCGTCGGCTCGACGCCGATTGCGCGCTATATCTACGAGGTCGGGACGAAGCACGGCAAGCGTGTTCAGTCCAATGGTGGCGCGAAAAACTATGTCATCATCATGCCGGATGCGGATGTGGAAAATTCCACGCGCGGTGTTATCGAAGCCGCGTTCGGCTGCGCAGGTGAGCGATGCATGGCGGGTTCAACGGCAGTGGTTGTTGGCGCGGCGGAGAAAAATGTTTTGCCCACACTCGTCGAGGCGACGCGCCGCATCAAGGTCGGCCCAACCGATCGCGAAGCGCAGCCAGACATGGGTGCGGTCATCACCAAGCAACACGCTAATCGCGTGCAGGAATTGATCTCCATCGGTGAACAACAAGGCGCGAAAGTTCTGGCAGATGGTCGCGGCGTGAAAGTTTCCGAAGCGCCGAATGGGTTCTACGTCGGCGCAACGATCCTCGATCACGTTCAGAACGGGATGACGGTGGCGAAAGAGGAGATTTTCGGCCCGGTGCTGAACGTGATGCACATGGAAGATTTGGACGCGGCCATCGAACTGGCGAACAAGTCCATGTATGGCAACGGCGCTTCCATCTTCACGCGCAGTGGCAAGGCAGCGCGCGAGTTCAAGCATCGCGCCAAGGCCGGCATGATCGGCATCAACATCGGCGTGCCTGCTTCGATGGCGTGGTTTCCGTTCAATGGCTGGGATGAGTCGTTCTTCGGCGATCTTCACATGCAGGGCCGCGAGGGCGTGCAGTTCTTCACGCAGCAGAAAGTCACGACGAGCCGTTGGTTCAGCTACGGCGAGGGCGACATCTGGCACGCCGACGCGAAGAAGTAATCACCAACCTATCTTACCCGTGTCTGGACTAGACACTGATGTGGCGGTCAAATCGTAAAGCGCGGTTACACGGCCAGCCAGAAAAACACTAAAATCTGTCATAGCGCAGCTGTTGTGAGGGCAGATTCGTCGAAACGCCTGCTCATTCTAACAAAAAAGTATTGACATCCGTAGTATTTAGTATGTAATCGCCCCAGCAACCCGAACAAGTTTTGATCTTATTTGTGTTTGCTACAACCCGACACAGCAAATTAAGGCTCAGAATAAACCTAATTTATCAAGACAACCCTATGCGCTTTCATCGCTTAACCGAATTCTGGTGTTTATCCATGTGCTTTGCAGTCTGGCAAACACAGGCGGCTGATTTTGATTTGAACCATAAGAACTCGGCAGTAGGAATCAACATCACCAATGCAAACGCCGGGGTGGCCAGTTGGAGTGTTGATGGGGTAAATTCGCTGAATCGCCAAGGTTTTTACTATCGGGTCGGTTCAGGACCGGAACTTTTGGTGCAGAGCATATCAAGCAGTCCCACCGTTAGCTTCACTCAGGTGCCGAATGTCATCAGCATGTTGGATGTCACATACGCCAGCCAGAATTACAGCGTACGCACTGTCTTCCAGCTAACAGGAGGCAACGCCGGGTCAGGATTTTCTGGTCTAAGCGAAACCATAACGGTAAAAAACCTCTCGAGTTCGATATTGGATTTTCACCTTTTTCAATATTCTGACTTCGACCTTTGGGGACTTGCAAGTGGACAAGTGGCACAATACAGCTTTGACGCCCTCGGACAGCCTTACAAGGTTACCCAAACAGATGGCACGCATAGCGTCACCGAGACCCTCAATGCCAACACCGCGCCGATCGGTCACTTTGAGGCGGCCTTAGGAAACGCCACATTTGCCAGTTTAACTGATGGAGCAGCCACCGTTCTCAACGACAATCCGAATTCTGGCCTTGGAAATGCCACCTTTGCCTATCAGTGGAATGCTTCTTTGGCGGCAAATGGCGGCACCCTCACCATCAGCAAACTTTTGAACATTGTACCCGAGCCGACAGTGGCAACGATCTTCCTCGTTGGAATTGGCACAACAATCTTGAGCCGTCGCCGTAAATAAAAATAGCTTTAAACAATTCAAACATACAAATTCGCAGGCTCAGAAACCGAGACATCTCAATTAAAACCTCGCCAAAAAATATGGACAACATCATCAAAACTTTGGTCGCATCAAAAAACGGGAGTTCATTGCTTTCCGCCGCCGTGCTTTCTACTTTTCTAGCACTAGGATCAACCTCAAAAGCCGCCGATTACACGCTTACTGATTTTGGCACTGTTGCTCATGTGGACGCAGATTCAGGAGCGGGAATGGACTCGTGGAAGGTAAGTGGTGCGGAGCAACTGGTGAAACAATGGTTTTACTATCGAGTAGGAGGAAGTGGTTTCGCCCTTCCGATCAACTCAATCAGTTCGTCAGCCTATCTCGGGGGCAGCGCCAATTCCCTATTTTTGAACTACGCCAATGCGCAGGTTTCCCTGACGATCACCTACGTGCTGACAGGCGGCGGGGCGGGTGCAGGGAGTGCCGACATTCAGGAAACAATTAGCGTCCAGAATGTCAGCAACAGCTCCCTTGATTTTCATTTCTTTCAGTATTCTGATTTCAATCTTGTTGGCGCTGCGCCTGATACCGTTCAGTTTCTTGGTACTGACAGCGTGAAACAGACGGAGGGATTATTTGGAATTCAAGAGGGCATCATCTCACCGCCTTCGAGTCATCTGGAAGCTGGATTTGCCGGAAGCGGGGGAACTTTAGACAATATATTGAATACGGCCGGCTACAATCTCAATGATAACCCCGGTGCGTTGACCGGGGATGTGACTTGGGCGTTCCAATGGGATCGGTCAATCGGAGCTGGCGAAAGTTTGACCATATTGAAAGACAAGACGCTGATTATTCCAGTGATACCCGAACCCTCTGCGATGACGTTGCTGGGATTGGGATTGTTTGCAATGGGTGTGTTTCGTGGTCGTAATCTGAAGTGAACCGCGTAAAGCAAGCTTTCAAAGCCGGTCCGAATGGACCGGCTTTTTTACTTTGTGATACCTCGGGAAACAACAACAGCAGAAGTTATCTTTAACCAATTTGATTATTCGTCCAGAATGGTCGAAAAATTGCCGTGAATCGAATTGGATCAGTTTTGAAAAAAACACTGCCGATAACGTTGGTTTGCGCGTTTTACGTGTTGAGCGCCAACTGCCTGAAGGCTGGAGGGAGCGGTCTTAACACTCTCGTAGTCGTCAACCAAGCCAGTTCCAATTCGTGTCTCCTTGGAAACTATTATTGCGAGCGTCGTGTTGTTCCAGCAGCCAACGTTTTGCGCATCAACTGGCCGGGGAGCAACATTTCGTGGACTGACCAGGATTTCACGACCAATCTTCTGAATCCGATCTCGGCAGCGCTGTCTTCTCGCGAGTTGACGAATCAGATCGAGTATGTCGTCCTCTCAATGGATATCCCATTTCGAACCGTTTACAACGGTGCGGACAACAACAGCACCACCTCGGCGTTGTTTTACGGACTGAAGCTGGACTTGGGAGCGGATCCGGGAATCACAAACAGCTACTCGGCCAGTGAAGATGTTTTCACAGGGGCCAAGCCGGCAAGCGCGCCGGGAGCATCCTATCTGACTTCCATGCTTACGGCGAACACCCTTGCTGAGGCAAAAGCCATGATAGACCAAGGAGTCACGGCCGATGCTTTCCCCCCCACCGCGCCGGCGGTGCTGGCGAAGAGTTCGGACCCGCTTCGCAATATCAGGCATCCATTTTTCGACAACAGCATCCTCAACACAAAGCTGCTTGGAGACTCATCTCTCTTACGCACCAATTCGGACGATCCTTCGGGATTGAACGGCTTGCTCGGATACGAAACCGGACTGATGCGGTTCAGCATTTCGCCCAACACCTTCGTTCCGGGAGCTATTGCTGACAGTATGACGTCTTATGGCGGCGTCATCTTCGGCCCAAACGATCAGACGAATCTGCTGGCATTCATTTCCGCAGGCGCCACGGGCAGCTACGGCACAGTGGCTGAACCATATGCAGACGCTCAAAAATTTCCCGATCCAATGGTTTACTTTTACCAAGCCCGAGGCTTTAGCCTGGCGGAATGCTACTATCAAAGTATCAACGTGCCATATCTGGGCTTGACCGTTGCCGAACCGCTTGCAGCACCCTTCGCCCGGTCTGGTACGGGTTCGTGGGGCAATGGACTATCCAACTCAGTGTTGACCGGAGTCGCCGCGCTGAACGCAATGTTTACAGCCCATGACTCGAACCGGCCCCTGCAGGAAATCGCTTTGTTTGTTGACGGCAAATACCATCACACGCTGACCAATCTCCCGCCCGCCCCGAACAATAAATTGAGCGTTTCCCTGAATGGTTATCCAATCAGTTACACCGTGCCCACCAACGCCACCATTGGCACGATTGCCACGGACATTTCCACATTGATCAACAATCCGGTTGCCACAAATGCCACCCACATCTACGCCTCAAGACATGGCGACCGGATCGAGCTTCAGTACTTCGCTACCAACTACGGGTCATTCCCATTCTACGCCACCAATCCTCCGGCCTCTGTGTTGACTGGTGCCACCTACCGGGTCACCTATCTGCCGGAAACCCACCAGCCCAGGATCATTCCAATGGGAACTGGGGGTGGAGGTGAATTTCGAGTGCAAATGGCTATTCCAACCTCGTTGAACTTTGTCGTCCAAGCTTCAACGAATCTCGCCGAGTGGATTCCGATTTTCACCAATACAGTTGCCGGGCTGATTGACTTTCACGATCCAGAATCCATCAACCATGCTAGGCGGTTTTATCGCGTGGTTGGCCCCGTGCCCAATTTGCCGCCAAAAATCACATCATTCGGGCCAATGACCGCATCTGGTTTTCCGTTGCGGCTTGAAAGTCAACCGGGCCAGCCATGCTCGCTTGTTGTCTCCACCAATCAACATGACTGGGCAACCATCGCCACCAACGAATCAGGCGGCATGTGGGACTTTCTGGATACTGACGCGCCCATTTTCTCCAGCCGGTTTTACCGTGGCTTGCTCGTCAGCCGAACTCCACCCAATCTTTCGCTGACGAACTCCACTCCCTCTGCAACATTGGTTCGCATTGACGGCGCATTGCAACCGTACACGGTCGAATTCCGAACCAATGGATCACCGTGGGTCGGAATGGTCACCAACTTCAATTTTCGCGAGCTCCAAGTTGCGGCTGGCAGTTCTGCGGGTGACGCCGGTGTCCTTACGACATTTCTGCGCTGCAGTCGCCCCACTTTCCTGACGAGCGACGTCTATGGCATCCGGCAATACACCTTTCTCTCGGGAACGCTTTCAGTCGGTGCCTGGGTCCGATTCACAATCACCAAAACGAACAATGCGGTGATTGTCATAGGCGTCACCAACCTAGTCGCCGGAATCAGCGCCACGAATCTTGCTTACCAGCTTTGTGCGATGATCAAGACAAACCAGGCGTTGCAGGGGAGCGACGGCTTGGCAGTCGAAGATTATTACGTGAACGGCGGCGGACAGACCTTGTTCAATTTAAGGGCCCGCAGTCCGGGCATTCAGGCCGCTCAGTTGGGAATTCTCCCGGAGAACTCCAACTTCAGCACCGGCGTCGCGATTGGGCCGCCGTTTTATCGCCCTCTGACCGGGAATCTCTCGGACCTCCAACCT
>CAYSDO010000061.1:0-14804 GCA_964429665.1 uncultured Bifidobacterium sp.
AACAATTGATTGCCTGGGTGAACGCCGTGCTCGACGAGGCGGCGAAAATCCGCGCCGGAGATCCGGGACCGGTCGTGCTGCGGCGGCTCTCCAACGCGGAATACAAGTACACCCTCCGCGATCTTACCGGCGTGGAGTCACTTGATCCAGGGCGGGAATTCCCTGCCGATTCCGCATCCGGCGAAGGCTTTATGAATGTCGGGAATTCGTTGGTCATGTCGCCGTCGCTTCTCACCAAGTATTTCGATGCCGCCAAAGATGTCGCCAATCACGCCGTGCTGTTGCCGGATAGGATCAGTTTTTCGCCCAGCACTTCGCCACGTGACTGGACAGATGAAAAGCTCGCGGTCATCCGCGCGTTTTATGCCCGGTTCACCGTGAACGGCGGCGGTACGACGGTTGATTTGCCGGGCATCAAGTTCGACACCAAAGACGGCGGGATGCTGCCGTTGCAGAAATACCTGGAGGCGACGCTCTCCGAGCGCGAAGCTTTGAGATCCGGAAAAAAGAACATACCGCAGGTGGCTCACGAACAAGGGCTGAACGAGAAATATCTCGCCACGCTCTGGAGCGAACTCAACAACGAAAAGCCTTCACTTGTGCTTGATCAAGTTCGCACCCAATGGCGAGCCGCGACGCCCGGTGACGCTGCACCGCTGACGCAGACCATTAGCCAGTGGCAGCAGGCGTTGTGGCGATTCACGACCGTCGGCCACATCGGCAGACGTGATAGCCCAAAGGCCTGGCAGGTTCCCGTGACCCCGCTTGCGAGCTCCCGCGAATTTAGGATTCCTCTGCGCGTGCCGACAAAGTTGAGGGAGGTTACACTCTATCTGTCCACGACCGATGCGGGCGATGGCAACCAGAACGATTTTGCGGTTTGGGAAAATCCCCGGCTGGTCGCGCCAGGCAGGCCGGACCTGGCGTTACGCGATCTGCCGGCAGTGATAGCAAGAGTAACGGCGCATCGCGAAAAAGCTTTCGCCACTGCCGCCAGTTGTCTGGCGGCGGCAGAGGAAGCCGGCGGAGCGGCGGATGTAACGACCGTCGCCCGGTTGGCACGCAAGCACCGTGTCGAACCGGCTGTGCTCGCATCGTGGCTGGATTGCCTGGGCATCGGCACGGGCGGCGTGCCCATCGATTCCTTCCTTACACAAAAGCTTCAGAAAGTTGAGAACCATGACTTCATCAAAGGCTGGATCGGAGCGGATTCGTTGGGAGTGTTCGCCAACTCCTCCAACCTGGCCGTCCGTATCCCTGGCAACATGCAGCCACACGGCGTGGCGGTACATCCTTCGCCGACGCGACGTGCGGTTGTCGGCTGGCGCAGTCCGGTGGCTGCAACACTGCGCGTGGCTGGATCGCTTTATCACGCTCAACCTGAATGTGGAAATGGCGTGACGTGGACGCTGGAGTTGCGGCGCGGGAATACGCGAGAACGGCTCGCTTTCGGCGTAGCATACGGCGGAGCGGTGGGAAAGTTCGGCCCGTTGGAGAATATCGCCGTGCGGCCCGGCGACGTGATATCCATAGCCGTCGGGCCGCGCGATGGTTTCAACGCGTGCGACCTCACGTCGGTGGATTTCAACCTGAGCGACGGCAAGCGCGATTGGAACCTGGCGAAGGATGTTTCACCGGACATTCTCGCCGGCAATCCGCACGCCGACAATTTCGGCAATGCGGGGGTATGGTCTTTCTACACCGAACCAGACAAGGGCGGGGACGCGGACTCCGTGCCTGCGGGTTCGTTGCTCGCGCAATGGCAGTCATGCACAAAGGCCCGCGAAAAACAGCGGCTCGCGATCGCGTTACAGGAGCTTCTGGTCAGCCGCGCTGTCGGGGTCGGGAAGACCACGCCGGATGCCGTGCTTCATCGTCAACTCGCTTCGCTCACTGGACCGTTGCTTGTCTCACTTCTCCGCCAGACCAATCTTGAACCTGCACAGACTACCGCCAGGAAAACTCCCTCCCGTCTGATTGCAGCGGTTCCGGAATGGGGGCTCGACCCGGCGCTATTTGGTAAACACCCGGACGGCTCGCCGGTTGGTGAAACCAGCCTCTGCGTACGCGCACCCTCGGTCATTGAAGTGCGTTTGCCGGCGGACCTAGTGCGGAGCGCTGAATTCATCGCCACAGGCAGGTTGCACAGGGAAACGGGATCGGAAGGCAGTGTGCAGATGCACATTCTCACGACAAAACCGGTCGGGGCGCAAGGTATCGTCGTTTCCGCAGTGAGGCCACAAGCAGCCAAAGTCAATTGGGCCGAAGGAGATCAGCCTGTGATTTCGGATTCGCCCATCATCGTCCAGGATGACAGTGATGCGCGGCGGCGATTTGAAACCGCATTGGCGGACTTTCGACGGCTTTTCCCCGCCGCCCTCTGCTACACTAAAATTGTGCCTGTGGATGAGGCAGTCACTCTTACTCTCCTTTACCGCGAAGACGAACATCTGCGCCGCCTTATGCTCGACGACACGCAGGCGGCGGAACTCGACCGGCTTTGGGCCGAACTTCACTTCATCAGTCAGGATGCGTTGAAGCAAGTGGACGCCTTGGAACAACTCTCGCAATTCGCCACTCAGGACGCTGACCCGGGCATCTTTGCGCCTTTGCACGAACCCATCAAACTACGGGCCGAAGCGTTCAAGAAGCTCCTCGTGGACCGGCAGCCGGCACAACTCGACGCCGTGTTGAAATTCGCCGAGGACGCGTATCGGCGTCCCCTCGCCGCCGACGAGATGGAGAGACTACGCACCTTGTACAACAAGTTGCGCGAAGAAGAAATTCCACACGCCGACGCCGTCCGGCTCACGTTGGCGCGCGTGCTCGTGTCACCGGCGTTCCTTTATCGTACCGAACAACCCGGACCTGGCAGGCAATCCCGCCCGGTGAACGATTGGGAACTGGCCACCCGCCTCAGCTATTTCCTCTGGTCCTCAATCCCCGATGCAGAATTGAAGGAACTCGCGGGGAGCGGCAGATTGCACCAACCGGAAATCCTGGCCGCACAGTCCCGCCGGATGATTCGTGACCCGCGCGTGCGCCGTCTTGCCACGGAGTTCGCCTGTGCCTGGCTGCACATCTACGATTTTGAGTCGTTTGATGAAAAGAGCGAGCGTTATTTCCCGACGTTTGCGGCATTGCGTGGACCGATGTACGAGGAGGCAATCCGGTTTTTCACCGATGCGTTTCAAAGCGACGCCTCCCTGTTGGCATTTTTCGATGCGAACCACACATTCCTGAACCAAGCGCTAGCGGAACATTACGCCATCCCCGGCGTGGAAGGAGAAAATTGGCGACGGGTAAACGACGTCAAACAGTTTGGCCGGGGCGGCATTCTTGGCATGGGGGCGACGCTCGCCAAACAGTCGGGCGCTTCGCGCACGAGTCCGATTCTGCGCGGCAATTGGGTGGCCGAGGCGCTCCTGGGCGACAAGCTTCCGCGTCCGCCCAAGGACGTGCCGCGTTTGCCTGAAGACGAAGCCAAGGAGACACTCACGGTTCGCGAACTTACCATGAAGCATACGTCCGACCCGCGTTGCGCGGGCTGCCACAAGCGCATTGATGGATATGGCTACGCGCTGGAAGCCTACGACGCCATCGGACGCCGCCGCACGCGCGACCTCGCCGACCGTCCCATAGACACGCACGGAACACTGTTTGACGGCACCGAGGTTGATGGCGCGGACGGTCTGCGCAATTATCTGCTCACGCAAAAACGCGAAGTCGTTTTGAATCAGTTTTGTCGCAAGCTCCTGGGCTACGCGCTGGGCCGAAGCGTGATGCTGTCGGACAAACCACTGCTCGCCGAAATGCAAACCCGGTTGAGCGGAAATGACCACCGTTTTTCAACCGCCATTGACACAATTGTTTGCAGCAAGCAATTCCGAGAAATTCGCGGGAAAGAGATGGCCGATGTAGAGTGACCGCATTCGTCGTCCAGTGGCTTGCACTTTTTTCGCGACGACCCTGCATGTTTCCGCTTAAATCTCCGCTCGCATGAAAATCATTTTCCATTCCCTCACGTTTCTCGTCGTGATTTCGGTGCGGGCTCAATTGCCCACGGCTTCGCCCAAAGCGGCGGGCTTTGATCCGGCGCGGTTGGAGGTGTTGCACGCAACGACGAAGCGCTTCGTGGATGAGGGCCAGCATGCGGGTATCATCACATTGCTGGCGCGCGACGGGAAGCTCGTGGATTTCCAGACCTACGGTTATCGCGACGTGGAAAAGAAGCTGCCGATGAAGCGTGATACGATCTGCCGCGCGTATTCGATGTCGAAGATCATCACGTGCGTCGCGACGTTGATGCTGGTCGAGGACGGGCGGTTGAATCTGGATGATCCAGTGGCGAAATATCTGCCGGAGTTCAAGGACGTAAAGGTCTGGACCGGCGGCACGGCAGACGCACCGCAACTCGCTCCGCTCAAGCGCCCCATCACGATCAAGCATCTGATGACGCACACAAGCGGGTTGTTCTATGATTTCTCCGCCAGCAACGCGGAACTCTCAAAGTTATGGCGCGATGCGGACTTGTGGAGTGGTGCAAGCCTGACCAACTTCATCACAAAGCTCGCCAAGTTACCGATCCAGCATCAGCCAGGTGATGCCTACACGTATGGAATCAATCAGGACGTGCAGGGCGCGGTGATTGAGCGCGTGACATGCAAGACGTTCGGCGCGTTCCTTGAAGAAAAGATTTTTCGTCCGCTTGGCATGAAGGACACGGGCTTCGATGTGCCGCCGGAAAAGCTGAGTCGCCTCGCCAAGACCTACAAGCACGGGCCGGACGGGAAGTTCGTGGAAGATAAACCAATTCTGGAAGATTGGCCGGAAAAGGGACGTGACCTTGAGGCGGGCGGATCGGGTCTTTTTTCCACAGCCAAGGATTTTGCACGATTTGCACAGATGATCTGCAACAAAGGCAGCCTTGAGGGAAATCGTATCCTTGGACGCAAGACGATTGAGTTGATGACAGCAAATCATCTTGTCACCTTGCCAAACAATCAGGCGGCGACGCGGCAAAAGGGGTTCGGACTGGGCGTGGAAGTGACTACGGATCTCGGTCAACTTTCGATACCGTCATCCATCGGGCAATTCGGCTGGTATGGTGCGGCGACAACGTATTGCCAGATCGATCCGAAGGAACGCCTCGTGGCCATTGCATTCGCGCAACATTTCCCGTTCAACGAACACAACTTCTTCGGTGCGTTCCAGACGGGATATTATCAAGCGTTAAAGTAGTGAAACTCCATTGTGGGCTCGCGCATGAATCGTTACAGGTTCGTTGACTACGCAACGCAGGGTTACATCGTGTGGGTGGCGCTTCTCGTTCTCATATTTCATGGCACGCGTGTGCCTGCCTGGCCGTGGATTGTGGTGGCGCACGTAATCGGACTCGTGGCAATCCATTTGTTGATCCAGGTTGCGGCAAGAAATTCGCGAAATGTTGTTCTCGTTTTTGTCCGTAATTTCTATCCAATCCTGCTTTACCTGGCGTTTTATCGTGAAGCGGAGCATTTGAATCAGATGTGTTTCAAAGGCTATTGGGATGTGTATTTCTTGAAACTGGAGTCCCAGCTCTTCGGGATGCAGCCGGGGCTGGAGCTGATGATGCAATTCCCTTCGCGGTGGGTGGCCGAACTCATGTTCGCCGCGTATTTCTCATTCTACCTCATGATCGGTGGCGTGGGTCTGACTTTGCTGTGGCGCGACCGGCGGCAGTTCGCACACTTTATTTCGGTCATGTCATTCGTGTTTTACGTTTGCTACACGATTTACATCTTCGTCCCAGTGGTAGGGCCACGCATCGTCGGGAGCGGCCTTGTGAACACACCAATCCCACAAGAGGTTCTTCCCGCCATCAACACGGATGTTCCTGCATCTGTTCAAGACGCTTTGTTTTTCCGTCTTATGGGTTGGATTTACGGTCTCACCGAAACGGCGGGAGCGGCCTTCCCAAGCAGTCATGTCGCGGTGGCGTTTTGCACTGTTTACTTTTCGTTTCTTTATCTGCGTCCAATTCGATACGCGCATTTGATTGCGGCGGTCCTGCTATGCATTTCAACTTTGTATGGCCGTTATCACTACGCCGTGGATGTTTTGGCAGGAGGAGTGATGGCCGCGGTGTTGGTCCCGCTTGGCAACCGGCTTTACAGTAGATTTGGCAATGCAGATCGGGGTGGTCCGAAGCTCGATCACACTGTGCGCTCGTAAATCCTGTACGTCTTGTAAACTTTGCCGCCAAAAGGTTCGAGCAAACGGCGCATCAGGAGGTTGTCCTCCAAAACCCACGAGGCCTCCGCTTCCTTGAATCCCAAGCGGAGACAGGTCGTCAGACATTCCGCCAACATCACCGCCTCGATACCGCGGTTGCGATGCCTCTCTTTGACGCCAAGCGTGACGACTCGACAATTGCCTGGAAGTTTGCGGCCCAGGGCGTATGGCAGCAGACCAAGGACTTTAGGTGTCAACAACCGTCCATGCAGCGGCTTGATGGCTTCGTTGTAGTCTGGAATGGTCAGCAGAAATCCTACGGTCTCACTTGCAGTCTCCGCCAGCCACACCATTCCATCCACCAGCAGCGGCTTGAGGCGCGCCGCCAAAAAATCAATCTCCGCGCTGGTCATGGGAACAAACCCCCAGTTCCTTTGCCACGCCGAGTTATAGACCTCCTTGATCTTGGCGAGGTCGGCGGCCAGTGACTTTCGACTTACCACCCGGAATCGGAGCTGCGGATTTCGCCGGCGAGACTTGGCTGAGATGCGTTCCAGCCGTTCGCGCGGGCTGCCAGCGACTGCGAGGTGAAATGCCAGCAAATCTTTCGCTTTTGAAAATCCTTCAGCAGCGATCAAAGCTTCATAGTAGCGAGGATTGTAGGTCATCATCAACTGCGGTGGTGAATCAAAACCATCAATCAGAAGCCCACATTCGTCGTTGGTCGTAGGGTTCATCGGCCCGAGCACTCGCTTCGCACCTCGCTGTCGCGCCCAATTGAATGCTGCGGCAAACAATTGGCGGCTCGTTTCCGCATCATTCTCACACTCGAAGAATCCGAAGAATGCGTCTCGATGCTGGTGCACCTGATTGTGGTTCTGGTCAACGATACCTGCGATGCGCCCCACGTCGCGGCCATTCCGCGTGGCGACCCAAAGCTGCATCTCGGCGTGTTGGAACAGCGGATTCGCTTCCGAAAAAACCTTGCGTACGTCCAGAAGCAATGGAGCAACCCAGTGCGGGTCGTTGCGATAGATGCCGTAGCTGACTTCGAGGAAGCGGTTGACGTGGCGCGGCTCACGAGAGATAGGCAAGACTTGAATCACGTGGCTCATCTCAATTATGCGGGAACGGGCGCTTCAAAGATGGTAATTGCATTGCAGGATTCTTGGGAATTCACGTTCAACCGTCAATGTCTTACGAGATTCAAACACGACACGACTCATTTCCCATTCCGGACTGGCATGAGTCCAAAGTGAAGCACCAGCCAGACTGGCATGGCAAACATGGCAATGGCAATCAACCTCTCCCAGGTCCAAGGCAGATGACAAGCGCGGATCGGAGACTGCATGGGAAAGATTGCAATCATGAAGTAGTTCGCAAATCGCGTGTAGCCGAGGAATCGTCCGTAGCTGGGAAATCGCTTCAACAGTCCGCTGATCAGCGCCACCAGGCCAAATGCGAGGACCAGCAGTGTAACAACCAGATTGATGGACGACATTGGTTTGAGTTCAAGCTGTGCGCCACCCCGCCATTTCAGGTAGGGATAAAGCCACTGGGCCGCAGCCCACACGAAGCTGAATCCGGTCTGAATCGCCGTGCGGAAACTCGCCTTCGCCGAAGTCATCTCACTCAACAACAAACCAAAATACAAGGGCACGATGCCCCAGATGGATTCCAAATGAAGGAACGGCGTACGAATCAACTCGGCGAAGACACTCCAATGGTTGTAGATCATCCGCTCGAATTTTCATTTTTAACGGCCGCGAATAGCGAGCAAAAAGTCCAAGCCACTGGTTTATCTCGGTGCTCGCAAAATACGATGCTCCTCGACTATCTTGTCCTTTGGCATGCCTCGCGAAACAATGGGACAAAAGAAAGCGCGCGCGAAGAAAATTATCGCGCGTCTGAATACCACTTATCCTGACGTCCACTGCGAGTTGAGTTTTTCCAATCCGCTCGAACTGCTCATTGCCACGATACTTTCGGCTCAATGCACTGACAAACGCGTCAATCTGGTCACAAAGGATTTGTTCAGCAAATACCGCTCGGCTGAAGACTTCGCGTGTGCTTCGATCTCTGAATTGGAGGAAGCTGTGAAGACCACGGGGTTCTTTCGCAACAAGGCGAAGAACATCAAAGCCTGTTGCACAGCGCTTCTGGAGCGACATGGCGGAGAAGTCCCTCGAACGATGGGGGAACTCATCCAACTCGATGGGGTGGGACGCAAGACTGCAAATGTCGTGCTCGGAAACGCGTTTGGGATCAATGTCGGCGTGGTGGTGGACACTCATGTCACGCGATTGTCCAACCGGCTTGGTCTGACCCAAGAGTCGGATGCTGAAAAGATCGAACAGGATTTGATGAAGCTGGTGCCGCGCGAGCAATGGTCGCTTTTCAGTCATTGGATCATATGGCACGGACGCAGGCGGTGTGACGCACGCAAACCTGATTGCACTGGATGTGAACTCTTGTCGCTCTGTCCGCAAAACGGCATCGGGAATGTTTCAACTCAAAAGCCAATACGCTAAGACATGCCTTCCAAAAACATTGTCGCTGAGCTGGCTTCTTTTCAATGAAGTCATGGTTAATTCTCAATTCCGGTTCGTGCGCACCAGCTTTCAACATGGCGATGGATGAGGCGCTGCTTGAAGCCATGCCGCGCTTGCAACAACCAGTACTTAGGTTTTACGGTTGGACGCTGCCCGCCGCCACGTTCGGCTACTTCCAGAAATTTGGCGAAGTTTCCGCAGCAACAAAGTTGCGTCCGCTGATTCGTCGTCCCACGGGTGGAGGCATCGTCCTACACGACGCGGATTGGACATACAGCGCAGTGTTTCCTGCGGGTCACGAATGGCATTCCTTGAAGGCGGAAGACAGTTACCGGCGTATTCATGAGTGGATCCAAGCCTCATTCTCAACCATGGAAATCCCAACCGGTCTAGCTCCTTGTTGTAAAAAGGTGACCCTAGGTGAAGCAGGCACGGGACAATGCTTTGTTGGCCATGAAAAACACGATCTGCTCTGGAACGGGAGAAAAATCGCGGGCGCTGCACAACGCCGGAACAAACTCGGCCTTTTGATCCAAGGTTCAGTTCAGCCACCGCCGATCCGGTTAGAACGGGCAGAGTGGGAAAAGGCAACGAAACACGCAGGGGTAGTTCTTTTTGGCGTCGAATCCGGGAATCTTGAACCAGATTCCACGCTTAACTCCAATGCAGATGCCCTGTCTTCCCTGAAATACAGCACCGCGACCTACAATGAAAAAAGATGAACCGAAATAACCAAAAATCCAGCTTGCAAGATCACAGCGCGCTACATATAGTGCGCGTCCTTTTTTAACGACAAAAGAATTATGCGACGACCCAAAGGCATCAAGACAAAGAAGTCAGTTACCAAGCGCTTTAAGCTCACAGCGCGCGGCAAGGTTCTGCGCTCGAGCGCAGGTCGCCGCCATCTGTGTCAGGGAAAGAGCGCCAAGCGCCGTCGCGGCCTTCGTGGCTCGAAACTCGTCCATTCCAGAGACGAGTATCGCATCAAGCAAAACCTGCCTTTCAGCCACTAAACTCCCTGACACCTGACACCTCGCACCTGATACTTTTATGCGCGTAACAAATGCACCAGCCTCCCGCAAACGCCGCAATCGCATGCTGCAAGCGGCGAAAGGCTTTCGTCTTAAACGCTCCAAGCTTTATCGCTACGCCTCCGACGCCGTGGATCATGGTCGTCAGTACGCCTATCGTGACCGCCGCGTCAAGAAGCGCACCTTCCGCTACCTCTGGCAGGCCCGCATCAACGCAGCCGCCCGCACCGCTGGCATCACTTACAGCCGCTTCATTGAAGGCTTGAAGGAGGCCAAGTGCGGACTGGACCGCAAAGCAATCGCAGACATCGCAGCACAGGACAACGCAACATTCCTTGAACTTGTGAACATCGCCAAGAACGCGCTCAAGTCAAAGCCGGCAGCAACTCTGGCAAAGGCTTAACAACTTTCGACACAATTATCTCTGCAGGCGATCCGCAAGGGTCGCCTTTTTTGTTGGCCTTGGAGTCTTTCACCAAAATACCCAACCGCTGTCCCGTTCGTTTTTGTTCAGCCGATTTGGTGCTTGCCGCCGTGCCGTCAATTGAGCCATTCCTGAATTGACTGCCTGTCAATCCATGACTGACACTCTGTTAAGCGACGATCAACACCGAAGTTGTTGCATCATGGTGTTGTGTTCAACAGGACCACATGAAACGGAACATTCTCTTTGTTGATGACAACCCGGTCCTGCTCGAATTCTACAGCACCGTCCTCAAGGGCGTGCGCGATTCCTGGGAAATCAGCACCGCCACCGGCGGAGAAGAGGCATTGCAACTCATGACGGACACGACATTTGACGTTGTTGTATCCGACCTCGATATGCCCGGCATGGACGGCGTGCAACTCATTCGCGAAGTCAGACAACGCTCGCCTCGAACTTCGCGCATCATTCTTTCCGGCTTGCGTGATCAGAAACGCATCGCAGAGTCACTCTCCGAAACCCATCAGTTTATCGCCAAACCGTGCGAGCCGCGCGTTCTCAAGGCAACCCTTGCGCGCATCGGCGGGCTGGATGCCTACCTGAACGATGATAAACTCCGCAACGTGGTCGGGCGGCTCGAAAGTCTGCCAAGCTTTCCTTCTCTCTACCTCGAAATCATGCAGGAACTCGCCAACGACGATCCATCCATAGAAAAAATAGCGGGCATCGTCGTGAAAGACCCGGGCATGACGGCGAAGATGCTTCAAATCGTGAATTCTGCGAGCCTTGGACTTGCGCGCAAGATCACCACACCGCTTGAAGCTGTTCAATATGTCGGGATGGGAACAGTCCGCTCGCTCGCATTGTCAGCCCACATCTTTTCCTGCTTTGAACACACAGAACTTAAAGGTTTTTCCATGTCGCAACTGTGGGATCATGCGATGAAGACTTCGCTGCTCGCACAAAAGATCCTGACGCAGGAGCGCGTGGACAATGCCCTCGTCGAGGACGCCTGCATCGCAGCGATGCTCCACGATGTCGGCAAGCTGATGCTCGCGAACAATCTGCCGGAGCAATTTCAGCAGGTCATCAACCTCGCAGCAGAACAGCAGATTCCATTCACCCTGGCCGAACAGGAAGTGTTTGGCGCAACACATGCCGGCGTCGGCGCCTGCCTGCTTGGCCTGTGGGGTCTGCCGTCAACCATCGTCGAAGCCGTAGCATTCCACCACGCCCCGCACATGGCTGAGGCAAAGGTCTTGGGCCCGCTAACGGCCGTCCATGTGGCAAACGCCTTGGAACATGAACTGAACGAAACGAAACCTCAAAAGGAATTTTCAGCGCTCGATATGGATTACCTGACGTCCATCGGCGTCCGAGACCGGCTCGAATTATGGCGAGCCAACGCCGAGGCGATTCTGCGGTCAGAGAAACGTTAGCTGCCACCTCTACCTTCCATCCCTCCTCACACTTTAATGCTTTCACTCTGAGGCGAATTCAGGAAATACAAAGTCTGGATTGAATCGGTCACATCACTTTCTTTGCCGGATGCACGCCAAAGTCTGGCGCAGCGCGGCACAACGGGTTCTGAGTTGGGACAACCCTTGACCGGTTACGACTCCTCCTCAATCTCACCACTTCAATTTCTGCAAGCGGCGGGCAAATTCCATCTTGAATCGGAATATCTTGCGGTGTCAACATCCACTCACAGCCATGACAACCTTGCTCATCCACGACGAAACCTCATCGGGCCGGCGCACGAATTCCTTCACGCTCGACTGCCTGACCGAGCGGCTGACCGTGCGCGAACTCATCCGCGCGCGCATCTATCAGGAGGTGCAGGACTACAATCAGAAAGAGCCGGAATACTTTCGCGGACTCATCGAACCCACGCAGGCCGAGCGGACGTTGAACGGATACAAACTCAAGGCGAAGCGCAAGATTGACTGGGGAGAACAGTTCAAGAGCGCGTGAGAAGCGTTCGAGCGGAACGGATTCTTCGTCCTCGTCGGCGACAAACAGGCGTCGGATCTCGACGAAACATTCGAGGTGAAGGTGGAGACAGAAGTGAGCTTCGTGAAACTTGTGCCGTTGGTGGGAGGTTAGTCCACAAACGTACACGAATACAGAACGTGTGTGCATTACAACTATTCCTATGCAACATAGTAACGATGACGGAGGATTTGCCGCGTTCTGCGAAGCCACAGCAGACTGCGTGGTTCGAGAATCAGGATGGGTAAATTACGCCCCGACCTGGCTGGAAAAACGTGCTACATATCAAGACCTCCTTAAATCGACGCCAGACAATCAAGTCAGGTTTTTGATGTCTGCAATAGCGGTAATAAGGAACATCCGTGAAAAGGTTGGCGAGCCAGTCGGCCTTCATGACTCTCGATATCACCAAGAAATCAGGTTTCCGATTACGGCTCGGCAAAAGCAGCGAAGAAATCGCCGCATGGCGGTACTGGCTTGAGACCCGGCAAATTCAGCAGCCGTTCAAACAGGCGCATCGCGAAATCTATTTGCTCACAGACGCGGAACGCAACACGCGCACTTACTCGAACCGCTTTGCCGCACACGTCATCCGCCAGCATCAATTCAACGCCCTATGCGCCGCCCGCAGTTGGAAAAATCAGTTGCGGCTTTTGGTGGACGCAGAATACGCACCACCCTGCCTGCGCCTGCCGCAGTGGAATCTTCGCGCTGAATTCTGGGTTGAAGGCATCGGGACGAATTACGGGATTGATACGAACGAAACCGGCACTTTCTACCGGCTTAGTACCGACCAGGTGCGGTTCTATCGGATGGATGCCGCACAGCGCGCGGCTCACGCTGGTGGTGGCGGTTATCATCCGGGTCGTGGCGGAGAAGACGTGGAGCCGATGGCGCTTCACGAAATCCCGCCATTGGTCTTCTCAGAAGTGATGCGCGATGTGGACTTGTTTGTGGGAGTAGCCAGCGTTGGAAACGATCCGACTTGGAACGATGGCGGGCCGGAGGGTCGTCATCGTGATTACTGGCAGAGTTATTCCTTCGGTGATCTCAACGCCTCTGCCAATACGCGCAAGGAAGTTTTGCAGCGGCTGATTCCACGATTGAAAATCGCAGGGCAATGTTCGTTCGATGAAAAATTCCTCGTCGTGAAAGGCAGCCTGCGGACCTATAAGATTCATCTTGGCAGCGGGAACATTCAGATGGAGCCGAACAATCAATATCTCTGCATCGTGCCCGATCAAGGGTCGCTCGCCAAAGGGAGCGACAAACTATTCCTGCCGTTCGAGGGAGATCGCACGTTGTCGGTCATCATCAGCAAGGCATTCCTGCTGGCCGACGACGCGAAAATCAAAGACGCAAGCATCGTCAGCCAGATCAAACGATGACGGAGGGCTGGCTCGCCCGGAAGCCTGACGCATTGTTTTACATCGGCTGGCGGGCAGTGCTATACTGCCGCCGTGAACATAAATGAGCTGATCACCGTTGATCCCGATATTCTCGGGGGTACGCCCGTGTTTAAAGGAACGCGCGTACCGGTCAAGACGCTCTTTGAGTATCTGGAGCGCAACTACACGCTTGACGAGTTCCTCGAATGTTTTCCCTCCGTGACTCGCGCGCTGGCGTGTCGCGTCCTCGAACGTTCTGAATCTGCCCTGCTCGCGCCGGCGTCCGCATGAAAATCCTGCTGGACGAGTGTGTTCCGTGGCCGATGCACAAACTTCTCGTGGGGCATGTTTGCACGACGGCTCAGAAGCAAGGCTGGGGCGGAATCAAGAATGGTGATCCGTTGAATCGGGCTGAAGGGGAGTTTGATCTCTTCGTCACATCCGACCAGAACATCCGCTACCAACAAAACCTGTCAGGTCGGTAAATTCCAATCCTGGAGCTTTCCACCAACGATCTCCATCGGATCGAAGCCGCCGCGCAGTTGATCCAATCCGCTGTGGCGACGATTCAACAAGGCCAGTTTGTCACGCTGCAAATCCCGTGACTGCGGAACGGGGTTCACCAATTCAATTCCTGCAGGCGGCGCGCTACTTCTTCCGCGTTGGCGCGACTGTTGAAGGCGCTGATGCGGAAGAAACCTTCACCCTTCGAGCCGAAGCCCGAGCCGGGCGTGATGACCACGTTCGCTTCGCCAAGAATCTTGTCGAACGCCTGCCAGCTCGTGACGCCCTGCGGCGTGCGCACCCAGATGTAAGGCGCATTGACGCCGCCAAACACTTTCAGTCCGGCTTTCTTCGCGCCCTTGCGCAGCACTTCCGCGTTGCCGAGGTAATGCTTGATAAGTTCGGCAACCTGAGCTTTGCCTTCCGGTGAATAGAGTGCTTCGGCAGCACGCTGAACGATGTAGCTCACGCCGTTGAACTTTGTCGTCATGCGCCGCGACCACAGCGGATGCAACGGTTTCGCTTCGCCAGCCTTGGTGTAAGCATTGAGCGATTTCGGAACAACCGTGAACGCGCAGCGCGTGCCGGTAAAACCGCCGCTTTTCGAGAAGCTGCGGAACTCGATGGCACATTCACGCGCGCCGGGAATTTCGTAGATGGAACGCGGAATCGCCGGGTCGGTGATGTACGCCTCATAAGC
>CAYSDO010000062.1:0-14722 GCA_964429665.1 uncultured Bifidobacterium sp.
GATCTTTCGCGGGCATTTTGCCGAGCCATTGGACGGCATCCGTGAAGAACGGCACTTCATACGCCTGGCAGATGGCGAGCAGTTCGCGCCAGGGTTGGATGACGCCGGTTTCGTTGTTGGCGCACATGACGCTGACGATGCCGGGACGTTTGTCGGCGATTTCCTGCGTGAACCAATCCATGTCCACCACTCCGTCGTGCGTGACGGGAATGGTTTTCACGCGCTTGCCGAAATAGTGTCGCGAAGAATCATGCACGCAGGGATGTTCGATGGCGCTGATCCAGACTTCGGTCTGCGCGTCGAGAGTTTGGGCGAAGTGGTGCAGGGCCATGTTGTTGGCCTCGGTGGCGCCGCTGGTCCAGATGAGGTCGGCGGGATGACAGCCGAGATGGTGGGCGAGACGTTCGCGGGCGTCGGTCAGGGCTTTGTTGGCGGCCAAGCCGAAGGCGTGCGGGCTGGAGGGGTTGCCGTGAATCTTCTCGGTGGCTTCGAGCCAGGCGTCGCGGGCCTCGCGCATGACGGGCGCGGTGGCGTTGTAATCAAAGTAGAACATCCGGCGGACAGGATAGGAAAAGGCGATGCGGTGAAAAGGAGAAACCCGCCTTCAGTTCAATTCGGCAAAGAGGAAAATGTTTGCGTCAGGAGGCGTTGATCATGCGATAAATCGCCGCAGCGACGCATACGCCGCTAATGATCCAGAGCGTCCATTTGAACGCGGGTTTTCCGCTTTCTCGGAATATGAATCCGATCGCGCCAATTCCAAAAGCCAAATGAAGCCATGCAGCCACAATGGCTCCGTTGCCATAAAGTTTGTAGCTGCCTCGAGTTCGACTCCACATGTCAATTTGTCCTGTGATCAAACCTTGGACGCCAAAAATGATCAGCATTAACGGTAGTGCGGATAGTAAGACAACAAGCAGGGCCATTCCCAAGAACGCCATGACGCGCACAAACAAACTTTTGTGCGGAGGCTCGTCCATTACAAAAATGGTTTCTGATCCGTCATCGTTTTTCCATCGCTCGATCATTGGCCTGGCTTCTGAAGCTTTCGTTGAGCCTCAACTTTACTTTCAGGATTGAGGCTGGCGAGGATTTTCTTGTGAGCGCTGGCAAAGGTGATTTCACTCGCTTTGCGAACTTCCGGCGACGATGGTTGTCGTGGCAACAAGCTTGCGGCCCAGTGCATCCACCATGGCAGAAAAGCCTTCCAACGTGCGAACGCCCAGCAGCGTCATGTCTGTGGACTCTCCAAAAACCACTTCATCAATAGTCTCGAAGCCTTCCGCTCGGATCACACCGTAACCAACGTCCCGCAACAAAGTTTGGTTTGATGCCGTGCGGAAAGATTTTTTCTTGAGGCGGACAATGCCTATCGCTTCAAGAATCGGCGACGGCACCCATGTCAATTCCGACCCGGTGTCCACTAAGGCATTGATCTTGCCGCTGACACGAGTGGTGTCCCGAGGGTCGGCGACTTCAAGATTGATGCGGAATAAACTCATGCGTTGCATCATACCTGTCACTGCTGGTGACGTCAATTGGCCGACGGCGGTGGGTTGCGCTTGTTCGGCACATCAATCAAAAGACTTTTTTTGGAACGGGATGTTTGACTTCGACGGGTCGTCACAGGCAAGCTGGTGTCAGAAAGTAACCGGAATCGGGGCTTGACCCTCATTCCCCGGTAGAATAGACAACACCCGAAATTTAACACTGGAGCATAACATGGCTGAAAAAAGCATCGAACAACGCGTAAAAGACATCATTGTCGAACAACTCGGCGTCAAGCCTGATCAAGTCACCCCGGAAGCCAAATTCATCGAGGATCTTGGCGCTGACTCGCTCGACACCGTGGAACTCGTCATGGCACTCGAAGAAGAATTCGGCATCGAGGTCCCGGATGAACAGGCGGAGAAGCTCCAAACCGTGGGCGACGTCATCAAGCACGTTGAAGATTCCCAGAAGTAATTGAACCCGCAGATTTCGGGGCAGTCGGCTGAGAACAGCTTGAACTGCCCCTTTTGATTTTATGGCGAGCAACTGGCAGGAACGCAGAGTGGTGTTGACGGGCCTGGGCGTTGTCACGCCTCTTGGCAACGACCTCGATACGTTTTGGAAAAACCTCGTATCGGGGCAGTGTGGCATTGATCGCATCACCTTGTTTGACACGACCGGCTTCGACACGCAGATCGCGGGCGAAGTCAAGGGCTTGGACACCGCGCCCGCGTTTCCCTCGCCCAAGGACGTGCGACGTGCCGATCGCTACGCGCAATTCGGCGTTTACGCCGGCTGGCTGGCCATGAAGGACACCGGCGCGGATTTCGACAAGCTTAACCGCGACGAAATCGGCGTCATCATCGGCTCCGGCATCGGTGGACTCGAAACGACCACCTCGCAACTCAAGGTTCTGTTGGAGCGCGGGCCGGGGCGCATTTCGCCCTTCATGATTCCGATGCTCATCAGCAACATCGCCTCCGGCCTGTTCTCGATGTATCAGAATTTCCGCGGCCCGAACTTCGCCACCTGTTCTGCCTGCGCCACGGCCAATCATGCCATCGGCGAAGCCTGGCGCACCATCAAGATGGGCGAAGCTGTGATGATGTTCGCGGGCGGCGCGGAAGCTGCGGTTTTGCCGATCGGCATCGGCGGCTTTTGCGCCATGCGCGCAATGAGCACGCGCAATGACGATCCCAAGACAGCTTCCCGACCATTCGACAGGGACCGGGACGGCTTTGTCATGGGTGAAGGCGCAGGCGTCGTCGTGCTTGAAGAACTTGAACATGCGAAGAAACGCGACGCGAAGATTTATTGTGAAGTCACCGGCTACGGAAACACCGCCGACGCCTACCATCTCACATCGCCCTCGCCAGATGGTGAAGGCGCGTCGCGTTGTATGAAGATGGCCCTGCGCAATGGGAGTCTGAACACCACGGACATCACTTACATCAACGCCCATGGTACTTCCACGCCGCAGGGCGACATTTGCGAAACGCAGGCCATCAAGGCGGTGTTTGGAGATCACGCAAAGAACCTCGCCGTCAGTTCCACCAAGGGTGCCACGGGTCACATGCTTGGCGCAGCCGGCGCGGTGGAAATGACCGCGTGTGCCATGGCCATCAAGCACGGCATCGTCCCGCCCACGATCAATATCCAGAATCAGGACCCCGCCTGCGATCTCGACTACGTGGCCAACACCGCGCGCGAAATGAAAGTGAACGCCATCGTGAACAACTCATTCGGTTTCGGCGGCCACAACGCAAGCATCACAGCGAAAAAGTTTGTGGGGTAGCGACCACGCAGTTCTGGGGCGTTAGAGCGGAAGTTTGAACTGTTATTTGAAAGTCGTTGTCCAAGTGTTAAAACAAAACCAGCCACGATTATGAAAAACAAATTCTTCTCTCTCTGCACCTTGGCCTTGATAGCAACAACTCGGGTGCTCGCCGACGAAATCCAACCTCCCCATATCACCGTCTTTGGCACGGCAACAACGGAAATAGTCCCAAACGAAATGCTGTGGTCTGTGGAAGTTCGGACCAAGAATATGAATCTTGAAAGCGTGGCCATGCAGCATGGGAAAGTTGTGCAATCGGTGTTGACGCTGGTCAAGGAATTGAAGGTTGATGAAAAGTCCACACAGACATCCCGGATGGAGTTCGGTGAAAACCAGGAATACACTTCAAGCTCATGGGTGAAGTCAGGATACTATGCCAAGACAGATATTTGTTTCAAAGCAACTGATTTCGATGCTTATGAAAAACTATGGGTGGGGCTTGCAAAGATTTCCGGCGTCAGTGTTCAAAGCGTTGCCTACGACCACAGCAAACGAACTGATTATCGCAATGAGACGCGCCAGAAAGCATTACAGGCAGCGAGAGAAAAAGCTTCTACGATGGCGAAGGTTTTAGGTTCGGAAATCGGAGAACCGTTGCTGGTTGAGGAGGATTTGTCGGTCAGCGAAGGATTGCAGGGAAATCTTGCCGTCCAAACCTATAACAATCGTGTAACCGTGGATAATGGAAACATGTACGACAGCGAGCGGATCGCTCTTGGAACAATTCCTATTCGGGCGCGAGTCAAAACAAGCTTTCGGCTCTTGACGGCGCAAAAATGAGTTTTCTTTCACTGATTGAATCAAAGCGCGACGGCCAAACTCTCCCCGCCGCGGAGTTGGGCAAAATGGTTGCCGCCGCCGTTACAGGAAAACTTCCTGATTACCAGATTGCCTCCTTCCTGATGGCCGTTTTCTTTCGTGGGCTGAGCACTGAAGAGACCACGGCACTCACGCTGGCGATGCGCGACTCCGGCGAGGTGCTGAAGTTTCCCAAGGACAAGCGTCCAATCGTGGACAAACATTCCACCGGTGGCGTGGGCGACAAGGTTTCGCTGCCGCTTGCGCCGTTGCTCGCGTGCCTCAGCTTTCGTGTGCCGATGATTTCCGGTCGCGGTCTTGGTATCACGGGCGGCACGCTCGACAAGCTCGATTCCATCCCCGGCTTCAAGACATTGCTGCCAACAAAGCGAATCACAGACATCGTTCAGAAAGTTGGCTGTGTCATCTGCGGGCAGACCGACCGCATGGTGCCGGCGGACAAAAAACTCTACGCGCTGCGCGACGTGACCGGCACAGTGCCCAGCATCCCACTCATCACCGCCTCGATCCTCTCCAAGAAACTGGCCGAGAGTCTGGACGCATTGATTCTCGATGTGAAATTCGGTTGTGCCGCGTTCATGCAGACGAAGGCAGACGCCCGCAAGCTCGCACAGGCAATGGTCGCGCTCGGCAATCAATGCGGCGTAAACACCCGCGCCATGCTCACGGAAATGAACACGCCGCTGGGTCGCGCCGCCGGCAATTGGCTTGAAGTGAAGGAAAGCGTCGCGTGCCTCGAAGGCAAAGGCCCGAACGACGTGCATGAACTCGTGGTTTCATCCGCTGCCCATCTGCTGGTTCAGACACGCAATGCCAGGTCTTTCTCAATCGCCTTGAAGAAGGCCGAGGATTGTTTGAGGTCCGGCGCGCCGCGTCGCAAGTGGGATGAAATGCTCATCGCCCAAGGTGCAAACCTTGATGCGTTCAAGCGAAGGCTGGCACTCGACCACATTGCACCTGTCGTTGTTGAACTGAAGGCGAAGAACAGCGGCTATGTTACCAGATGCGATGCACGCATCATCGGCGAGGTCATCCGCGATCTTGGCGGTGGACGGCTTACGAAGGAATCCGTCATGAACTTTGATGTTGGCGTGGATCACATCGCGAAGCCCGGAGACGAAGTTTGCCAAGGGGCAATTCTGTTACGCATTCATGCAGCTTCGAAAGAAGAAGCCCGAACCGCACAGGCCCGACTGTCTGAAGCGTTCGCTGTTTCAGCCACGCCCCCGAGACTCCAGCGACTTGTTTCCGAAGTCATTGGAAACTGAGGTTTGTTGGGCAAAAGCTAACCAATCTTTTCCCACGTCTTGATTTCAGGAAATGCGACGCACAGCTCATCCACACGCGGCAGGAGCGCCTGAATGTGTGGTGATTTGAGATGCGCATCCAGTGCGGCCTGACTGGTCCAGTTTTCGTAGAATAGAAATTTCCCCGCACCATCGGAAGCAACGTGGAGATCGTAGTTGATGCATCCTGCTTCCTTGCGCGTGGGCGCAAGCAAACCATTGAGTGCGGCACGCAACTCGGTTTCCTTGCCGGGTCGCGCTTGAAACGTAGCGGTGACTGTGAGTGTTTTCATAATGATTCCAAAATCTTTTCCGCAGCCGCTCGCGGATTTTCCGCTGCGTAGATTGGACGACCGATGACCAGCCAGCTTGCACCGGCCTGCATCGCCTCGCGCGGCGTGAGCGTGCGTTTTTGATCGTCCGCTTTTTCCGCGCCCGTGCGAATACCGGGCGTGACGAGTTGAATGTGGGAAGGAAGAATCTGTCGGAGCGAAATAATCTCGAGCGGCGAACACACCAACCCACGCAGGCCGGAATGGACCGCAAGTTGTGCGAGTCTTTCGACTTGTTTGCCAACGTTGGCTTCGCAACCGATCTCTGCCAGGGTGTTTGCATCATGGCTCGTCAGAACGGTGACGCCAAGCACCAGCGGAGTGTTTCGCCCGGTCTGTGACGCCGTCCGCTGCGCCGCTTGCTCTGCTGCGCGCATCATTTCAGAGCCGCCACTCGCGTGGATCGTCAGCATTTGAACATCAAGCCGCACGGCTGAAGCGATTGCCTTCGCTACCGTGTTCGGGATGTCATGGAACTTGAGGTCGAGAAAAACACTCGCACCCGTGTCGCGCACACGATGGACAATGTCCGGACCAGCGGCGACAAATAACTCCTTGCCAATTTTGAACGCGCCAACAGCGGGCTCAATTTGCTGCGCGAGCTTGAGCGCCTGTTCCGCAGTGGTAACATCGAGCGCGGCGATAATCGGATTCTGCATCGCGCCGAATATCAAAGCCTAGACCGCCGAATGAAAGCCAAAAATCCCGTCAGGTTTACAATGTTGAGACCGCACGAAAGAATTTACGCGCTGTATTCACAGGCACGCCGTTGGTGTAATCAAACCATCCTGCCGCCGTCGTTGTGTTGGTAATGACCGACGACCAGGTTGTCAAATCAGATGATGATTCAATGACGCAGATGCGGTTCGGCCCCGCGTTCACACGCAATCTAAACGGCAGACTGCCGTCGGTCGAAAGCGGCAGCAGCTGAACTGGAGGGCTGAGCGCCTTGCGCAAGTTGAGGCGACCGCCTGTAACACATTTCTCAGTGAGAGCAGGCAATGGATCAGCAGCGTTCAATAGACGTGCAATGATTTGCTGGTGCGTTTCCGCCGGATACTTCACGAGCATCAATGCACACGCGCCTGAGACATACGGCGCCGCATACGAAGTGCCGGAGAAGATGCTGGTGTAGAAAGTGTCCGTTGGTGTCCATGTCGTGTGAATCTGTTCTCCGGGCGCGGCAATATCAACGTTGGTTGCGCCATAGTTGGACAAACTCCACAGCGAATCTGATCGGGTGGTGGCGGTGACTGTGATGATGTTGTCAATTTCGTAGCACGAGGGATAGCGCAGGCTCGCATCAATGTTGATCGCGTTGTTCCCGGAGGAGGCAACGAAAATGATTCCGGCGTTGCGCGCGCTGTAAATGGCATTCGACACTGATTGCGAATAACCAGGGCTGTCGAAACTGGCATTGATGATTTTTGCGCCATTCGTCCGGGCGTAATCAATGCAGGCTATGATTGTGGAATCGCTCGCGTTCCCGCCGCCATCGAAACACTTGCCTGCCATGATTTGCACACGCCACGCCACGCCAACAACACCTTTACCGTTGTTGCCGACGGCACCAAGCACACCCGACACCAGTGTCCCGTGTCCCTGATCATCCATGACATTGTTTGTACCGGTGAAAGCATTTAATCCGTGTCCTGCGTCATCAGGATTTGTCCACATGTTCTCCGCGAGGTCTTCATGGGTGAAACGCACACCCGTATCGAGCACAGCCACAATAATGTTGCTGGCAGAGTTCAAGACGTCCCAACCTTCCGGCGCATCAACGTCCGCGTCGGACACGCCACCACTTTGCCCGGTGTTGTTCAGTCCCCAGAGGGTGCCGTCTGTGAATTTTGGATCATTCGGTGATGCGTTTAGATGCCGGATGAAATCGGGTTCGGCGTAATCAACAAGGCCGCTATCCTGATACTTCGCGATAATCGCCACTACGTTTTCATTCTCGGGCAATTGAAGGACCTGCAATCCGCCGATGCCGGGAAACTGAGCCGCCACTTTGACCGATTGTTGCAGATGAAAGGCAGTCAGATCGACGTGGCTTACGTCCGTTCCTGGCATTATGAGAATTCTGTCGGCTCGATACCCGGCAACGGTGGATGCAGCGACGGAATTCTGTGCAACAGACGTTGGCTTCGAATTCAGCATACACAAAAGGAGAAAGCCTGCTGTGAATCGAAGCCGCGGATTCATGACCCCACCATTCCACAATCCGGCTTACCGGGAAAGCGAATATTGCCAACAAACACTTAAACACAAAGTCGTTGACGTTCAATGAGGCTCGTGCCAATACATCCCCACCCCGACGACGATGACAACTCAGACAACCAGTCCCGATTACTCGATCTTGTCCGCTTTTGATCAACCCATAGCCAGACCTCGTACGAGGTTCTTTTACCAGGTCAGCCTGCTGCTGGTTACCATTGCGATGGTGCTGCTGCCACTGGTCTATCTGACGTTGGTTTGTGGTGCGGCCTGGGGAGTGTACTATCACGCTACGCACCATTGGAGTTCGATCATGGGCTTCGGTGGCACGCGGAGCGGAAGGTTGGTCATCATCAAATTCATCATCTGGTTTGTGCCATTGTTCACGGGTTGTGTGGTGGTGTTTTTCATGTTGAAGCCGTTGCTCGCGCGCCGCCAGAAGCGTGCGCAACCGCTTGCGCTCAATCCGGCGGACAATCCATTGCTCTATGCGTTCATTGACAAAATCTGTGACACCGTGGGTGCGCCATCGCCGACGCGGATTGATCTGAATTGCGACCTGAACGCCTCCGCAGGATTCCGGCGCGGCTTTCTAAGCATGTTTGGAAATGATCTGGTGTTGACGCTGGGACTGCCGCTGGTGGCGAACCTGAACGCGCGGGAGTTTGCCGGGGTTGTCGCTCACGAGTTCGGCCACTTCACGCAAAGTGTCGGCATGAGGATGAGCTACATCATTCGGAGCGTCATCTTTTGGTTTGGTCGCGTGGCCTATGAACGTGACGCGTGGGACGAAACGCTCAAATCCTGGTCCGAAGATGTGGAGGATGGTTATGTCGCGCTCATTGTCTGGACAGCGCAGATTGGCGTGTGGTTCTCCCGCACGATTCTTCGAGTGCTGATGTTTCTCGGCATCTTCATCGCCGGCTTTCTGCTTCGGCAGATGGAATACGACGCGGACGCTTACGAAATCAAACTGGTCGGCAGCCAGACGTTTGAAGCCACCCAGCGAAAGTTTGCCACGCTGGGTGCCGCAGTAAACGCGACGTACAAACAAATTCGCAATGTTTGGAAAAAGAGCGAAGCCCTGCCAGACAACATTTCCGAACTCATCCGCCAGTATCACGAGCAGCTTCCACCCGCAGTGCTCAAGAAGATTGATGACACGCTGGGCCTCGAACCAACCTCGTTCTTCAGCACGCACCCTTCCGCTGCCGACCGCATCCGTCAGGCTCGCCTGGCTGATGAACCCGGCATTTTTCATGACGAACGCCCGGCCACAGAATTGTTCGCAAGTTTTGAGCATCCGGCACGGTTTGTTACACTGCTGCACTACACAGACGATCTGGATATTCCCGTGAAGGCCGAGAAACTTCTCCGCGTTCAGCCCAGCCAGAAGAGAACCGAAGCGGCATCAACCACGCAAAATGCCACGAGCAACGCCAGCAACGAATACCTGCTTGGCATTGAGCGAATGCTTCTGCCATTAACGCTTGAACCGCCTTCGCCATCCGCCAACTACGAACAGCACGCTGCGGAACTCGAACAACTTGCGAGCAACTTGACGAAGCTGACCGAACAACTCGCCTCGGTCGCGACACAATTCACAAACGCGTCAGGAAAAATGTTTAAGGCCCGGGCCGCACTGAGGTCACTTGAGGCACGCCACCCGATCAAGCTGGAGTCATTTGGTTTGACCGATGGCAGCATCGAGTCTGTCCGGGCGGTCGAGTCGGAGGCAGCTTCGACGCGCGATTCCCTGCGCCATTCGTTGCATGAGGTCGCGTCGGCGTTGAGTCGGCGCATGCAACTGGCGCTGTCGCTCAAGCTCGTGGACGAGAATGACGCCGTAACGTCAAAGCGAATTCATGAATTGGTCGCCGCCCTGAATAAATCTGAGCATGAGTTCAGAAAAAAAGAGGAAGTGCTTGAAGCCATTCTCGTGCTCGACTTGATTGCATCCCAGAAAAATGATGGCGGTGAGCCTCACTCGCTTTCCCGCGCGATTGCAGTGCAAACGCAGGTCATCAATTCGCTTGCCGCACCGGACGACACGCCCGCTCCTGACGAACCGGTGAATTCGGGCCTGCGACTTTCAAAGAAGCAAAGCCACGTCAGCATTGGCGATTTGAATGAGTTGCGACGGAGTTCTCTGGAATGGATGATGGATTATCATCGGAAGCTCGGCGACCTGACGGAGATCGCCCGATCGGCTGAGTCAATGTCGTGACGTATCAGCCTTTGACCGCCAGGAACGCGAGCAGTCAGTTCACACGTTGAATTTGAAGAGCAGAACGTCGCCGTCTTTCACGACGTATTCCTTGCCTTCCATCCGGTACAAACCTTTTTCGCGCGCTGCCGCGACTGAGCCACACTTGATCAAATCATCGTAGGCTACAGTTTCGGCCTTGATGAAACCGCGCTCGAAATCGGAGTGGATCACACCGGCTGCTTTCGGCGCGGTGTCGCCGGCGTGAATCGTCCATGCGCGCACTTCTTTTTCACCCGCCGTGAAATACGTCCGCAAGCCGAGCAAATGATACGTCGCCCGGATTAACGCGCCGATGCCGCTTTCATCCACGCCGAGTTCCTTGAGGAATGCCTTCGCTTCTTCGGGCGTGAGATCAATCAAGTCGCTCTCAATCTGCGCACTGATGACCACCGCTTCGCACGCGAGATGCGTCTTTACATATTCCTGCACCTTTTGCACGTAGGCATTCTTGTCGCCCTGTGCCAGTTCGTTTTCCTTCACGTTGCACGCGAAGATCGTCGGCTTGTCAGTGAGCAGGAAGAACGCTTTGGAAATCACCTTCTCCTCCGGCGTCAGCTTGACGGACAGCGCCAGCTTGCCCTCGTTCAGCACCGGTTCAAATTTCTTGAGCACGGCTTCCTCGGCCAACGCCACTTTGTCACCGCGCTTGGCATCCTTGGCGACCTTCTCCAACCGCTTCTTTACCGTCTCCAGATCCGCGAGCACGAGTTCGGTGTTAATGACCTCAATGTCGCGCACGGGATCAACACTGCCCGTCACATGATGGATGTCCGCGTCCTCGAAACACCGCACCACCTGCACGATGGCGTCCACCTCGCGGATGTGCGTGAGGAACTTGTTGCCCAGCCCTTCGCCCTGCGACGCGCCTTTGACGAGGCCCGCGATGTCCACGAACTCGATCGCCGCCGGGATCACCACCGTTGTCTTGGCGATCTTCTGCAACTCATACATCCGCGCGTCCGGCACGGTGACGATGCCGACGTTGGGATCAATGGTGCAGAAGGGATAATTCGCCGCCTCCGCCTTGCGGGTGCGGGTGACGGCGTTAAACAAAGTGGACTTGCCAACATTGGGCAGACCGACGATTCCAGCTCTTAGCATAAATTAAGGCCGCACAGGAACGCAGAGAACGGGCTGGATTGAAAGCAAATCTTTGAACTCAGACGAGTTCGTCTGTGAAGAAAGCCCTGAAACGGTGGGAGAAGCCGAAGCCTGGCGAAACTCAACGGCCCTGCATCATTCCGCCCGGCAGACCATTCTCCCATTGCTTGGGAGTGTTCCAAGGGCGGACGGATTCGTTTTCGGGGTCGGTGGAAGCGCAACCGGAAAGCGCACCAGCAATTGCTGCAAGACACAATGCCAGCAGGAATACTCTGGCGAGGCGTGCTTGCATGGAGAAATTACTCCGGCAGGTAGGCCGGAATGACTTTGTCGCCTTCCATCACGTCGGCGAGTCTCCAACCGGGCATGACGTTGGCAATGCTGCGGTCTTTCTGTACCTCGGTGACTTGAAGCTTTGCCACGAGCCGACCGTTGCGATTCACAAGAAGTTCGCCGTCCTTCTTGACATCGTCATTGTCGCCAACGTTGATGACCACAAAATCCCACTTGGGATCAGCAACGAGCACCTTGCCCTCACACGTTGCAGGAAGGCGGATGTGATAGTCAGGGTCGGTTAGCTTTGCCAACTGCTCGATTTTCTTGTCGAGTTCCTTCTGAAGGCCTTTGTTGACGATCATAGATTCACTTACCTTGTTTTCAAGGTTCTTGATCTGTTTGTCGAGTGTGCTGATTTCCTGTGGCTTTCTTCCGGTGGCAACGTAGGCAGCGAGTTGGCCTTCAGTGTCGTTCAGCTTTTTGTTGGTCTCCGCAAGTTTCTCCGTCAACCCCTCGGCCTTCTTGGTGGCGTCCACAGCGGTGGCGACAGCGGCATTGCGCTCCTGCTCGGCGGTGGTGAGTTTTTCCTGTGTCTGCTTCAAATCCTTGGTGGTCTTGTCCAGTTCTGCGTGGGTCTTGCGGGCGTCGGTCTGCGCGGTTTCCTTGTCCTTCTTCTCGGTGTCCCGCTGGTCTCTAACCGTTTCGATCTTCTTCTTGACCTCGACGAAATTAAGGGCACCCGCCGCCAGTGCGGCGAGAATGGCGATGACTAAACTGATTCGAATCAACATGGCTTTGTTGGATTAAATTCTGTTGTCAGATTAGTCAGCCCCGCCAAAAGTGTCAACGCCCGTTTCTGGAAGTTTTTTTTCGGAAAGTGCCTCCCTTCTGCCCGGCCTGAAGCGGTAGCACCTCCTGCATGATTCTGCCCGGCAGAAAGAGGCTGGAGCTGATGATTTCTGCACTGGCGCTTAAACCGGTTCGCGATTTGTTCCCCAATGATATTAGCTCTGCGTGTCCCTTCTCAAAGATTACGCTCAAGCTATCTGGCATTCCCGCCGATAAGACGTTGTATGGACTTGGGATTATCGGGTCTGGTCTCCGGCCTCGACTGGAAGACATTGGTGGACCAACTCGCAGAAGCCGAGCGCGCGCCTCAAAACCGCCTGCGCTCGGATCAATCCGTACTTCAAAAACAGAACTCCGCCTACGCCTCGATCAACACCCAGTTGGGCAAGCTTCAGGAGAAAGTTACCACGCTCAAGGATTCGTTGTTGTTCGACAGCCGGCTGGCAGGCACTTCCAATGAAGCCAATGCCACCGCTACAACAGCCGATGGCACGGCGCTGGGTGCCTACGTGTTTAATTTCACCCAGCTCGCCACAGCGGCGCGACAGGCGGGTGCTTCCGGGGTTGGCGTTTCTCTGAGCGCCACCAACGATGTATCCGGTCTCGTACTGAGTGACGCTGCGTTTTCCGCGGCAGTCACGGCGGGGACATTCACGGTGAACGGAAAACAAATCACCATCGCCGCCACAGACACGTTGCAGTCGGTGTTCGACCAGATTGCGACGGCCACGGGCGGAACGGTGACGGCAAGTTACGATTCCGGCACAGACAGGATTTCGTTGAGCAGTTCCAGCCCCATTGTTTTGGGCAGCGCCACAGACACGAGCAACTTCCTGCAAATTGCAAAGCTTTACAACAACGGGACGGGAACAATCAGCAGCACCTCGGAGCTTGGCGTGATCAAGCAGAATGCAGCGTTGAATGCGGCAAACCTTGCCACAACGATTGACGATGGCGGCCTGGGTCTGGGTGAATTCAAGATCAATGGTGTCTCCATCGCATTTGCAGCGACAGACACCGTGAGCGCGGTGCTCAAGCGGATCAATGATTCCGGCGCGGGCGTCTCCGCGAGTTACGACACGGTCAACGACCGGTTTCTTCTCAGCAACAAGACCACCGGCGACATTGGCATTGCGCTCGAAGACGTGACGGGAAATTTCCTGGCAGCCACCGGACTATCCGGGGGAGCGCTCGAGCGTGGCAAGAACCTGCTCTACACCGTCAACGGCGGCAGCACGCTGGTCAGCCAGTCGAATACGATCACCGAAGCCTCATCGAGCATCGCGGGCCTTTCCGTAACGGCGATCACGGAGAACACGACGACCACAATCACCGTTTCGAGCGACACTGCGAAGATCAAGACGGCCATCAATGATTTCCTTGCCGAGTACAACAAGACGCAAAGTCTGATCGATTCGCAAACGGCGAGCACGACGGATGCAAAAGGCAAAGTGACCGCAGGCATTCTCGCCAGCGAAAACGATGCGGGCGAAATCGCCACAAAACTGCGCCGGGTTGTCACGGAGAACGTTGCCGGCCTCGCCGATGCGCTCAACCAGCTCGAAGAACTTGGCATTGTTTCGAACGGCAACGACAATTCGCTTTCGTTGAGCAACGAAAGCAAGCTCGACGCGGCGCTCGCGAACAATCTCAACACGGTGCGAAACCTCTTTGCGGACACGACCAGCGGTCTTGCCGTGAAACTGGATGCCTATCTGACCAGGACGGCGGGTGATGCAGGTTCGTTGCAAAGCAAGCAGGACAGGATCACCAAACAGGCGACAGACATTGACACACAGATTGCTGATCTTGAGCGCGTCGTCGAATCGAACCGTCAACGCATGATAGAGAGTTTCATCGCCATGGAAACTGCGCAGTCACAGGTCAAACAGCAGCAACAATTCCTGCAACAACGCTTCGGGACTGCTTCCTCCACTGCTGCATGAGCGACACAAAAGCATCTTCAATTGAAACTCAACGCGCGGCGATGGCTTTCGGCCTTGCATGCGCATTGTTTTTGTTCGCAGGCTGCAAGGCTGTTTCTCCGTCCAATGTTACGGTTGGTTCAGGTTACTCGGCTTCAAACGTTCACAAGGAACACCGCAAACTCGCCGCCGACATCCGCCGAGTGGCGGTACTGCCTTCCACCTGCGACACCACGGATGCCAACCTGGGCGCAGGACGGGAAACCATTGAGACACTCCTGCGCGAAGAACTGGGAAAGACCAAAAAATTCGAGGTCGTT
>CAYSDO010000063.1:0-14707 GCA_964429665.1 uncultured Bifidobacterium sp.
GAAAGCAACGCTGCGGGCGAACTGGTGATCGAACCGTTGCCGCCGGTCACCACCACGGTGTAGAGGCCAGAATCGGCGGCCTGAATATTGTTGATGGAAAGCCGGTTGGAATTCACGCCCGTGATATGGACGTTGTTTGCGAGGTTGGTGCCGTTGTATCGCCATTGGTACGTGATCGGTGGAGTTCCGATGGCCGTAACATCCAGGTGAATGAATGAGCCCACGCTATACGGCACGCTTGCGGGAGCAGCAGTGATAACGGGGTCATTCACCGTCACAGAGGCGGAATTCGTCAGGCTGTTGGTCGCGGTGTAAACAATGAAGGCGTACGTTCCCGCATCTGCACCGGCAGCGTTGAGCACGAGGAGATTCGTGGTCGTTGAACCGGAAATATTCCCGCCATCCAGCAGGTTGGTGCCGTTGCGTTGCCACTGAAAACCCGTGGGCAGCAATCCCGCGCCGCCGAGCACGGCGGTAAGTTGAATCGCGCCTCCGTAGTTGAGGTTCGTGTAAACGGGAGTGACATAAACTCCCGCCGGTCCACCCGTGATGAAAGACCAATTCGTCCCGAGTCGAAGCTCGTCAATCACCAGCAAGTCTGGACTGACGGTGGATCGTTGTAGGAAGGAAAACGAGGTGATCGTGCCGGCATCGGCGGTGCTGCCCAGAATGCTCACGGTTTCGGGCGGCTGGTTGGAGGTGCCGAAGGTTGCCGACGAAGGGTTCACCCACAGGCGGACATTGTCATCCACGCCGGAGGGGTTGCCCGGGTTGTACACAATTTCATACTCGGCCACAATGAAGAGCACATCGTTGGTGGTGTAGAGGTTTGGATCGTACGCGACAGTCGTCGAGTTCTTGGCCAGGCCGACCTGGTAGTTGGTCCCGTTTACTTTCCGGAAGTTGAGCCGCGCTCCTTGAATCGGATTGATCCCCGGCACACCTTGATCAGCAATAGGAGTGACCGAGGAAAAACCCAGGTTGTAAACATCGCTGGTTGTCAGGCTTGAGATGTCTCTGGCTTGAAGCAGTAGGGAATAGTAGAGCGTCGCGTTGTTCGTCGTTTCAAAGAAACTGCTGGAGTTGGCCGCCAGGAAGAGGCGTGCCCCAGGACCATTGGTATTTCGTAACACGATTGAGTTGCCCTGGGAGGGCGGCAGACCCGGATAGAAAAGTGATCCGTTGGTGATGACGACTGCCGGGGCCGTGGAATTACTGTTCACCGCAAACCAGCGCTCACCCGCCGCATTGGTTTGACCGACCAGGCTCGCTCCCGCAGCATACGTCGTCCCCCCATTCGCACTCGCATCCGTGAACGGATCAACGCTTGGAAAAGCGAGCATGTCGAACCGCATCATGAACCCAAGGCAGAGCACGACGATCAGGGCGCAGCGCCTGTGGATCGCTTCATCTTCTGCCTTTGGAAGGTCTCGGTTCATCGCTCGGAAACAACGGTGTCAGTGCCCGGCAGTCGCGGCCGCACTAATTGGAATCGTGGGTTGCAATCCCTTGAGCACGGTTTGATTAGTTGGCATCAACCAAAAAACCATGGGCAGGTTGTTGGTGTAGTTCCCCGAGTTCCAGAGTGGCCCGCCAGTATAACCCATGTCATTCCGGCTGCCATCGCGGTCGTTGTAGATGCCTTCGGGTGGACCGGCGTCAATGCAGGGCGAACCCGCGCCGAGGCTCAAGTCGGCGTTCAGCAATGGGTCGGTGAAGAACTGATTGTTTACGCCCGTTCCGGCAGTCCATCCCGGCCCACAACAGGAGACAAACAAATTGCAGTAGGAAATTGACCGGACTTGGTCGATGGAAGCATCAACACAGGCATCGTCAAGATAGCCCGCGGAATGGGAAAACTTGATCGATATGACGTTCGCCCTCAGCGTTAGTGAACATGCATTGTCTCCAACGATGCCGCGGGTTCTTACTAGGCCATTGACCGTCTGATCCGAATGGAAAATGCTGATGGTGTTGTTGACGATTTCCGCCGTGCTCGTGGTAAGCCACATACCGAAAATCTCATGGTTGAAGTTGTTGGCAGTGCTGATCGTGATGCGGTTTTGATAAGCTTTCAGATCGCCGCGAATTACGCGCAACGCAGCAGATGTGCCGCCCGGATTACCCGGATCCAGTCGATTGCCCACCAGCACCGATTGGCAATCTGTCAAAGTCATAGTCGTGGCGACATCATAAGCGATCCAGGCATTCACTCCGGACGCCGACAAATTGGCAAACGTGCTTTGCACCAAAATGAAGCGCGTGCCGCTTCCAACCGTGGCGGAACAGTTAATGTTCGCCGGAGAAGTCAGCCGCAACGCCTCCAATGCGGTGTTGTTCAGCACTAGGTCACTCGAAAAACTACAATGCTTCAACGTGAGTTTTCCCCCGGTTGCGTCCAGCGACAAAAACTGGCTGTCGAGCGCCGTGAGTGTCACCCCACCGGTAAGCGTCACCGCGCCCGAACAGATGGTTTGGAAGATGGAAATCGCCGCATTGGTGGATGCCTGGAGTGTCGCCGCGAATTGCACCTGCGAGAAAATCACCAACCCGGTGGTCGAAACGCTGGCATTCCCTGTGAACTGCAATTGGTTCGTCCCGGAGCGCACAATTGTTAACGGTTTGGTGAAATTCAGATTGCCGCTGTAAACCCCGCCCTGCACAACGAGCGTGTCACCTGGGACCGCCGCGTCAATCTTGGACTGAAAATCATCGCCAGCAATGATGACATTCGTGGCGGACTTTGCAGCGCACGTAATCGCCAAAAAAGCCACGGCAAGAAAGAGTAGCTTCAGATTTTTCATAGGTAGTGCTGTGTTACAGTTGGTCTGGGATTGCAATGGTTTATACACCTTCAAAAGCGGGTTGACAAGGTATGGTTAGCATCGTCGTCATGGAAAAAGGTGGAGTTGAACGTCGTACGATTCCTGATTTTACGAGGCTTTTATACGCTGCCGGACAAAGTTTGGCAAGAGCTTGGAAATGCTCAGGATAAGTATTTCTACGGTGTGATTCCCCTGAGAGATATGACGTGCAGAATGTCTTCATGAGTAGTGTACGCAAGTGGCCTTGGGTTCTGACATGAAATCGGTTTGAGCTACTATTCCATGATGGTCTGCGGAGTGAAACAGAACAGCAAAGATGGTTTCATTTTTCGCGGGCGCGAAAAAATCGGACGGGGAAATTAGTGCGGGAGAAATTGGTAAAGTTGAACAGTCCGCTGGCGGGCGCATTTGTAGTGAGTGGCTGCCAAAAGGAGGGAGGCGAGAGGTTTGTCGCAGCCTCGATGACGTTGCTGCGTCCAGGAACGCCAACCAATGTGAAAACCAATCCTGCATTATCTGTTAAAAAGAAATTGGTAATCGCAGGCCCTGGCAAATTGACAACCGTCACATTGGTGAATGCGTAAGCGGTGATTCCAGCAAAAGAATAGATCACGCCCAGCGAAACCGGAGTGTTGCTGACGACATTGCCAGTGGTGAAAAGGCCATTCGTCGCGATGGTAAAGCTGGAGGCCAGCCAGATTGTGTTGGTAAAATTCTGTGTCGTGCCATCAACAAATGTCGCCCGGCCAAAATAGTTGGTTGACCTTCCCTCGATGATCGAGGTGGCTCCGCTGATAATCACATTACTGACGAAGCTAAATGTTGTTGCTCCACCGTAGCCAGGATCCAGCCGGATCACACCGCCACCAGGACCAAAGATTTGTCCCACCCCAGGCCAGTTGTCGTAGGTTACCAGCGTTTGATCTACCGTGAACCATTTGTTGAGGATCGGCTGCTCCTCAAGTTGTGCATAAACCCCGTACGCAATAGGTGTCGATGCGTCAGCAGGATTGGATGCAGGTGCGGTTCCAGAAATGTGAACCAAAAGACTCTGCCCTGCCAGAAGCCCGGAAGTTACGTTTGTCGTCACCAGATTAGTGACCGTCGAAACAGGAACGATCGAAAGTGCGCGAGTGGTGCTGAGCCCGGAAACCGCAGACACCGACACTCGCAGCGGCCCGCTGTCCGCATTGCCAGAATTCTGGATCAGTGCATCCGCCTGAAAAGGTATTGAGCCGTTCCCGTTGGTAGTCGTGCTGAGGTTGGTGATGCTCAGCGCCAGTGCCCTGGTGTTGAGCCGGAAATTAAATCTGCCGATCAAAGAAGACGCCGAATCCGGATCGTTTGCAGTACCGGCCAACGCAATTCGGTAGGTGGTTCCAGGGATTGCGTTGAAAACGACATCACTCGTCATTCCGTTTGTTTTCTTTATTACAGTGACGGGCGAAAGCCCGGAAACCGTATTGCCAGTGTAAACCGCCACGCCCGGAGGCAGGCTTATGGCGTCGGCCAGCAGCCTGACTGAAACCGGATTGGGAGCGTTTGTTGGTGCCATCCAGTTCCACCATAAGGTCTGGCCAAAAGATGCTGCGTCATGCGACGGTTCACCAGACTCCCGGCTCGCACCGAGAAATGAACCGGAATTTGAAAAGAAGATTCCCCCTACTGTCACCGCGTTGGAAAACAAATCATTCGACGGTGGCGATGACAACGTGAGCGTGTTAGTCAGGACACCCTCACCCAGACCATCAACAGCGATGTTGTAAACCTGTCCGGCCAACGCGCTAAAGGCGGCACGTGCCACCGGATCTCCGCCCGAACCATTGCTTGCTGTGCTGTTGACGGCCTGTTTGACAATATTGGACAAACTGCTGCCCGTGTAAATCGCGACGATCGGTTTGAAGTAATCCCCGCCGGTGGGAGCTTCGGTTTTGAACACGAGTCCGCCGGATGTCGGGGCGACCCACGTAAACCAAATGGACTTGGAGGAACTGACAGTGTAATGCTGCGGCTCGCCAGTCTCCTTCGTCGCGCCCACATTCGAGATCGTGAAATTAATGTTCGTGCCGATCAGACTCTGGCGACATTCAAAGATGTCAGGGAAATTCGGCACACAGATGGGCGTGGGGGTCAACGCCATCACATGTTCGCTTCCTGATGCGATGGTCAATACATTCGTCAATCCTGCCACCACATTTGTCTGTCCGGAAAAATTCTGCCCCCAGACCACCACGGATCCATTGCTACGAACCGCTGCGCTGGAAAAATGTCCCGCACTGATCGCCACAACATTCGACACACCTGCTGGCACGGTGCTTTCGCCGTAAACGTCCAGTTCCCACGCTGACACCGTGCCGTTGCTGCGGACAGCAAGGTTGTGATGATAACCCGCCGCCAGTAATGCTACGTTGGTCAGATTCGCAGGAGTGTTGATCTGGCCGGAGTTGTTGTCGCCCCAAGCCACAACAATTCCATTGCTGCGAAGCGCCATGCTGTGGGTGTCTCCCGCCGTAATGGCTACCACTCCGTTTAATCCGGCTGGAACATTGGTCTGTCCATCCAAGTTTTTCCCCCAAGCCACCACCGTCCCGTTGGTGCGCAATACCAGATTATGATTGCCTCCTGCCGCAATCGATTTTACCCCGGAAAGCCCCGGTGGAATGTTCAATTCACCATTCGCATTGAATCCTCCGTAGGCGAAAACAGTTCCATTGCTGCGCAGCACAAGATTGTGCGACTGCCCGGCGGCAATCGCCACAATGTTGGTCAGGCTGGAATGCAGATTCGTCTGCCCGGCCGAGTTGTTGCCCCACGCGGCCATTGTACCATTGCTAAACAGGACGAGACAGTGATTGTATCCCGCCGCAATCGCGCGGATATTGGCCAGACCTGCCGGGACATTTGTGATGCCATCATTCGGATTTCCCCAGCAGTACACTCGCAGCTGTGCTTGCGCGGCACCACACAGTAACACGATTGCTGTCACAACAGGCCAGAGGACCTTGATCCGGAGTTGGTTTTGCTTAAGGCAACGTATCAACCCGTTTACTTGTGTTGATCGATTCATTGGGGATTTGATTGCAGGCGGCCACAAATTCCACGGCAATCTAACCGGTACAACGTTTTGGTGCTTTGGCAGATTAGATTCAGTCCATTTGCCATTATGTAAAGCGTTTTTACGAATAATCGTTGTTCGTTCACTTTTACACCGCGAGCTCTTTCCGACCCGATGATGGTATCCAACAAGTCCGGTATGAACGACTTCATAATACAGGTACGCGGCATCCTCGGAATTCTGACGGGAAATCTATGGAATTCCTGCCGCGTTCGCCCGCTTGCTCTTCATCTGGCAAAGTCGTCGATCATGCTCTTTGAAAACAGAAAAACCTCTGGGTTTCCTAGCTTGGCAGCGTCAGAGTATTGAGGTATCTCGTCAATCAAGAACATGAATCCACAATCAAAATGGTTTTTCAGCATCATCGCTTTGATTGTTCTATTCGGCGGTGTGCTGTGGTGGCGTAGCAAACAAAATCCGGCGGAACGTCAGCATTCGTCGAATGTGTCTCCTGCAAATCAAGTTGAGGCGTCCGTTGTTCGAACCGAATCGAAGGACGCGCCAGTTGAGTTGTTGGAATCCGCAGCGAACTCACTAAGAACTGCTCACACTGCTGAAGACAAAGCCAAGGCACTCGTGCATTTGAAGGAGATACTGAACAGCACCAGTACAAATGAAGCTGTTTTGGCAATTCAACGCTTCCTTGACATCAAAACCGACACCTCAACAGGACAGGGATTTAAGATTGGCGGCGGCGGCGCACTGCTGGAAGCCCCGACGTTACGGACGTTGTTGCTCGATCAAGTGGCCATGCTTGATCCGGCAGCAGCGGCAGCTTACGCGCGTGTGATTTTGAATGAATCCACTTCGCCTGATGAGTGGGCCATTGCACTGCGCAACCTGGCGCGAGGCGACACAACTTCCGCAGCACGTACCCTCCTCGAAACAAAGACGGGCGAGTTGTTACGCAACGAAGCCTGGCAACGCGATCCATCAGTCGGTTACCTTGAAGCATTCGACACAGCGGTACATCTTGGTGGAACGAGTTTGTTGTCGCCGCTTACAGATTTGGTGAGCAAGAAGGACAACCAAGCTGTGGCACACGCGGCATTTCTCACGCTGGACCGGCTGGTCATCATTCAACCGGCTCAGACGCTGACTACGCTGAACGAGCATCCCGAGTGGATGGCAAGCCGCGAAGAAACGCGTGCGAACTATTTCGCCCGCGAGGATGTAGGCGACGGTACACAACGGCAATTGGTTGAATCTTATTTGCTCAACGCAGAGCGGAGTCCATCAGAGTTGCAGACTTTCGCGGGAGTTTTCCCCAATGCAAATTTCATGATCTCGCACAATCTGCTGACTGAAAACACCACCATGGACGGCCCGACCTTGGCGAGACGGGATCATGTTTCGTTGGAGGTGGTGAGCGAGTGGCTTGCCGATCCGAAGTTCGAGAAACTGCGGCAACCTCTAACGAGGATACAACAGCGCTTGAAGGAGTTCACGCGACAGTCTACCATACCTAAAAGCGGAAACTAAATCGTACCGTGAACACCCGTTCACGCGGCATTTCTGCATAGATCGTCAAAGGATTCAGACGGTAGTCTTGGTCGGTCAAGTTCAAGATGCCTGCCGACAACTCCGCCCTACGGTGCAAGAAGCGGTAGCCCGCTTGAAGATCGAGTTGTACGAAGTCGTCTCCGGGTTGAGCTATCGCATAGCCATCATTGAATTGCTTGTAATAATTGGCGTCAAAGCGGGCAAAAAAACCGGATGAGTGATTGTAGACCATGTAGCAGCCGATTCGATGCAGATATGCGGTTTCGTCACGCACTGCGGAAGCCAATACAGATACTGGAACTTCGGGCAGCGTGGATTTCAACTCCGCCTTCGTAAGCTTATAGTTGACGCCCGCCACAAAACCGCTCCCCAGCATTTGATTGAGGTTGATGGAAAAAGACTCTTCCTCATAGTCGAGCAGTTCCAGGGTCGTAGAAGAGACAAACGGCGCAATACTGTTTTCCAATCGAAAGGCCCCAATGGTTCGTTTCACTTCGGACTGGATGTGCTCGGCCTGCAACCCGGCGAATGTGCCGTGGCCGAGTTTGAGATCGAGCGCCAGTCCCATGACTTCAGTTTCTGGAGCAGCAACACTCCCTACGATGGATTCGGAAATCACGGTGCGAAAATCCTGAGCAAAGCCTGCGAGTTGGGTGGGTTCGAGACGATAGCTTTCATCCAGACTGACACCACCAAGTGATTTGGAATAAATTCCGCGCATAGTGGCTTGTTCGAGCGGACTCCAGACGATCGCCGCCTTGGGTTCAACGAGGCTGCGGTTTTCTGTTCCTGAGCTTTGAGGCGTGCTGCGGAAGTTGGAGGGCATCTTGAGAGCGTCGTATGCGACTCCCGCCGTGAGCCAGAGTTTTTCCACTGGCTCTATCGTCAGGTAGCCGTAGGCTTTCAAGCGCCCGAAGTCTTCCGAAAAGGAAGCGTTGACTGGCGGCAGAAAAAATGCAGGCAACGGGGCGTTGGTAAGCAGATTCGCAAAATCAAACTGTCCACCCTGCCACAACACACCTGCCACCACCGTGAATCGGTCTTGCTGGAAGATTTGGCTTGCCTCGGCAGTATAAATCTCCAAGTCGTCGGCAAGCCGCACGTCGAATGGCTGGGCGTCGCTTCCTACAACCGCTCCCACACCATCTTCGAGCAGAAGAAGCTGCGAAACCTGAACATCGGAGAATTTCTGTTTGTTGACCAATCGCCCGCCCAGAAGGAGCGTTCGGTTGCCAGACGACCATTCGTGCTGAAATCCGCCAATCAGAATCGGTTCCTGATGCTCTTCAAATCTGAAGTTGGGACGGAAGGATGCGGAGGGATTGTAATATTGGAAGTTGTCGCCAGACGAGTAGTCCTGATACTTCGCAATAAGCAACACCGCGTCCTGAGGTGTGAGTTGGTGTTTCACAGTGGTGTACCATTCGAGTCTATCCAGTTCATTGTTTGGACGGACACCGGCATTATGTTGGTAATCCAGATCCAACGCCCACGATGTGTTCCCGAGTGTTCCCATCTGAGAGGCGAGTTGCCGAAATTGATCATCGCTCCGCCAAGAGGACTGACTTACCAGGCCCGGGCCATCGGACTCGAACAACTTGGAGTATTCATTCGCAGTTACGGTCTGCGAGAGGCGGCCGGCACCAACGGGCGCGAGGAGATTGGCCAGCAACAACTCGTTGAACCAAACTGTTTCCTGTCGAAGGTTGAACCGCGTCGGGTCACGAAGTTCGTTGAAACTGTCGGCGAGAAACAGGTGCGCCGATTCGTTGGCGTAGTCATAGGTCACGGCGCGCGCTGCCTCGCGCAGTCCCACATCACTCATTCCTGCGTCGCGGTACATGCTCGCGAGATTTGCGCTGCGAACGGCTTTGTCTTGGTCGAGCAACAGCTTTGAGCGAAACAATGATCGGTTGTCGTTTAGTCTCTGAGACTTTTCGAGGTCGCCAATGGCTTCATCAATGCGATTCTGTTGCTGTTTCAGCAACGCGGAATAAAGCCAGCCCGTCGGGTCGTTGGGATCAAGACGCAAGGCAAGTTCAATTTCTTTGTTTGCCAACGCAGTTTCGCCTGCATCGGAAAAAGCTTTGCCGAGATAACTCCGCAAGAGCGATCGCTGCGGTTCAAGCGCGGCGGCAACAAGCAGATCGTTGCGTCCGTCGACGACATCGCCACGCCGAATCCGGCATAAGCCGCGCCCCAGCCAGGCATTGGCAAGAGCGCCATCTACCGCAATGGCGCGATTAAACCATTCTGTCGCTTCGGTGATATTGTTGTGAGCGGCGAGGATGAAACCTTTCAACGAAAGTGCCTGTGCGTTGTGTGGGGCGGTCTCCAAACTCCTGTCCAAAACCACGGATGCTTTCGCCACGCGGCCAAAACCAAATTCAAGTTCCGCCACTCGCTCCAAACCAAAACCAAACCGTGGCGAAACAGCCGTTGCACGGCGGGCAAGTTCCAAGGCTGCTTTCAATGATTCTTCGCCCGTCGCGCGAGATTGTTCGTAATAGGATGCAGCCAGCAGTTCAGTTGACAGTTGCGGACTACGCGTCCCGGGTTTTGCGCTGTGCTTCACTGCTGCGATGAGCGTTCGCAATGATGCGGCCAGCGGATCATCCTGCGTCGCCGCAGGCAACGCACTCAATTCAGTTTCGGTCTGCTCGACTTGTCCAACGGAAAGCAGCAAGGCGGCGTGATAGATTTTTCCCGCGTCAGAGGTTACGTGCCTGGACGCTGGATAATTCGCCAATGCACCGATCAGGTCGCCAGCGCGATATGCATCGAGCGACGACTTCAACACTTCCATTTCGTCCGGGTTCAATTTCAAATCTTTCAAATCCAGCACACCTGGATAGTAGAAGCACCATTGCAAAATGTTGTTCGCGATGAATCCGGGTGTGAGCACAGGCGACCGGCCCGATACAGCCACGGCTTCTTGCGAATTAGTCAGTGTCAACGAGCCTTGTGCGTTGGCTAACTGCACCTTGCCGTCAAGCACCGCCAACGTGACACGTTCGCCTCCGTTCGATTCGCTTGCTTCCATGACAAACTCCGTGCCCTCCACACTGGCCGTTGCACCTCGCGTGAGAATCCGAATGCGCCCGGGTTTGTCACGATGGAAAAACGAAACAATTCCTTTGACCACACTCAAACCCGGCAAGGAATTCGATTTGTCCGGCAATAGAATCTCAATCTCCGTCAGTGCACCAAACGGAACGACGCTTTGATCAGACCACCTGAGCGATGCACGGCTGTTGCTGCCGGTGCGCAGCCGGTCACCTGCGTGCAAGACCTGATTGGTCTGCGTCAGCACCCAGGTCGTGGCTCCAGATGGCATGATCTCGACGCTCCCTTGCATCTGAAGTATACGAATTTCAATCAAGCCGGGATTTCGCTCCGCCGCCAGACTGATGGTCGCAGTCAGGCCTTGAAGGATAACCACCAATAAACTCAGCCGATAGCTTTTGCCCAAATTGTTCATGCCCGAAAATACGGTCCTGTGACTTGGTTTCATAACTCCTAACCGTTTGGCTGCGTCGTAGCAATTGAATTGCATGGGGCGCTATGAGTGCGTGATGTCATACCGGCGGTACGCGGCTCGACTGCACCTCTTGCAAAATATTATCAAAATAGTTTGTCAGAAATGTGGTGTGGACGCGTACAAAAACGTAGAACAACCAAGCAAAGGAACAACATGGCCACCTCAATCCCGAAGCAAAATTGCCGAACGAGCCCACTCCTCTTCATTATGCCTTGTCGATGCGGCAACTCGAACCCTTCATCGCTCGTTGAAGTAATCCAAACAACGATACAAACAATCCCGGAAACATGCCTTCGCCGAGTCACGTTGTTCGTGAACAGTTTATCTTTCCCTCTGAAAGTTTTGCTGGCTCTGTTGACGTACTATTATGCCAAGGGAATTTATCGGGCTTCGGAAATTCAAGCGCTTATGATACAGGATGCTGCCTTCAAGCAAATATGTGCTGGTCAGTTACCTTCTGTGCGGAGCATCCGCGCGTTCCAGCTGCTGAATCGTGCCCACCTTGAATCGTGCCTCGCTGCTGCGTTGCATTTCCTTGAAAGACAAAAAGCAGTCGCGAACATGACAACTCCGGTGGAAGAAACCATGGCAATTGACGAAGCAAAACGTCGCATCATTATGGCTGACTGCTTGGACGGCTTGGAACTGGACGTAGCCTGTTTCTCATGATAGCAATCCGTCGAATTATTTCCATCTCCGACCACTGCCGCTGTCAACAGCGTGACCCAAATATGAAACACACCGACGACGAACTGATTCCGACCAGAGCCAGCTTGATTCATCGCCTTAAGAACTGGCAGGACGGCGCGAGCTGGCAGGATTTTTTCAGGGTTTATTGGAAGCTCATTTACGGAGTGGCACGCAAGGCCGGCCTCACCGACGCCGAAGCGCAGGATGTTGTCCAGGAAACGCTGATTTCCGTCTCCAAGCATATGCCGACCTTCAAGTACGATCCGTCCATTGGCTCATTCAAAGCATGGTTGTTAAACATGACCCGATGGAGGATCATCGGGCAGTTTCGCAAACGCCAACCTGTCGCAGACCACGCCGCCAAAGATTCCAAAACTCGCACAGCCACGGTTGACGATACGCCCGATCCAAATGCGCGCGATATGGATGCAATGTGGGAAGCTGAATGGGAAATGAACCTACTGCACGCAGCGATGGATAATCTGCGGCGGAGCATTAATCCCCAACGATACCAGATATTTGAGTTCTACATGAACAAGGAATGGCCACCAGAAAAAGTCGCGGAACGTTTTGGTGTTTCCGTTGACCAGGTTTACCAAACCAAGCACCGTGTCACGGAATTGTTGCGCGTCGAGGTCAGCCGTCTGGAAAAAGAAATGACATAACTCGAACTCGCATTATGAATAAAGCTGCTTGTTGAAGTATTCAAACACGGGTACAAATCAGAAAGATCCTATGAGTGAATTTAAATTCGAGTGTCCCCATTGCAAACAACACATGGCATGCGATGTACAGTTTGCTGGAAGGCAGATCAAATGTCCCGGCTGCGACCATCTGATCAATATCCCAACCCCTGCCGGAATGACTCGCCAATTTCAAAAGGAATCGGGAATGACTTGGGCCACACACATCCCACCGGCAGATGCAAAGCCACCAAAGCAGTAAGGAACGGCTGGATCGAAATTCTGTGTCTGGCTCATCTCTTGATCGTTGTCACCCTTCGACAATATTACCTTTTCCGAGACGCAAAACAGCGGATACTGGCTACTCCCGTTGCCGTCGGACATTGTCAAGTCCATCAACACCATTTCCAATAACCTGCCCGCAACCACTCGATCCGGTTATCAAAATAGCTGGCGCAAACACGGTTCAAGCCGCAGCACCGCCGCAAATTTCTGAATCGAGATCGTCACCGAATGCCACCTCGGCCAACAACTCCTCTCCGACTACGCTCTGGCGACCCAATAAAGAAAAACACGCACCGGCTCATCGGTGCGGGGTATTTCCCAAACGGCCTGAATCGAATCACGCCGCCAGGTTTTCACGTTCACACAGAAATTAATTGAGTTGGAGACGAAGCCAACAACCGTGTCCCGTGCGCATGGCCACGCTTTCACCGGGCGGCCGCAACACCGCAGCTGTGCTGGCTGAGGAAATTGAACGGCTGAAGACTGGTTGGTCGGCGCCAGCGGTAGCTGGTGACCATGACGCCGTGCTGGCGAGCGTATTAAGCGAAAAGACGAGGGAGCAGTTAGATCTGTTTGATCGGGCGCAACTGGCTTTCGTGATCCAGGTTTGCCGGGAATCCGCCACGCTATCGGATGCTGGCCGGAAATTGTTCGCGGCCACGCGGGAGAACCGCAAAACGGCAAACGACGCCGACCGCCTGCGCAAGTATCTTGCACGATTCGATCTGGATTGGCAGAGCTTGCGGTAGTTTGTCGGCGCGACACTCTCATCCCGCGCCATGCCTACCTGCCAGATGACCTTGTTGCAGCTCAATGGGAATGATGTTGTCCGGACTGGCATTACGTTCGTATTGCTCCAAAGAGGGCAGGGTTACTTGTGCTCGCTTGGCATAGGCCCGATGAATCGCCTTGGAATTATGGCCCAACGCCTCCTGAGCGAAACGTTCCGGATAACCACATTTTCGTGCGCGTTCGGCCCACGCATAGCGATAGGAATGCAGCGAAACGCCGCTGATTCCCAATCCATCGCAACGTTGCTTAAACTCAGTGGCCCGGTCACCGGATCGTACCGTGCAGAGATACGGGAACAAAGGGCCTGACACTGGCAAAAGCTTCAATATCGTTGCGACGTCGTCTCCAAAATGAAGACATGCCTGTGAACCTGTCTTCTTCCGTGAATACGCAATGGTCCGCCCCTGCCAATCCACGTCCTCGGCCTGAAGTCCGGCAAGATCCATTTGTGATGCTCCCAGGTGCCAGGCTAATTCATAAAACGCCCGGCGTTCCAGGTTCTGTTCCCGTTCGATGATGCGTTGATGTTCTTCAAGAGTGATCGCGCGTTTGGCCTTGTACTTCACCTCCGGCCACAGCCTTTTCGGAATCAACGGCCATGGCAGCCAATTCATGGAAATACAGAAGTTGTGCAATTTGCGCAGATGCACGTTTGTGCTCACCGTACCGATCTTAAGCGCTGTAAAGAGACTCTCGGCCTGGGTTTCAATAATGGTTTTGTGTCGAATCCCGTCCAGTGCCTTGTCCCTTGCTGCCCGGAACCAACGATCCCGGGTCGAGCCTAGTTTGTTTTCAACAATTGCATCCAGTGCGTTCTGCCACGTCCGCGTGGCCACGCCCGAATCAGTGCCCGCCAGATACGCCTTGGCTATGTGCAGATTCAGATTGGGCTGACGCAAAGCTTGGTTTTTGGCGAGCACGATTTGCCGGGCGGCATCCCTGTCCTTGGTTTTTAGACTAGTGCGCTTTCCTGTCTCAGAATCCACGCAATAATATTGTTTTCCGCGCTCGCCTCGGGTGATCAATCGGAACCGTAATTTCATAGGCATTGAGGCAGCCTATAGAGAAATCGCCGGAGTAGTTACGGTGTAACGGGAGAGCTGGAGCGTGTTGGGACGATTAGGCGTCCGTCACGAATCTAGTGCCCGTTTTAGTGCCCGTTGAGGGTCTCTGTCAACGTAAAACCTTTACAAATAATTGTTTCGGTTTGGAGGCGAGGGTCGGAATCGAACGAATTCAGGGGCTTTTGGCCACACTGCTCCATCCGTCTCCA
>CAYSDO010000064.1:0-14702 GCA_964429665.1 uncultured Bifidobacterium sp.
AGATGGCAGATAGGATTGAAAACTTCGAGCAGCTTGAGGCTTGGCGCACCGCCAGAGAACTCGTGCGCTTCGTTTACTTGGCATTTCGTCAGAAACCAGCGGCTTTGGACTTTGGCTTAAGGGATCAGGTGCAACGCGCCGCGGTTTCTGCCATGACCAATATCGCGGAAGGTTTCGAACGCGTTCATTCGGCTGAGAAGCTGCAATTCTACAACATTGCCCGGGCTTCTTGTGGTGAAGTTCGCTCGCTCTCCTATGTCATGTCGGACGCCAAATACATTTCTGATTCCGAACACAAAACCATGCTCGAACTCGTAGCCCAAACCGGCCAGTTGGTTTCCGGCTTGATCCGCTCCACTCGCGCTCGCGCAATGAGTTCCTAACTTCCATCTGCCATCTCCCAACTGCTTTCTTGTATGCCCCACACCCAGCATCCCATCGAAATTTTACGCTTCAACACCTGCGGCAGTGTTGACGACGGCAAGTCCACGCTCATCGGTCGCCTGCTCTACGACTCGAAGTCGCTGATGGAAGATCAGGTCGAAGCGCTGGAAAAATCCGCCGACATCACCGGCGGCGGCCAGATCAATCTCGCCAACCTCACTGACGGCCTCCGGGCTGAACGCGAGCAGGGCATTACGATTGACGTGGCGTATCGCTACTTCGCGACACCGAAGCGGAAATTCATCGTCGCTGACACGCCGGGCCACGTGCAATACACGCGCAACATGGTCACCGGCGCCAGCACGGCGAACCTTTCCATCGTGCTCGTTGACGCGCGGCAGGGCGTGATTGAACAGACCCGCCGCCACACATTCATCGCAGCGATGCTCGGCATTCCGCATCTCGTCATCGCCATCAACAAGATGGACTTGGTGGATTGGAAACAGGAACGCTTTCAGGAAATCCGCGACGAGATCGAAGATTTTCTCCCGAAGCTCGACGTGTTTCGCGACGTGAAGTTCATCCCCATCAGCGCGCTCAACGGCGACAACGTGGTGGACGCCTCGAAGCACACGCCGTGGTATGAAGGCCCGCCGCTGCTCGCTCATCTGGAGAATGTTCACATCGCGAGCGATTGGAATCTCAACGCATTCCGCTTCCCGGTGCAGTGGGTGAATCGTCCCAACAATCCGACCGACCAGGCGTTGCATGATTTCCGTGGTCTGAGCGGTCAGATCGCCAGCGGCATCGTTCGCAAGGGCCAGCAAGTCGCCGTATTGCCGGGCTGCATCAAGACCACAATCAAAGACATCTGGACTTACGACGGTTCGCTTGAGCAGGCATTTTGCCCGCAGTCCGTCACAATTTGCCTTGAGCATGACATTGATATCAGTCGCGGCGACATGATTGTCGGACTCGAACAGTTGCCTGGGATGGCAAGCGATTTGCACGCGCGCATCTGCTGGATGAGCATCCGTCCGCTGCAAGCCGGGAAAAAGTATTTCCTCAAATACGGTCCGCAGACGGTGCAAGCAGTCGTGTCGCAAGTCGAGGGTCGCATCAACATGGAGACGTTGGACCTGGAAGCCGGGCCAGCCGAATTCCGCGCGAACGACATCGGGGTCATCCGGCTCAAGACGGCCAAGCCGATCACTTACGACGGTTACACAACTAACCGGCTTACCGGTTCCTTCATTCTGATTGAACAAGGCACGAACGCAACTGTCGCCGCCGGAATGTTGTTCCCGCCGACGGAGGCGGTGAAGCCGGAATACACCGACTTCGCAATCTGAGCAGGTTTACTTAGGGTTCGTCGCGTCTGATACCGGTGTAGAAACAGAAACGGCGACGTTTGTCGGTGAGTTTGAAATCGCCTGGCTGGCAGCCTGTAGATCAAGCCTGTGTACCTGCTTCTTTTCAATCATCCGCATCTCTTGTCCTAGCCTGTGGAGTGATCGGAGATTTGCGGCCACAAACACCAGCACTATGGAAATGATCGCCAGCACGACGACGACAGCGACGCCGCGGTCGTGCCGTCTGTGGATCGTAAATTCTGTTTTCATTCTGTAATTCCTCTCTCCGGCACCGCGATGAAGGTGAACAAAGGTCTCAGATGTACGGGACGATTCGAACGCGGCTTCAATTCCAGTTCCCATCGCCATGCTGTGGTGTTGGCGCGGTTCTCAGACGCCATGATTGAACTGGCAACGCTCGGCAGCAGGCTGTTCCATCCGCCATTGCCAACGCGCCGGGAAACGCTGTTCGTTGCAAACCTGTAGGAAACGTCACCCCGAGGGCAGGGGAGGACAACCTCCATGCCATCGTCCGCCATGCTGCTTCGAATCGGCCCACGTACGGCGCGAACGTCCGCGCGCCAGCGTTCACCGGCCTTCAATGCCATTGTGACGTCCTCTGTGTTGCGACGTAGCATCGCAGAGTTTTCAGAGCAGCGATACAGCGCTGCGTAGGCGACTCCGAGTAAAAGGAGCAAAACGGAACCGTACACGAGGCAATCAATGAGCATGATCCCGTTGCGATGTGAAGTGCGCTGCGTCCGACAGCGTGCAACGGCAAAAGTATTGTCAGTCATCAGTCTCATTTGAACTTCACCTCGCGTACAACAGGCCCGCCGTGATCTTTCACCACCGGTTTCCATTCGAGTTGCAATCCGTTTGTTGTCACCGTGAGAAGAAAACCTCCGGGTGGCAGATTCGTGGCGGCGAGAGCCTGCACAGCGTAATGACGAGTTCCTGGTGCAAGACCGTGCGGGTTACCGGCTACGAGGATTTCCATTTCCCCGTCCACGATCTCCATCGCCACGGCGCGTTGGTAATAGGCGCGTGCGGTTTTGCGTTCTGACGCGATGGAATACGCCAGTGGCAGCAACGTGCCTGCGAGAAGCGCAATCGCAACCAGCATCTCGGTCATCAGCGAACCGCGCTCGCGGCTTCTTCTGGATCGAATTACCATAACACCGCCTCGTTGATGATTTGAATGAGGGCGAGGAACATGGCGATGATGAATACCGCCACGACGAATCCGTTGAACAGGACCATGCCTGTTGTTGTGACCTGTGCCGCTGTCTGTTCAAGTTGGAAGGCCCGCGAATCCAGAGATTCGTGCCAGCTGGTGAGTGCGCGTACAAAAGTCCCGCGCCGGCCAAGGACATTCCTGAGCCGCCACTGGAGTTCTCGTCCGTCGTCCATCACGCGCAACGCATCCGGCAACTTGGTACCGTCAGAAAGCAGGGCGCGCATTTTGTTGCCGCGACGGATCATGGAATGATTCGCGGTGGATTCAGCCGCGAGTGAAACCGCGTCGGTCTCAGTCATTCCTGCGTCCAGCAACACTGCAAGGATTGTCGTGAAATCCCGTTGCAATCGCTTTCGTTTCCAAGGCAGGCGATAGACCAGCGCATCAGGAATCGAAACAAACAAAACTCCAAGCCACGCGCGTCCGGGTTCGCCAACCGAGAAAGTCAGAGTCCGGAACAGTCCGCGCAGTCGTGGCCCGCCAATGTAGGCCACAGTGACGAACCAGCCGAGTGAGAGAATGCAGACCTGCAAGGCGATCAATGCCGGGTAATAGTCGAAGACAAATTGTGTGAAAGCCGGCACCGAGCCGCCGCTCATTCCTCTAAAGACTTCCTTGAATTTCGGCAAAATTAAAATTCCAATCATCACTGGGAGGACAATGATGGCCGGGGTCACGCAAAAGAATATCAGCACGAGATGATTCAGAGCACCACGTACCTGCGAAAGGCTGTCGCGCAACAACTGGCGGCACGCAGGCAGGACCTTTCGCACATCACCGATCCGCAATCCCGCCTTCAACATGGCACGCACCTCCGGATTGAGCGCACGGGTCGGGTGATCCAGCGCATCGGTCAGCGACATGCCGCCATGGAGATTCGCCGCGAGACGATGCATGCCTCCGCCGAACACGGGGTCGCCCGAAGCGGATGCCTCCATGATTGAGCTTTCAATGGTTTTTCCCGAGGCGATTCCAGTTTCCAGGATGTCGAGAAACAATCGCGCGCGTTCGTTCCTACGCAATGGAAGTGTCAGCAGATAGTAAAACCCGTATAGCACCCCGATGATGATCGGAAGCTCGATGCAGACAAAGAGCAGCACGGCCAGGATGAAGACTGCTCCCGTCCCGATTGGATCCGATGTGAATGAGTTTTGAAATGGCCCGTTCATGGTGCGCCGGTTTCAGTTTCCGCCAAGGTTGTTCATCAACCACGCCATGCTTTGCAGCAAGGGCGCGATCTGCCAGAAAACCATCTGACCCAGAATGAGAATTGAAACCGGCAGCGCGCCGTAGAGCGCCATCTCGATGCGGTAAGACGCACGCGCATGATAAATCTCCGCCGCCTTTGCAAAACCTGCCGCCAGGTTTTCACCTCCACTACGCACAAGCCAGAGAAACAGCGGCGGAATCGACTTCGTGGGTGGAGGCCATAGTGAAGGTTTGCCCGCACCGTTGGCGATCAGTTGCCGCCATTGCGCGAGTGATTTTCCGGCGGATGTGTTCGCTTCGAGTCCTTCGGCAAACGCCAGAGCCTCGGCAAGCGTTGAACCATTCTTCAAAAGCAGCGCGATGACAGATGCGGTCTGCGCCAGGCTTGCTTCACGGAAACCTGGAATTCTCCAGCGCAGACGCGTGCGCAATCGTGGCATGGCGGCGATGGCGACACCCACCAGCGCAGCCAATGTGAGGATTGCGGGTGTCACCCAGATGCTCGCGAGCATCAGCAAACGCTGCGGTGGCTGGCCCAGTCCATAATCAAAAAAGGTCGCGAGAAAACGATCCAGCATCAGCGACAACACAATCGTCAGACCGAGTGCCACGATGATTACGAGTGCGGGATAAACCATCAATCCCTTGAGCCGGGTCCAGATTGCATGGGTGCGATGATAATGATCGGCAACCATTATGAGCACGCCGGGCAGATCATTTCCGCGAGCGCCGATCTCGATCATTTGCTTGTAGAATTCCGGAAGTGTCCGGCGCGCAAGTGCGTCCTTGAGTGGTGTGCCTCGTGCAAGTTCTGCTTCGAGTTGTTGCACGTCGTCGCGTAATGAACCGCTGCGCATCTCGGAGGATAATTGCCTGAGCGCGCCTTCCAGCGGAATCCCCTCCCGCAGCATTGCTGCGAGCTGTTGATTGAAGAATGCAAATTCGTCGTGGTTCATTTTTATTATGTCACTCATAGATTCGACAGGGTTGCCGTGCAAACGTCACGCTCTTTTCAGAGGAGGCGACTGGTGGAGAGAATTCACCCACCATTGGTCTTTGCATTTTGTCGCCGGGTTTTGTTTTCCTCGCAATTCAATCGCGAAGTGTGGTTCCACACCCTCCAGATCTAGTCCGTTGCTTTGACTGCTCCAATTTGTGTAGCTTCCCCGCAGATGAAGACAAAAGTGCCGGAACAATTGGCCGCCGAAGTGCCGCAAACCAAATGGGGCAAAACGCTGCTCGCCACACCCGTCATCATGACTGTCATCGCGACCTTGCTGGCCGGTCTGGCTTCCAGCGAGATGACCAAGGCGCAATACGACCGCGCCCTCGGTGCGCAACTCCAGTCCAAAGCGGGCGATCAATGGGCCTACTTTCAGGCAAAGAAACTTCGCGGCGCGATGCAACGAAACTCTTTTGACCTCCTCACCGCCACCACTGACATCCACACAATAGAAAACCCCGCGTTGACAAAGATTCCAGTTCCCGCCACCGCCAGCATGGATTCGAAAGTTAAAGCCGCGCTTGAAGCCATTGAAAATCAAAAGCCGGAAACCGAAATCACCGGCCTGTTGAAACCCGTGGATGACGAGTCTCTCGCTGCCGCATTACAAGCCGTCAAAGACAGCGCCCTTGCGTTTGACATCCTCACCGCTCCTGCCAATCAGGCTCTTGATCAATTGGAAAAATCCCTCCCATCGGGCGACAAAGCCGCCGCACGCGATCTTACCGCTGCCAGGATGCGCTACAATGCCGTGCGTTATGAGGCCGAGGCGAGGCTCAACCAGACCATTGCCAGCTTCTATGAATTGCAGGTGCGCAAGGCCAACATATCGGCGGAGCGACACCACAAACGCAGCGGAAAATTCTTTTTCGGGATGCTGGCCGCGCAAGCCGCAGTCATCGTTTCCACCTTCGCCATCGCAGCCCAGAAGCGGAGCTTCCTTTGGTCGGTTGCTGCGGTCGCCGGGCTCGCTGCAATCATCTTCGCCATCTACGTCTATCTGCGCGTCTGATTGGCTGGCAATGGTAGTTGATTAAACCTGCCGACATCACCACGGACGCGGAAGCTTGGGTCGCTTTCCGCGAATGTCCCGGGCGACTGATCCTTGGCGGATCGAAAGAAAGTTTTCAGCAGATGTCACGGCGTCCGGCGCCGATTGTTCTGTTTCGATAGGTTCTTTAATCTGATTCTGCTCAGGCTGTTGCCCGGGCTCTGCCTGTGCCGTGGATAACACCTCTTTGATAATTTTGAGCAAATCGCCTCTGCCATGTTTCGATGCGGCGGAACATGTCATTATCACCGGCAGATTCTCACACCATTCCGAGATGCGAGCCTTGAACGCATCAATGTTCGCCTGCACGACCGCTGGCTTTACCTTGTCGGTCTTGGTGAAGATGAGGACGAAAGGAATGGAATTGCCGGCGAGCCATTCCACGAATTCCAGATCAATCGGTTGTGGGGGCAGCCCGGAATCAACCAGCGCGAAGACGCAATGGAGGTTCGGACGATTCTGAAGATAGTCTAACACCGCCTCGTTGAACTCGGCCCGGTGCTTCCGGGCCAGATGAGCGTGACCGTATCCCGGCAGATCCACCAGTCGCCACGTTTTGCTCATCGTGAAAAAATTGATCAGCTTGGTGAACCCTGGAGTGGTCGAGACCCGTGCCAATCTCTGTTTGCCTGCCAGCAAGTTCAGCAAGGAGGATTTTCCGACGTTGGACCGCCCGATAAAGGCGAATTCCGGCAATGACTCATCCGGACACAAATCCAGATTCGGAGCGCTGCAATGAAAAATGGCGGATGAAATGTTCACAATCGAAAATCCGACGGCAACTGTCGCAGGAAATCCGTTTGACTGATACAACCAATTTCAATGCGGGGAAACGGGTGACTGCGGAAAGCGGTGTGGGCGACCATGAATCTTTGGCGGCCGCGCTGTAACGGTTTAACCGGCAGATTTCTGACTTCAGACTAACGGCCTTTCACTTTTGGCTGGAGAGCAGGAGCGGCGCTCGCTGGCTCGGCGGGACTTTCCTTTAGAAAACCATCCAGGACCTGAAGGTACATATCAAGTGAGTCGCCGACTTCGGGGCCAAGATCGCGCTTTAGCTCCCGCAACTGGTCAGCAGACGACTTCGCTTCGCGGCGCAGGTCATTCATGTTCAGCTTCCCGGTTATCAAGCCGTTGACCATTTCCGTGTATTTCCTGGCGGCCTCGGGACTGTCGGCGAGCATTTGTTCGCGGATCTGCTGGATGAAATTTGTGTTCCCACCAAGATTGCGAAGCGCGGCGGACAGATCAGCGTTGGTATTCGCAATTGTATTTGGGAGTGTGGCAACCGGAAGATTCGTCACCACAGAAAGCCGCGCGACTGTGGTGGCCGCCTTCGTCGTGATGGTGTTTGTGCCAAACGCAAGACTTGTGACGGTTTTGCGCGGCACATTTATTTTGCCAAGTACTTCGCTTTCCAGCACGACCGTTTCTGTGGAAACGGACAGCACCTTGCCGTTGTAGCGGTCGCCATTCTGCATTTCCAACTGATCAGCGCGCAGTAAAGTTCCGGCGACGAATGTGAAAAGCATTCCGCATGCGGTGAGCCGAAGTTTGATTCTCATGGCGAAACGCTAGTCTATAGGATGGTTCTTCGCAAATTATGGTCAACGCCAAAACAATCGCAGATAGCTGTTCGAGTTGAGCAGAAACTCGAAGTCTGTCCGCACCTCCTCAAAGCCCAGATGAGTCAGTTCGGGATCAGCCTGCAGCCGGTCAAGAAAATTGCATCGCTTTGCCTCGAAGGTCACAACTGGATACACCCGTGCCTCGTCCCGCGTCACCCGCATGATCTCCAGCAACGATCTTTTGTGGAACTCGTAGTCAAGTTGATCTTCGTAAATGAACAGCAGATACGACACGAGCGTGAGGTCGAACTCGCCGTCGCGAAACGGGAGCACTGGCAGCCGCCCGGCCACGTAGCGGGCGGCATCACCGTTCCGATAATCCGCCAGAAATGACTTGTACGCACGCTCACGAAAAGTGCGGAGATGTTCTGGCGACTTGTAGAAATCCCAACGGTAGGTTTTCAAATCCCGGACAGCTTCGACGACGTGCTCAAGGTCCGCCTCACAACGGCGTTGAATTTCGTCTGCCGGCAATTCGTAAATTGCGTCGAACGCCGTAACGCACAACCCGGCCCGTCGCGACTCCGCGCAAAACGAACTCACGCCGGAGGCCACGTCGAGAATTGCCCGGCCGCGCAGCGTGTCGAGGTCCAGCGCGAAGTAGCGCTGATACTCCTCCAGCGTGCGTCCAAGCAGAACAACTTTATCCAGGACCAAGCCCTGTTTCATGGCGCGGCAATGTTGCTGAAATGAATCATACCTGCGAGCTTTCTCTAACGCGTCGGGCGTCAATTGCAAAACCTTCCAGTTGACCTCATCACGACAGGCTACTGCCGGAACAACCGTTCTCCACCCCGCGAACGATAGGGGCTGATGCCCGGTGTGAAGAAGCGCGACTTGCCCCGCTTTTTTGCTTCCAAGTCCCACTGGAACAGCAAGCCGATCTGATTCGCGCCCCTGCCATCGCTGCGGATCGCATCAAAGCCGTGGGCGTAGATCAGTGTGGCCATCCATGTGCCGCTCGGCGAAATGAAAGAGAGACCTCCGCCCGCGCCAGCATGCCAATGCCCCGGCTGCTCCAGACCATTCAGATAATCCATGCGCGCGCCTGCCCCATAAAGAGTGAACCTCAGATTCTTCCTAGGTGTGAGCGGAAAAGAATATTGTCCGTTGAAAAGAGCGAATCGCTCGGCTGAGAGTTCCTGGTAGTAGTAACCGGGAATGCTCAATGGAAACTCGGAAGCAAAGGGCAGCACGCCACCCAGCCGGTAGGCATTGAAACGGTCCGCATTCAAACTCGTCCCTCCTGTGAAGCTGAATTCAAAGAGATGTTCGTTTTCGAACGTGTATTTCAACAGGGCGCGCGCCCAGAACAGATGCGTTGCCGCCTCCACTGCACGGTCTCCGTTGAAGCCGTAGCGATCCGACCGGCTGCGAAACTGCGACTCATGCCAGAACGAAAGCTCCATCGCCAATGGCTCGGTCAGGCTTGGCTCCTGACCGCCACAACGCAAACCGGTGCGGATGTAAAAGGACGACCGCTTGTCCGGCAGCTCAAAAGCGGGGTCCGTCTTGTCGTCTGGTTCGTAGAAGGAAATCCCCGCGCCGCCGCGCAGGATCAGCGACACGGGCAGCTCCTGGTCCGGGTTGAAACGGTGATACACACTCGCCGAAACATCCCCGCCGTGACCGATGAATGATTCCTCCCGGAAATAATGACCATCGCGAATCTCCGAATAACTTTGGGCAAACCCGCCGCCCGCCAGTCCCACCGCCGCGTCGGTATAGGGGCCGAGCAGGCTGCGAAATCCAAGCTCCGCATCCAGATAGATCGGAGCCACGACCAGCCGAAGCGTCAGGTTCGTCAAAACAAAGCCTGGTTTGTTGTCGTAAAAAAAACCGTATCCGGCGATGGGACCTTTCCCTTCCAACGGTTGATTGTAACCGATCTGCACCAATCGCCGCTGTTCAGGATCCAATTGAGCCGGTGACAGAAACGGAGCGGATAAAAAACACAGGAGAAGGGCCCGCGTTCGATTTCCGCTTGAGATCACGCGGCAATGTATTTTGCCGTGTGAATCCAGCAAGCGAATTCAGGCGCGGCGAAACGTCGCGAAGGCGGAAGCGCAGGGAAAACAGGAGGGGGTGGGAAAGGCTTGCGGCGGGCGTGGGTGGATTGATTTCTTCAATGCAGCGATGGGCATTTTCAATTAGCGCGTTTTTCCCGGTAATGAGATATGACGGGCCTATGAAAGCAAAGAGTCTGTTTCCAAAGCTCCGCCACCGCCATCAATCCCGATGGTAACTGTCGCAGTCAGATCATCTTCACCGTGCCATCGCATCAGGGTGTCAGCCGTGAAGTGAAAGCCACCTACACGCAGAAAGGCGCGGAACTCACCATGCGATGGGAAGGCGCAGGCCAGACGATTGGCCGGATCAATGGCGACCAGTTTACCATGAAAAATGAGGGGATGGTCTCTGCCTGTCGGAAGTAACGGGCGGTGGCGCGGTAGCCATAGACTCCCGCGCCGCTGCACCGGTAATGGGTGTGATTAAAAGCGGGTGAGGCCCGGAGTGTGGCCGTCCCCGGCCACAGCATCGTCGCGCGTAGGCAAGCCGCTGGAATCCACCACACCGTCAAGCATACGGACCTTGCTGCGCCCGGGGACGAGCGCACTCCGCCACAACTTCAACACCAACCCCGCCCTCACCCGGCTTTGATCACACCCAACGGTAATCTCCAGCATTAAAACCGATTGACTCCGATCGAAGGCAGATTACGATTTCACCAATCCCTTCCCTCGTAAATTGCCTGCTGACTCTCGTGTGGCTGGCCCGTTGGGGTGCAACATTCCGGGCGGCTTGTGAACTTGCTAAGACAACTACTTATGAAACTTCGAACCTTGGTCGGTAGCCGTGCAATTCTGGCAGGTTTCGCTTTATTGCTATCGCTCTCCACTCACGCCCAAACCAACTTCACGCGAATCTCGGGCGGTAACTGGAGCACCGCTGCCAGTTGGTCACCGGTAGGAGTTCCCGGCCCGGCGGACTCGGCCATCGTCGCTGGCGCCTTCGACATCAACCTGGATACCAGCGCGACGGTCAGCAATCTCACGGTCAGCCTCGGCGCCAATACTCTGTTCAGCGACGGCACGCGCGTGTTGACGGTGCTCCGTTCGGGCAGTTGGTCCGGAGGCACGCTCTCGAATTTGAAATTGAAGTTGGATCCGACCTGCACCTTCACTTTTGGCGGCGGCACCAAGACACTGTTCACCTGCACTTTCACCAACGCAGGCACTATCGCCTGGACAAACGGCCAATTGAACCTCGACAACAACTCCAGCTTTTACAACCAGTCCGGCGCGATCCTTGACGCACAATTCGATGGCACTCTCATTCAAAACACGGGCGGGACCTCGACCTTCCGCAACGATGGCACCTATCGCAAGTCTGCCGGCGTCAACACCAACAACATTCAAATCGGCAGCTTCATTAATACGGGAACGGCCAGCGTATCGAACGGCGTGATTCGTTTCGGCACGACCGCAGTTACCGCCACCGGCGCGGGCAACACATTTTTCGGCGAGAGCAGCACCAGCATTGTGTTCAACCAGGCCAACAACTTCACCAATTCAAGCTTCAGCGGGGCCGGTTTCAAGTATCTGGCCACCGGAGTCGGTGAAGCCATCATCAGCGGTAACATCACAGCCACGAACCTGATCTTTACCGCCGGCACCTGGCGCGGTGCAGCTGCGTTGAACGGCTCGCTCGAATGGACCGGCGGGTCGTTGACACCGCAATTGACGATTCCAGCCGGCAGCACGCTCCGACTCAGCGGTAGTGGTTCAAAAACCCTTGTAAACAGCGGCGTCATCACCAATTTCGGCACGGTGATTTGGACTGGAGGCCAGTTCAACATGGACAACAATATTGCTTTCTACAACCAGCCCGGCGCGCTCTTCGACGTGCAGTTTGATGGCACAATAATTCAGAACGTTGGCGGCACTTCGACGTTCAGGAACGAGGGCACCTATCGCAAGTCCGGCGGCACGGGCACCAACACCATCAACATCGTGAGCTTTGTCCAGTCCGCGGCGCTGGAGATCAACGTGGGCGTGATCCGCGTGATCGGCAATTACGCGCCAGGCGCGGGCAGCTCTCTCAAGACCCTGATTGGCGGCACCACCCCGGGCGCGCAATTCGGGCAATTGCAGGTGAGCGGCAGTGCCACGCTCACTGGCCCTCTTCACCTCGGACTGACCAACAGCTTCACGCCGGCTACCAACCAGACTTTTCAAATCCTCTCGGCAGCCTCCCGCAGCGGCTTCTTCAATGGCACTTCGGGAAGTGCGTTGGGTAACGGACTTTATTTCACACCCAATTATCTGGCGAATGGGGTGAGGCTCAATGTCGTTGATGGTCTGCCCGGCATCACCAACCTGGCCAAAGTCGCCGGCAAGTTTCAGTTTCAGCTATCCGGCACCGTTGGCGGGAACTATCGAATCGAGGCCACGACGAACTTTTCGAACTGGACGGCCATCTCCACCAATCAGGTTCCCGGCAGCGGCATCACCAACTTCATCGACGCCGACTCAGCGCTTCTCCCCTATCGTTTCTACCGCGCCTTGTTCCTGCCCTGAAGCGGTCATCAAGGACGGAGCGCGACTTTGTCCGCAACCAGCAGGAGTTGCAGCAACAGGTTTCCCAGGTAGGACTGCCACTCCTACGGCGAGCGGACGCGAAAGAACCTCTGCACGTTGTTCGTCGCTTGCAGGTCGGTGAATTGATATTGGCCGGAGCCGGCTGGCACTTCAACCGGTGCGCCCAAATTTGACCATCCCGCCATCGGCAACGCCACGTTGGTACTGCCGAGGACCGTAAAACTCCCGCCCGTGAAATTGGTGAAACTGAACCTGACGTTGCCGTTCCCAAGTCGCGTGACGTTTCTCAGCAAAATGGGAACGGGCGAATCTACCAGCGTGATTGTGGGGTTGGCCGCGCCGGCAACGGTTGGGTCGTCGGTGAAAACGGCGGTGAAGTTTCCTCCTGAAACCGTGCCTTGGTTGGTAATACTGTCAGCAACCCCCGCAATCTTGACCACATAGGTGATCGTCACCGTTTTGCCCGGCAGCAGATCGCCGATGGTCAGCGGCGTACTGAGAAAGTGCGGCGGCGACTCCGGGTGCGGCGTCGCCCCGGCGGCTTGATTCTTGGCGGGAAGCCGTCGCTCGCCCTTGGTCAGGAATCCATACATCAAATTGTCGCGGTCTTGCTGCGCGTAAGTGTCATTGAGGCCGAGTGCGTGGCCCATCTCGTGCAGGACGGCAGTGAGTAGATCAATGCGGCCGGCGGGTGCGCTCGCCGGGTCGGTGTAACAGCGTGTCGCGGAAACCTGTTTTGCGAACAACGGGTCGTCTGAAGCTTTGCAACCAATAAACCAGCCGTTGCCGCCTGCATTGTTGTCCACGCGAATGAGACTGCCCTCCGCTTCGCCGAGATGCCAGCCAGAGAGATCGGCGACTTCAAATCGCATCGCTCGCAGGATGTCGCGTTGCTTTTCTGTCAACCCCGAGGCCTCCCAACACGCCAACGCACTTGCGACAACCGCATCAACGTCCGTTTGTTTCAAGTAGTCCGTTTGAGTGCTTTCGCCAATCACAGCGAGAACAGGCCAGTGCCTGTCCCATACGTTTGAGTTCTCGTCAAAAGCGGCGGCGGGCTTGGCAGACAAATCTGAAATGACCTCGTCGGCGTTGAACTTGACCGGCAAGGCATTCTTCTCGATGCCACTGGGCGCAAAGAGCAGCGGGAACGGACCTCCACCAACAAACGTTCCGCTAAAGGTCACCTGGGACGACGAACTCACAATGTTGCGCCCAGCCAGATAGGCATCTACTGAGCCAGTAAGACCGAACAACCGCACGGTGGACGAATTGCGTTGACGCACCCGGATCTCGCCCGTGCCCAACGGAACGGCGCCGACGACGTCGTTTCTCAACGCGCCGGCGCCGCCGATGTCGAAATAAGCGTTGACCGCGCCGGCTGCGGTCGTGCCCATGTTTACGTGAATTCCATTCAAAGCAAATGAGTCGCCCTCTTTGATGACATTTCCGGTGACCGTGGCATTCATCACCGGGCTGGTATCGCCCGCAGTCATAACGATACCCATGTTATTGAAGCGCCGGATTTGATTGCCGGTGACACTGAGCGTCATTTTTCCCAGTCCCGACGCAGTGAAAGCCACCCCGTCTCCCTGCGAGGAACCGGAGCCCGCGACGCCGCTCGTTCCGATGACATTGTTGCGGAAAGAGCCGATCATCGAGGCCTCCGTCGAGGTCAGGTTGGAGATGAAGAAGTTGAACGCGCTTAACTTGGCATGGTTCGACGTGTTTCCATTCAGATCGAAGGTGACGTCCGCTTGATGGTCGTCCGTGATGTTCACGGCTCCGGTGAGGGAACTGCCGTTGTCGTCGAAGGAATTGTTGAAAAAAACCAGATCCATGGCCGATTGCCCGTTTGCACCGGTATCAATGTGATTCGCGTGGTGGTTGCGGAAGGTGCATCCCGTGACGGTCAAATTCATCACTACGCCGGCGCCTGTGCCGCTCAAAAGGCTGGTGGCAAAGCGCAAACCGTGATTGCCGTTGGCGCCCGTGCTGTTGTCGTGAATCACCGTGTTGGTTACCGTGAGACGGTTCAGCGTGCCGGTGTTGTTGATGACCCGCACGGAATCGTTCGCCCCTCCGCTGATGTCGCTGTTGGCAATGGTGCCACTGCCCAACCAGTTGTTCACAAAGAGCGCGCCTTCATCCACTGCATTGCCGTGTACGCCGGCGAACACGCAATAGGCGAGGTTCAGGCCATTGACGGTGTCGCCGCGCAAACCGAAATTGCC
>CAYSDO010000065.1:0-14687 GCA_964429665.1 uncultured Bifidobacterium sp.
AGTGCGAGAGCACATTTGTCAAACGGGGGGCATCCATCGGTTCCGGTGCGACAATTCTCTGTGGTGTGACGATTGGCGAACGAGCTATCATAGGCGCGGGTAGCGTTGTGACGAAGGACGTACCTCCGGGTGGCGTGGTGGCCGGGAATCCTGCGAAGCTCTTGAGAATTGAAAACACAATTTGAAGGTTGCCAGAAGACAGGCGCATTGCGCGTACTTTTTAACGGTCGTCGTGGAAGTCGGACATGTCGGGTAGAATTGATTTTGGAGGGGAGGTTTCACATCATCGGGCGGAATCCGCACCGATGTCCGTTTTAATTGACTGGGCGACTTTGAGTCGGCCAGCCAACATGATGGTCAATCTGACAGTATGAATTCAGGCAATCAGCCAGACGCCGGCAACGGCAACGCATCTGCAGGCTCGTTCTCCATTGACGACGTCCTATACACGTTTTTTCGCCACTGGCGTTTGATTGTTGCTTTCACGTTAATCGGTGTTGGCGGTGCTGTGGCGGTGCGGTTCGTGAAGCCGCCCATGTACGAATCGAAGGCCATGATTTCTGTGCGGTTCGTTCAGGATGTACTTGGGACTGACATAACTGATCCCGAGAAACTGGTGCGAAGCACAATTTCCAGCGTTCAATCCATTATGGATACCGAGGTGGAAAACATAAAGAGCTTCGACACAGCCTGCGCCGTGGCAACGAATTTTGGTCCCGCAAAAATTCTCGCGTTTCGAGGGGGCGGGAATGATCCGATGGCCGCAGCAGGAGTGATCGCCAGCGGTATTACCGTTGATCCGCCACGCACCGCCACCATCACGATTACTTTTCGGCATCCAGACGTGACTATCGTTCAACCCGTCATGACCGAGATCATTAGGACCTACAAGCGTCGGCATCTCGCAATGCGTCAAATGGTGGGACTTGATGAGGTGATCAATGTCTCGCTCGAAGAGAAGCGCAAGAAACTTTCGGTCACTGAAAATGAACTAAAAAGAGTGATGATGGAGGCCGGTATTGTCGAGCTCAACGACTCCATCAAAGGCAAGCTGGAACGTATCAACGAAATTGAAAAGCAATTGTTCACCACCGAACTGGATTTGACTGAGCGTCGGGCAAGATTGGGAGAGATGGGTGGCTCTTCAACGAATGCTTTTGGTCTCGTTCCACCTGAAAAGGCGGAGGAGTATTCCAGACTCTGTTCAAATCTTCTGCTTTTCAAACGCTCCAAGGAAAGTGAGTTGTTGGATAAAACTGAGGCGCACCCAAAGGTCAAGAGCTGGCAAATGATGGTTGACCTGACAACAAGGCAAATGAAGGAGCTTGAGAGCGCTTACCCTGCCTTGGCGGTTTCATATTCTCCAGGCAAAGGAGCGACAGCTCATGGAACTAATTCATCCCCTGCAGACCTCGGATCGGATCTGGCTGAAATCAAGAAGCTCACTCAAACAGTGGATGCTTTGAAGACGATGTTGAGTAACGAGCAGGCGTCAGCATTCAAGCTCAAGGAGCTCGAACCAAAAATTGTTGAACTACAGCGTCGCCGGGATGAAGAGTTAAAGGCATACAACGTCATCTTTAATGCTCTCCAAAGTGCCAAGTCCGGCGCGACATCGACAGGTGATCTGGGTGGCATTTACGATCTTCAACTGCCGTCTCCTCCCGGTCTCGACAGTAAGAAGCTGATGAAACTTATGGGTGGTGTTTTTGGGGGTTGCGTTGGGTTGGGATTGGGTATTGCGTTCTTGATAGACATGTTCCTTGTTCGTACCATCCGGCGCACGTCTGACGTAAAGCGGGCGATGCACATGCCGGTGTTTCTTTCGATTCCGGACGCCCTGTGGTCGAAGGGAAAACTGCTCCCGTCATCCGGCTCGAATGGAAGCTCAACCTCAAAAACTGTCGCTGTCGTCGAAGGTAAATCCAAAGAGCAGAGAGACCCAAAAGAACAGGATGCCAAGCTGGCATTGGCGCCGTGGAGGCCCGACCATCATCTCCAGTCGCAGATAGAAGGCCTGCGCGAGCGGGTCATCACCTATTTCGAAGTTCACAACCTGAATCACAAACCGAAACTCATTGCATTGACTGCGTGTGATGAAGGGGCAGGAGTGACGACACTGGCTGCCGGTTTGGCTGCCGCACTGTCGCGAACTGGTGACGGAAGCGTGTTGCTTGTGGACATCAACGCGGGTTCGAGCTTTGCATTCTACAAAGGCAACGCCGGTTGCGGCCCGTCAGTAAAAATGAAATCAGACCGCGAGGCACCGAATGAGAAAGTTTTGTCCTCGGAAATGAGTCTCGCGACGATCAAGCCGGAAGATGATCGTTGGGAAAGAATTTCAAAAATACTGCCATCGGATTTCAACGATCTGTTTCCAAATCTCAATGCGAAGGAATACGATTACATCGTGTTTGACATGGCCACGGTGTCGCCCGCGAGCGTCACGCCGCGCATGGCCGGGCACATGGATCTCGTCCTCATGATTCTGGAGTGTGAAAAAACGGGCCAGGCGGCAGCGCGCCAGGCTGCGAATTTGATGCGGGAATCCCGAGCAAATGTCGTGGCAGTGTTGAACAAACTGCGCAGTTATGTGCCTGTCGGACTTTCACACGAGTAGTTCAGTGCCCGTGGGCGGCACTGGGTTTGCTGTTCAAAACCACGTTGTATCAACTTTTTCCCATCGGGCTTCTGCCAGATGGCAAAAAGCTGTCATGTTAATGCGCTTTTCATCTGACATCTCAATTCGCGTCGTATGCGAATTGACGGGGACGAAGTCTGCACATGTGCGGTCAATGGAAACCAAGTTGGAAGCCGAATGAAAATCTGGATTGATCTCGATAATACGCCGCATGTGCCGTTCTTCAAACCCATCATTCGGGAACTGGAGAAGCGTGGTCACTCAGTAGTGCTGACTGCGCGAGACGCGTTTCAAGTTTGTGAACTCGCAACAAGGATGGGGTTGCCCTACAAGAAAGTCGGGAAGCATTACGGCAAAAACCGCCTGATGAAAATGTGGGGTATCATCTGGCGTCCGTTGCAACTCCTGCCAATCGTATTGCGTGAGCGACCTGACCTTGCTCTGTCCCACGGTTCTCGCGGACAAATCCTGCTCTCAAACATTTTGCGTATCCCTACGGTGATGGTGATGGATTATGAGTTCGCCGAGATGCCGTGGATTTTGCAGCCACGATGGGAGATCGTGCCCAGCGTCATGGTCACAGGAGAATTGCAGGTCAAGAATCGTGACCGCGTTCGGACCTACGAGGGCATCAAGGAGGATGTTTATGCGCCAGAGTTCAAGCCCGACCCGTCGCTCGCGACAGAACTTGGCTTAAAGCCGGGCGAAATCGTGGTCACTGTCCGCCCGCCCGCCACCGAGGCTCATTACTTCAATCCGGAGAGCCAGACCTTTTTCATAGAGTTCATGAAGCGTCTTTCTGCGACATCGGGTACGAAGGGCGTGTTGCTTCCTAGAAACAAAAATCAGGAGACTGAGATTCGTCGGGACTTTCCGGAATGGTTCAAGGACGATCATGTCATTGTTCCCAAGCGCGCCGTGGATGGATTGAATTTGCTCTGGCATTCGGACCTCGTCGTGAGCGGTGGTGGAACAATGAACCGTGAAGCCGCTGCACTTGGCGTTCCAGTTTACAGCACTTTCCGTGGGAAGATCGGTGAAGTAGATCGTCATTTGAACAGCCAGGGGCGGTTGTTGCTGATCGAGAAAGTTGAGGATGTGCATGGCAAAATTCGGATTCAGCACCGGCAAAAGAATTCAGGCGACGGATCGTCCTCGCCGCCCAAGGCGCTCCAAAACATTCTTGACCACGTCGAGAACATTCTCCGCATTGAGCATCCGAACCGATAGGTAACAAGCTGAATTGAATCAAATGAGCAAGACCCTCAAAATCCTGATCATCGCCGGCGCACGCCCCAACTTCATGAAGGTTGCGCCGATCATCAAAAACATCCGCTCTCGCGCAGCCGGTGGACCGAATGGCAACAGGATCGAGTACCGCCTCGTCCACACCGGCCAGCATTACGACGAGAAGATGTCCGACATTTTTTTCGAAGAACTCGGAATTCCTGCGCCGGACATCAATCTGGAAGTCGGATCCGGTTCCCACGCCGTCCAGACCGCCAATATCATGACCAAGTTTGAACCTGTGGCGATTCAGGAGAAACCTGACTGGTTACTTGTTGTAGGTGATGTGAATTCCACCATGGCATGTACCCTGGTGTGCTCAAAGCTGGGAATCAAAGTTGCACATGTCGAGGCGGGCTTGAGGAGTTTCGACCGCACGATGCCGGAGGAGGTCAATCGCCTAGTCACCGATGCGCTCGCGGATTTGTTGCTCACGCCGTCGCCCGACGCGGATGAAAATCTACGTCGCGAAGGCGTTCCGGAATCCAAGATCAAATTGGTCGGCAACGTGATGATTGACGCATTGGTTTCAAATTTGGACAAGGCGCGCGCGCGGCAACTTGTTCCCAAGCTTGGTCTCAAGAAAAAGGAATTCGTCTATGTGACCTTGCATCGGCCGTCGAACGTGGATCATCAGGGCGGACTTACGACGATCATGACCGAACTCAAACGTATCTCCCGCGAATACCCGGTGGTATTTCCCATTCACCCACGCACGCGCAAGATGTGCGGGCAGTTCGGCATTTCACTTGAGGACGAGAAGGGCATGAAGATTCTCGAACCCATCGGTTACCACGATTCGTTGTCGCTGACGGAATCCGCGAAGTTCATCCTCACTGACTCCGGCGGGTTGCAGGAGGAAAGCACGTATTTCAAGACTCCTTGTCTGACGCTTCGACCGAACACGGAACGTCCCATCACAATAACTCACGGCAGCAACAAGCTCACAAAACTGGATCGTCTTTCTGCTGACATCAACGAAGTCATAGCGCTTCGCAGCGAGAGTACAAAAGTCCCGCCGCTCTGGGATGGGCGTACCGCCGAGCGAATTGTGGATTGCTTGATTCAGGCCAGTTGAGTTGGCGGATTCATTCCAGCGCAACGCATGTTAAAGGCGATCTTTACCCTCGATTACGAAATCCACGGCAATGGGGACGGCTGTCCTAATGAGTTGATGGTCGAGCCGACGAATCGCATGATGGGCTTGTTCGAGCGCCATGGGGCAAAGCTTACGATTCTCGCTGACGTCGCCGAAATTCTAAAGTTTAGGGAATACAAGGAGCGTTTCGGGAAGGACGATTACCATTACGAGGCCATTGCGAACCAGTTGAAGGATGCAATCCGACGTGGGCACGATGTTCAATTGCATTTGCACGCATCCTACTTCAACGCTCGGTTCCAGAATGGTGGCTGGGTCCAAGATTGGTCAGAATATAATTTTGCGGGACTGCCCTTGGAGCGCCTGAATCAGATAGTACGCGTAGGGAAAGAATATCTCGAAACACTACTAAAGCCCGTGTTGCCGACCTATGAATGCGTTGCGTTTCGTGCCGCAAACTGGTCGGTGAGCCCTTCACGCAATGTCATCCGTGCCTTGCATGACAACGGAATTCGTATTGAGACCTCAGTGTTCAAGCATGGCAGGCGCGAGGGAATTGTGAATTTTGATTACTCGAATGCGCACAGTGATCTTGTTCCGTGGCGAGTGGCCGATGACGATGTTTGCCGTCGTGATGACCAGGGAAAACTTCTTGAGATTCCAATTTACTGCGAACGCCGCTGGCTTGGTGCCTTCTTCACGCCGAATCGCGTTTACCGCGCTGCACTGACTCGCGCCCATCGTGTTGACAACAGCAACTACGAAACGGGTGGTCAGGCAGTCCAGCCTGTTGGGACAGGAAAAAAGATCATCAATAAACTCTCGATGCTCACGAGGCTTCATCCATGGAAAGCGGACTTCAACCAATGCAGCGGACGACAACTGGTTCGTGCGATTCAGCGCGCTGAAAAGAAACATGGTGGTGTCGCCACCAAGGAACTGCCGTTCGTATTGATTGGCCACTCCAAGATATTTACGCGTCTAAACGAAGGAAGCCTTGAGCCGTTTCTATCTTTTGTTCGCGACACTCCCGAGCGCTTTGGTTTTGCCACGCTCGCATCTTTCGACCCTGGTGTGAACGCGATGAGGAACTGATCCGAGATGAGCAACAATTCCTACGTCATCATCATGCCGGTGCGGAACGAGGCGAAGTTTCTCCAAGGAACCATTGACTCCATCCAAGCCCAAACCATCAGACCTACGCTGTTAATCATCGTGGATGATGGTTCGAACGATGAAACCCCACGAATTGGCCAGGACGCAGCGGCGCAGCATTCGTGGATCAGGTTGATCTCAAGAAAAGATCGCGGTTTTCGCCAGGCAGGCACGGGTGTAATTGAGGCGTTCTATGACGGCTACAATCTGATCGGAGATGTTTCATGGGATTTCGTTGTGAAGTTGGATGGGGATGTGACCCTGGAGAAGGATTATTTTGAGAATTGCCTGATGCGTTTTTCAAAACATCCAAAGTTGGGTATCGGAGGCGGGACAGTTTGCAAGCGGGTAGGTGATTTATTGGAGCCGGAGTCAAAGGTTGATCCTTGGTTTCATGTGCGCGGCGCTACAAAAATTTATCGAAAGAAATGTTGGGAGCAGATCGGGGGGCTCTTGCGACAACCTGGATGGGATACTTTGGATGAGGTGAAGGCCAACATGCTGGGTTGGGTGACGAGCACGTTTCCTGATATTCAACTGCTGCATCACCGTCCGGCGGGAGATGCGTATGGTGCCTGGAACAACTGGGTAAAAAACGGTCTGGCCAATTACATCGCGGGCTATCATCCATTGTTCATGGCGGTGAAATGTTTCAAACGGGCTTTTCATAAACCAGTGTTTGTTGGGGGATGTGGTTTGTGGGTTGGATTCATCAAGGGTTATGTCCGGGGTGTGGGCCGGGTTAATGATCCTGATTTGATCCGGTACTTCCAGCGACAGCAATTGCGCAGGCTGGTTGGGAAACCAAATCTTTGGGATCAAAAGCCGGTGCTTCAATAAACCGGATCATCCAACCGACTTCAGAGACACGGCTTTTCGCCAGGACCAACCCAATCGAATGAGTGTTGCTGGTTTCATCTTTACGTTTGTTTGCGGCGTATTCCTGCTCACGGTGCCGCGGCGCTGGGCCATTGTGCCGTTGTTGGTTGGGACGGTTTATATGACTGTCGGGCAGGCGATCCAGATCGGGCCTGCTTCCTTCACCGTGATCCGCTTGCTGGTGGTGGTTGGATTCATTCGGGTAAAGACTCGCGGTGAGCATGTCATAGGAGGATTTCGCACATTGGATCGGGCAATGATCTGGTGGGCGGTGATAGCGGCGATCACGAGTGTCTTTCACAAGAATCCCAGTTCTAACCTGATTTCCATGTTGGGGAACTCCTATGATTATCTTGGGTTGTTCTTTCTGATGCGGATTTTTATCAGCAGCATGGAGGACTTTGTGGAAATTGCGAAAGTCTTGTTGGTACTTCTGATTCCACTGGCGCTGGAAATGATCAACGAAAAAATTACGGGGAGGAATGCATTCTCAATTTTTGGTTATGTTACCGAGATGGCTACCGTGCGCGGGGGCAAGATTCGTGCGCAGGGACCTTTCGCCCATTCCATTTTTGCCGGGACGGTTGGGGCTGTATGTATGCCTTTGGCGATTTTGATTTGGGAAAAGTCCCGCAAGCGTGCGCTTGCGGGACTTGCTGTGGCGGGGGTCATGGTGCTGACAAGTGCATCCAGCGGTCCGATCCTGGCGGTGGTGGCAATGGTCGTGGCGTTGTTGATTTGGAGGATTCGATCAAGATTACGGATGATGCTTTGGAGTTTTGTCGGGATGTTGGTGGTGCTGAACTTTATCATGAATGATCCGGTGTATTACCTCCTGGCACGAATTGATCTCACCGGCAAAAGTACTGGCTGGCATCGGGCGGCGCTGATTGACGCAGCTGTAAAACATCTGAATGAATGGTGGTTTGCAGGGACTGATTACACCCGGCACTGGATGCCCACCGGTGTGTACTGGACACAGGATCACACTGATATCACGAATCATTATTTGAAAATGGGTGTCTGGGGTGGTCTGCCGCTGATGATCGCCTTCATTGTTATCATGGCGTCCGCATTTACCAGCGTGGGAAAGGCTTTGGATTTAAGCAGGAATGAGCCGCTCAAGCATCAATTTCATATCTGGGTGTGGGGAGTGATTTTTTTCGGCCACGCCGTTTCATTCATTTCGGTCAGTTATTTTGACCAGACGATAGTGTTCTTTTATCTTTCACTGGCCGTCATTGGATCGGTGTATTCGGCGAAAGCCGCCGCGGCCTCGCGCAAGTCGCAGTCGAACGAAGTTCCTTTCGTTCCTTCCATTAACGAACCCTCAACAACTCATGTCTGATATTTCGGTGATAATCGTCAGTTGGAACGCGCGGGCATACTTGCGTGATTGTTTGATCTCGATTCGGGATACCGGCGGAGACTGCATCCGGGAAGTGATCGTTGTGGACAATGCCTCCAGCGATGGTTCACCCGAGATGGTGGCGGAACAATTCCCAGAAGTTACGCTGGTCAGCACAGGCAAAAATCTAGGATTTGCGAAGGCAAACAATCTGGGCATCGAACGGGCCACCGGGAGCTATCTGGCACTGGTCAATTCCGATGTGGTTGTGCATCCGGATTGTTTCCAAAAGTTGCAAGCGTTCATGGAAGCTCACAGTGACGTGGGGCTTGTGGGTCCAAAGGTCTTTGGACGGGACGGACTATTGCAACGGACTTGCAGGCGATTGCCCGGAGCTTGGAACATGTTCTGTGAGATGCTGGCGCTGGACCGGGTGTTTTCCCGCTGGCCGCTTTTTTCTGGTCGGGAAATGCGGCATTGGGATCAACAGGACATGGCCGAAGTGGAAGTCTTGAGCGGTTGTTTTTGGGTGTCGCGTACCAGCGCGGTGAAGGAGGTCGGGGGACTGGATGAACGATTCTTTTTTTACGCGGAGGACATTGACTGGTGCAAGGGCTTCAGAGATGCGGGCTGGCGGGTGATGTTTGTACCCGAAGCCACGGCGACGCATTTCGGCGGCGGCAGTTCCTCCAATGCGCCCTTTCGCTACAGCATCGAGATGTTACGGGCGAATCTCACTTACTGGAAAAAGCACCACGGGCTGCCAGGCATGGCTCTGTATCATCTCGTTTCTGTGATTCATTATGGGGTGCGGGTCGTTCCATTGGCATTGTTAAAGGTCATCCCATTTTCACTCGTGCAGGAGCATGATTACAAACTCAGGGAAAACTTTGTGTGTGTCCGATGGTTGCTGACGGGTGTTGGCGTCTGACTGCCTCAAGAGCGTTTCTTAATCAAACTCATATTACTACCGTGTCTCCGATTCATCACATTTGCATTCCATCCGAAGCATTCAGTTCAGGCTTGTCGGAGCTATGCCAGCATCTGGGAAATGGTTTGCTGGCGAAATTCAACTTCTCCAACGATTATTTAGAGACATTTGCTGGTAAATTATTGTTCGAAGGCTCAAACAAAGGTGAGTCGGATGCACTGCTTTGCGCACAGCCAGGAATAACAACGTTGACAGTTTCCAGTGTGACGACAAATGCATCCAGTGAAGAATTGTCAACGATAGCGGTGAAGTTTGCAGACAATCCAGAAGTCCCGTTCCCATTCCGGGGTCGCTCCCTTAGCACCAAGGTGGTGGCGATGCCACGAAAACTGGATGCTGCCCACGACGAAAAAGTTCTGGCGGAAACCCATGAGGGTCCGATTTGGGTGATGTCACTTCGGAATGACGTGAAGCATTACCGAACCAGCATGGTTTTACCCGTCATCCCCGATGGCGGTATCCTGCGTGATGTTCTTCAAGGTGACCGTTTTTTGGAACTGCTGCCACTGATTCATTGGTTGAGAGGAATCTGTAACGATGCCCGGTATGAAGGACCGGCGTTAAGGGCATGTTTCATGTTTGATGATCCCAATCTTCATTGGCCGAGTTACGGGCACGTTGATTTCAGGGAGGTGGCTCTCGGTGCCGCGAAGGAGAATTACCATGTCTCCTTTGCGACGGTACCGCTCGACAACTGGTTTACCCACCAGCCGACCGCAAAATTGTTTCGTAAACATGCACGGCACATATCGTTGCTTGTTCATGGAAACAACCATACTCATCAAGAGCTGGCTCAAAATTACGCGCCGGCAGAAAGCAACTTTCTGTTGAGACAAGCGATCGGACGCATTGAGAAATTGGAGCGCGTGGCGGGGGTGGAAGTGTCGCGGGTAATGGCTGCACCACATGGAGCCTGTTCAGAAAACATGTTGGAGCAATTGCCGAAGCGCGGTTTTGAATCCGCCACCATTTCGCATGGCTCGCTAAGAGCGCACAACAAGGGCAAGGCATGGACTCGTTCGCTGGGATTTGCGCCGTCCGAATGGATACATGATTGTCCGGTATTGCCGCGCTGGCGGTTGGCGGCAGGCGCGCAAAACACGATTCTCCTCGCGGCGTATTTGCACCAAGCCATTATCCTTGTCGGTCATCATGGAGATCTTAAGGACGGAATCGGTTTGATGGATCAACTGGCCGGATTCATCAATGGATTGGGTCCAGTGCAATGGTTGAACATGGCGGATTTGAGTCGTGCAAATTATCGCTCATGGACAGAGGGAGGGATTATGAGATTGCAGCCATTTGGCAGGAGGCTTCTGATTAAAATTCCTGAGGGAGTGACTCAACTGGCTGTGGAAGCTGTCGGCGGGCAGTCGTCGGGGAAATGGCGAGTTTCAAACATGGATGGGAGTGTCATTCAATCGGGCGATGGAGACGTGATTTGCCTGCCACCTGGAATACGAGAGCAGCTCGTATGGGAGAAGGTTTCGGATATTCCCAGTGCTGCGGATCAAATCTCCACACGTCCAGCGTTGGGGGCGCTGGCAAGAAGGCTGGCCACTGAATGTCGGGACAGGGTTAAGGCTTTGGTCGGACAGTAGCCGGCAGTTATTGGTTTTTTGGCCGAGTGAGGGTTGATGCGTTGTTTCGTTCAAAAGCCAGATTTAACTGTCCTGCTTTCAGAGTCAGCTTTGACTCAGCTTGAATCCCAATATGCAAAAATCCCGGGGCCGCTCCGGAGATGCTTTTTAGGCGGGAGAAACCACGGTGAATTCGGCAGTGTCCACCAGGATTACACGGGCTAGGCGTCATAATGTTGCGATTGGTATATGTCTTGCATGTGAATCGAGTCGCCTTGGTCATGGTGTGGCAAAACCGGGGCCGATAGAAGGTGATGTGGAGTAAATCATGAGACGTAAATTGGAGCAGCAGGAGGCGGCACAAGAACCGGTGGTTTGTGTATGACCGACCGTTTACAACCAATGGACAAACCTATCCGGAGATTCTATTTGTGGACGACCGTCGCATGCCGCGTGGTGTTCTACACATGCTTTTTCTGTTTGGCAATTCGCGCTCAATCAGCCACATGGTACGTGGATAAGAACGCCACCGGCGCAAATAACGGAGCCTCTTGGGCGAATGCCTGGAGGGACACGACATCCATAGTTTGGGCGTCCATCTCAGCGGGAGATACGATATTTCTTTCGGGCGGAACATCAGGATTGTCTTACGCTGCTTTTACGACGGGCAAGAGCGGCGTGTCGGGAAGTCGTATCAACATCCTGCGTTCATCCGAATCCGGTCGCAACGGCACTGTAACTATCGCTTCACCGGTTCAGGTTCCAAATTCCTATATCACCATTGATGGGATCACATGGGATGGCATTGTAATGACGTGTGACTCGGCTGCGGGTAGTGGCGGCGGAGGTTCGCTTTATGTCACGGGCGACAATTTTGAAGTAAAGCATCTTAAGTTTGTCGGCAACTACGTCCTGGGGAATTCGGACCACACGATTTCGGGCGCAGCAACCTGCGACACGATGCTGATTCAGTATTGCGATTTCTACAAGACCACCGGTGAAGATCATATCAACTGGCGGGGGAACACCGTATTGACGGTGGATCATTGCGTCTTCACCACGCCCGACCCGCCGAACGATGGCTCGCATAGAGATTTGATGAATCCAGACAGCGTGCCGGGTGGCTACGATCTTAATTTTACGCACAACATTGTCTATGGGCTGGCAGCCAACGGATTTGCAATGCTGTTTCAAAATACCACCGCAGTCGGCAACATCCACATTGCCTACAATGTGTTTGCCAATTCGCCATACGTGGTCCGATTCGGCAGTGGCAACCAGGGTGCGCAGTCAATCGAGATGCACAACAACGTATTCTATAACACCCAGGACACGATCGTATCTCCCGGACCCGTTCACAAAAACAACATTTACTACGGGCCTGGGTATGTGTCTTCGGGTTTGGTTCATGAATTATCCGGTTCGACTGATCATTGCATCTGGTATAACTGCGGCGATTTTCAATCCGGCACTGGCAATCTTAACAACACCAACCCGCTGTTTGTTGATGTTAACAATCCGCTTGGGGCCGACGGGATTCCATTTACGGTGGACGATGGTTTCAATTTGCGCGCGGGCAGTCCGGCCATCAACGCGGGAACTTCCACGGGCGATGCAGTGGATATTGTCGGCAATCCTATCGTCGGGAATCCTGACATCGGCGCTTACGAATATTCGAGTTCAAGCCCGTCAACGAATCCAGTAATCTCTGTGTCTCCGGCGACGCTGAATTTCGGTTCAATTCCGGTGGGAACAGTTTCAAATTTGGTTTTGAGTGTGCGCAATACTGGCGGGGGAACTTTGTCAGGCACGGCCAGCGTTGGTGTGCCGTTTACGATTGTTTCCGGTGGCAGCTATTCCCTGGTCAGCAATCAGGCTCAATCCGTGACGGTTCGGTATTCGCCGACGACGGCAGGAAATCACACTGGCGCGGTCGCCTTTACAGGGACGAGCAGTGGAACTGCAGGTGTTAGTGGATCGGCGTGGGCGGTTCTTCCAGGATCCTCGTTTGATGCCACCGCAGGCACGATCACGCCGCCTTTCGTCGCGTCTGCGAATTACATCTCCCAGCCGGCGGAGACAACGCTGACTGGCGGCGGTCGGGCGGTCTATGCGTTTTCCGTCACTGAGGCCGGAGACTATGTTGTGCGGATAAACGTGGATGCAGCGAATGATTCTGCGGACTCGGTGTTTCTCAACATTGATGCGGAGATGACCGATCCCACGATGATCTGGGACATCCCGCTGACTGTGGGCCTTGAAGACCGGATAGCTGGGTGGCGGGGGAGCGGCAGTTTCGATTCTCCGCAGTTTCCTATCAAACATTTCAGTTTAGGAGTTGGGACGCATCAACTCATCATCCGAGGGCGGGAGGCGAACGTCAAACTTGGACGGATTTCAATCTTGAAGCTGCCTTCACCGCCGTCCAATCTTCGAGTGAACTAAAAAGCTCATCGGTTGTAGCGCGCAGGTTTCCGTGCAGCAATTTGCAGTTATTAATCTTTTTCTTGGGTGAGTGCGATTGGGAACTTAAGACGTGTTTCGTTCAAAAGCCGGATTCATCTGTCTTATTTTCAGTGTATTAGGCTTAACTTGGCTGAATCCAAGGTGTAAAGACCTCAGAGCGGCTTCGAAGACGTTTTTCAGGTAGGAGAAACTACAGTTAATTCGGCCGTGTCCACTAGGATTACATGGGCCAGGGTCGTAATATTGCGATTGGTACATGTCTTGCACTGAATCGAGTCGCCTTGGTCGTGGCCCGGTAAAACACCGGGTCTGATAGAAGGTGATGTGGAGTAAATCATGAGACATAAATTGGCGAGGCAGGAAACGGCAATAAAACCCTTGAACAAAGCTGTTCTAGCCAGGTCGGAACAAATGGCTGAAACAATGCCGTTGTCGCTGTGGCAGGTTTTCTTGAAGGGTATCCTCAAACGAGGATTGATTCACATTTTGCTTTGGTCGTTGGTGGTCAGCGCCAATGCTGCCAACTGGTATGTGCGGTCCAGTTCGGTCGGCGCAAACAGCGGGACTGATTGGAACAACGCGTGGTCGTTGGGCTCAATTAATTGGGCCAGCGTAAGCGCGGGGGATACGATTTATCTTGCGGGTGGAAGCTACGGTGCGATTTCACCGGGCAAGTCGGGAACCGCAGGTAACGTGATCACGCTGCGCCGCGCCCGTTCTACGAACGCCGCCTGCACAGGTGCGTCGGGCTGGTCGTCCGGGTTTGATGCCACAGTCAACGCGACCGGAATCAACATTGGCGGACTTGATTATCTGACAATCGATGGGGTGATTGCGAGCGGGATAAAGGTTTTGAACAATGACAGGGCGGTTTCGATCACTTCCGGCTCTGTTGGTGTCACTCTGAGCTACATTGAGATTTATGCAACGGCGGCCAATGGTTCATCCAGCCAAGCAATCTATATGACGGGTTGCAGCTTCACAACGATTGACCATTGCATCATTCATGGAGTGGTAAATGGGATTCAGGGTTTGAACTTCTCCGATTGCGTCATCCAATACTGCGAGTTTTATGACATCAATGCGCATGGAACGACCGGACATCCAAATGTGAACTATCTTCTTGGAACGCTTAGGTCAACCTGGCGATACAACCGGATTCACAATAACGACGCTCTGGGAATTGCATGGGAAGATGGAGCTGGGGACGATCTCAATTATATTTATGGCAATGTGTTTTA
>CAYSDO010000066.1:0-14608 GCA_964429665.1 uncultured Bifidobacterium sp.
AAAGGGCAATAGACAAATTCAAGGACGCCAAAGCCGCAAAGCAAGCTGATTCCCGTGAAGAGCATTCACCACAACCCTCCATCTTCCCCGCCTCCGCACTCAACGCCGAGTATTACGCACGATAAACCGCCAGAATATTTTCCGGCGGCACATCGGGTTGGAACAAATGTGATGGGCCTAGGATGTAACCACCGCCAGCCCCGAGCAATTCGCAGTAGCGGCGGGACTCCGCTGTAATTTCTTCAGGCGTGCCGTGCGGCACCAGGTGCTGCATATCAATTCCGCCGTGAAAACTGAGTTGACTGCCATACGCCGCCTTCAAAGCCCCGGGCTGCATGTCGGGGCCGACCGGTTGAATCGGATCGAGCACATCCACGCCCAGTTCAATCAGGCGCGGGATGAAGGCGTTGATCACGCCGCAGCTATGAAACAGCACCCGTCCGCGCAAGGCGTGGATGCGGTCAATCATCTCCTTCAGGTAGGGCGCGACAAACTGCTCGAACATCGGTTGGGAAATGAGCGGCCCGCGCTGGCTGCCGAGGTCGCTGATGAGCAGGTAAAGATCAATCCGACCATCCGTGATTTCCGCAGCCCGGGTATAATCTTCCAGGTAGAAATCGGTGAACTTGCGGCTGAGGAAATGTACCCAGTCGGGCCGTTCCACCATGTCCACGAACATGCCTTCCCAGCCACGCACCAGTGCTGGCCGCTGCCAGACATCGGCAAAGCCATAAAGCAAAGCGCGCTGTTCGTGGCGGCGGCATTGCTCCCGCAGCCGCGAGCGATCCAGGCAGTCTGGCGTGGGCCAGTCGAAGGCCTCCAGATCGGCGAAGGAATTCGCGTCGGCCAGCGCGCCGGGGACGTCCTCGCGCATCGGTCCCCACGGCGTGGTTTGATAGATGAACCGCTCGCCCCAGAAGTTCTGGAAGATGCCGGCGCCGAGCGGGCGCTCAGGAGTTGGCGGAGCTTCCAGGTGCGCGATGTCAATTCCCAGATCGTCCAGCAAACGATCGGAATCCGTGTGACCCAGGTGTTGGAACAAGCGATTCAGCGCAGGCGACTCGGCCCAGAAATCGCGTGGCGTCCGATCCGGTTGCTGGTAGGCCAGAGTCGTCAACACGCGTTCGCGGGAAGTCATCGCGCAGGGAATTTAGAAATTCTCCGCGCCAAATGCCACTGGAACTTCAATGACCCGCTTCTACATAACAAGCGGTTTACTCACCCACCAGATGCTCAATGTCCTCGCGAGAGACGACGAACAAATCCATGTCCGCCTTCACCGCGCCGAGACTGACGAGGCATTCGGTGAAAAGTTCGCGCGTCTTGAGTTCCAGTTCCTGTGAACCAAGCTTAGTCATGCACTTCAGGATATGCTGTCCTTTACGAACGTGGGTGCGTTCATCGGAACGGATGAAGTCGGCAATGTGGACCAGCAGCGAATCATCCTTCTCGCGGGCTGTGTCAATGAGACCGTTGATCGTTTTGAGAACGCCCACCTCGCCGAAGAGATTGATCTCCGCCATCGCGAACGCCGGTTCCATTGGCCCGCGACATGTCGAGCCAGTGAGGCGATTTCGCAGTTCGAAAGGATCGTAACCAGAAGCGAGCAACGCGCGGTGTCCAATCTCCGTGTGCCGCGCTTCGTCCCATGTAACCCGCGCCAGGTCGTATTCTGCTTGGAAATCCACAAAACGAATGTCCCAGAGAAATGTGCCGAACGCTTCAATGGCGTCCACCTCGTCGCGCTGCGTGCGGATAAATCGCAGGCGCAGACTTTCGTAACTGTCCTTTGGAAAACGGGCCTGGCCGTCCGCCTTGTCATAATCGCCAGTGTTCTTGAAGGTATCAAAGCGCGAATCGCGCAAGGGAATGGTACCCCGTTTGAACGGTTTAGCTGCGATGCGCAATGGCGCGGGTTCTGGATTGCGGTTCTCAGCACCCGTCGCACCACCGATGCTTCCCAACAGTCGTTGAAGATGCCAACGCCACATGGCCAAACGGCTCTCCTCGATGCCGCCTTCAATGTAGGCCGCAATGGCGCCCTCGGCCCATTCCAACATCGGTTCGTAGTCCGTCAGGATGCGCCTCATTGCGCGAATCGTTGGAACATCAGTGATGGGGTCAGTATTATCTATATGATGGCGGTAGGTGGTTCGAAGTGTCGTTCCTATGACTTGATGGATTCCGACCAAAAGCTCGGGTGAATCGGCAGCGCTGAGAAGTTCGTCAATAAACCGGTCTATCTCAGGATCACGAAAAGCATCGATGTCTTTCGGGCGCATTTCCTGTTCGGTAAGCCGCTCCCGGAACAGTCTGGCCGCGTCCGCATGGTAGAAGATGTGTCTGCCGGCTTCGAGTTTCACTTCAAATTCAGGAATCGAGAGTGTCCACGCACCCAATGCCTGCGCCAGCCGTCGCTCAAAATAAAAATAACGCAACAACCGTCGTGAATTTTCCTGCACGGAAAAATTTCCACCAAGTTGCCGTCGATCGCGCGGGAAGCGGTAGGGGAAAGTTTTTCTCCGTTCCTCTGCTGCGGCACGTTCCGGCTCACGTGAAACGAGCGGAATCTCGCTGTTGGAATTGCTTGCGTTCAGATCAGTATCGCCGTTGGTTTTCATAAAGGATGCTCCGAAAATCGGGGTTGTATGCCTTCAAAATGAGTTCACATCCATCGGGCGTCAAGCGGCGATGTAGCGTCGGGCCTCTGGCCTGACGTAGAAGGCGCGCGTCTCGCCGCTTGGATTTGGCGTGCCTATGTTAGAAGGCTCATGAAAACCTCAAGCGTGTTGGTTTTGTGTGAGGTTCTTTCCGCCGGGCTGGAAGCCACGGCTTTAGGGCAAGCGAGACACCCGCCGCTACTTTAGCTTCGCATTCATCTTGCCCACTGCGAACGCACAATTAAGAATGACCTCAACGACATCGCATTGCCTCACGAAGGAAACGCGCAAGTTGTATCACGAACATGTCCAGGACATCTACAATTGAGGAACTATGTTGCTGCTTCGCCGAATCACACCCTGCTTGCTGGCCATCGCGCTGACAACTGCTGCCATGGCTGAAACAAATCAAACCGGAGGACAACATTGGCTGGCCGCAGCCCCGCCGGTGCCGGAGTTCCGCGTGCCGGCATCCAAAGCGACCTGGGAAGAGGAGCGCAAGAAACTGCGCACGCAGTTGTGGCGATTGCTCGGCGACCTGCCGACACGACCCAAACATCTCTCTGTCGAAACATTGAAGCGCGAAGACCGTGGAAATTATCTGCTGGAGAAGTTCCAATTCGACAACGGTGCGGGCGACATGGTGCCGGGCTATGTGTTGCTTCCCAAGAATGTTTCAGGCAAATCGCCCGGCATCCTCTATTGCCACTGGCACGGCGGACAATACGACATCGGCAAGGAAGAATTGTTTGGAACGAATGCCACGCCGGTGGCCATCGGTCCGGAACTCGCCAGGCACGGATATGTTGTGGTGGCGATAGACGCCTACTGCTTTGGTGAACGCAATGGTCGTGGTCCGGGTGGCCCAACTGAAAAGAACGGCGCCGGTGAATCCGCAGCTAGCAAGTTCAATCTCTGGATGGGCCGAACACTTTGGGGAATGATGGTGCGCGACGACCTGCTGGCGCTGGATTATCTTTGCTCACGACCCGAGGTTGATGCCACGCGCATTGGAGTCACCGGCATCAGCATGGGAGCGACACGCACTTGGTGGGGAATGGCATTGGATGATCGCTACAAAGTCGGCGTCGCTGTCTGCTGCCTGACTCGCTACCAAAATCTAATAGCCCATCAAAAGCTGAATGCTCATGGCATTTACTATTTTGTTCCAGGCTTGTTGCAGCACTTCGACACGGAAGCCGTGGTGGCACTGTCCGCTCCACGTCCCATGCTCTTTCTGAGTGGCGAAAATGACAGTGGGTCGCCAGTGGATGGAATCCACATCATTGAAAACAAGGTCCGGCGCGCATATCAACTTTACGATGCGGAACCGCAATTTGAGAGCGTCATCTATCCGGGTGTCGGCCACCAATACACGAAAGACATGTATCAGCGCATGCTGACGCGCATGGACGAGGTGCTGAAGCCAAATTGATTTTAATGGAATGTGGACAGCCTTGTCCGCGAGTTGCGCTTGACACATAAAATTCACCCCGACAACCCCATTCCCGTCCTGCCAGCTCGCAATTTCGCTCCTTGTTCCCTGTCCGATTTGGGCGACGGCGGGTACTATTTGATGAATGAACGAGTTGACGGACCAACAACTGTTGCGCAACTACAGCGGGCAAGGATCGGAAGCGGCATTCGCCGAGCTGGTACGACGACACGTTGATCTCGTTTATTCCTCTGCCGTGCGGATGGTGTACGACGCGCATCTGGCCGAGGACGTGACACAAGGCGCGTTTTTAGCGCTCGCGCAGAACGCCGGGCAACTCGTTGAGCGGCCTGTCTTGTCGGGCTGGCTGCACCGCACCGCCCAAAACCTCGCTTCAAAAGCTGTCCGATCCGAAGTGCGCCGCCGCGCCCGCGAACAGGAGGCCGCTGCCATGAATGAATTACTCTCTACGGAACCTGACGCAGCATGGGAATACATCGCCCCGCATCTCGACGCCGCGCTGGGCGAGTTGAGCGAACCTGATCGCGATGCCGTATTACTCCGTTACTTTGAACGCAAGTCCGCCCGCGAGATGGCTCAAACCCTCGGCATCAGTGACGATGCTGCACAACGGCGAGTGAGTCGCGCTGTTGAACGTTTGCGCGAATCTTTGACTAACCGCGGCATCTCCACCGGCGCGGGCGTGCTTGCAGCAGTCATCTCCGCCAACGCCGTCCAGGCCGCGCCTGTCGGATTGACCGCCACGATTTCAGCCGCAGTCGCTCTTGCCGGAACATTAACCGCCACAACCGTCGCAACACACTCAACCCTCACAACCATGAACTGGATCAGCGCCAAATCCATCGCCGCAATTGTCGCTTCGGCACTCGTTGCCGGAACGGGCACCTACCTGGTACAGCAACGCGAAACCAATCGACTTCGCACGGAAAACCAGAACCTTTCGGCGGCACAGCATCAATTGAGCGATGCGCGTGAGGCGGCATTGACTACCGCAACCAACAGCACTGATGAAGCCGAACGTCTGCAAAAGGAAAAGAGCGAGCTGCTCCGATTGCGGGGCGAAGTGGGCTTGCTTCGCAGGCAGCTCAAGGAATTGGAGGACATGCGGGAGATGAATCGGGAACTGCAAGCTGCGCTTGAACAGGCAACCAGTGCTGCAAAGCAAAATCCATCCGACGCCAACACCGAGCTTCTACGACAAGTCACAATGGCAAAACTGGACGAAGCAAAGATACGCGTCCTGGGTCTGCTGATGTATGCAGAAGACAACCAAAGCCAGCTTCCTACAGGGTTTAATGAAGTTTCAAAATACTGGGGCAGCGCTGATGATTCACTTACGAAAGACATGCTCATGAACACGAATCAGTTCGAAATCGTTGTCCACGGTTCGTTGACAGGCATCACCAACCGGGCTTCTGTAATTGCCATTCGTGAAAAGGAAGCCATTCAGATCAATGGCAAGTGGTTTAAGACCTATGGCTATGTAGATGGTCACTCTGAATTCCTTAGCGAGCCGCAGGGAGGATTTGAGGCATGGGAGAAGGCGCGCATGATCGCAGCTCCGACCAACCCTTGATTTTCACCCAAGTTTCCAGATGCGCGTGCCGAATGGTTCGAATCGCTCGCGCAAGCTTCCTTTTGTCCAGGTGAATGATGTCACGCCGGACCTCGATTCAACATTCTTGAAGCGGCCCAGCCCTTCAAATGTCACATCCAGCGGATTGCCATCTGCGTTCACGGCGATGAGCAACGTGTCGCGGCCATGAGGTTTCGCAAGCCACTCGATCCCGCGATCTAAACTGTGCCCGGTATCGTGGTAGGTCAGTTTGATGGGCAGTTTCACAGCGGGCGCTGTCAGAGCATCGCGCACCTCTGAAAGTTCACTGACCAAGGTCCTCAAATCCTTCCACAACGGTGCGTCAGACGGCGTGTAACTAAGCCCCCACCACACGATGCCATTGACACCATGCACGACGGATTGCCAGGCCATGAATCGAAGTTGCGCCTCTGACGGATAGAGCACCATGGCCGGGTCACGATCCTTGTCGCGCAGATTTTCCCACGCGAAACCTTGAAGGACCGTAATAACCGTGCGGCTTGCCCCCGCCACAGCGCGCATCTTGTCGGCATATTGACCCACCTGACTGAGGGAGTCGTTGAGAAAATCGCCCTGCCGTCCGTCGGGCCAGAGCGCATACATTTCGCGGATGCCGTGCGGAATAATCGGATAAATATCCGTGGCGACGATATCCGCACCGGGATTGTACGCTTGGAGAGTGGCAACGAGATTTGTTGGAGAATGATTCAGGTAAAGCGGATGCGTGGGATCAATCCGCCGGATGAACGCTGCTGTCTCGTTGATCTGTTCCGCCGACACGCGCTGCTTCATCGGCTCCTTCCAGACGAACGTCGGTTCGTCCTCGGTCTCCCAAAACAACAACGCCGGGTGGTCTCTCAACGTTTCGATGGTTTTCCGGATCCGATTTTCTCCTTCAGCACGGTTGGCAGGCGCGATGGAGCCAAGAGCGCTCCAACCCCGGAGACCGAGCGCATGAGCTTCGTCATACGCCGCGCGCGTGGCACTGCGATTGATCAGATTGAATCCTGCATCAGCCGCCTCCTTCAGTGCACTGTCGTGTTTCGGCACCTGGTAGAGGCCAAAAATGAATTCGCGTTTGCCGTGAACACGCAACATGCCGTCGCGATCCGGATGAATGATAGGTGCATTGGCGGCGAAGGTCGCCGTGGCCGCAGGCAGCCCGGCTGCGGCGAGGGCGGTGGTTTTGAGAAACTGTCGGCGGTTCATATTTGGGCAATCACGCTAGAGAGCCAGCAACAAACGGGCAAGCGGGAACTCGGGCGCAGGTACCGCAATTCCCACGCAAAACTTCGTGCTTTAAGGTTTCGCCCCCGGACAAGACGAGCGCGAGGAGTGCCTGCTGCCTCAATCGCTGCGCCCGTCGAGAGATTATACGAGGCATAGATTGATCTTAGTCGGTTCGCTGATGTTTTTTGTGGCTTTCGCCAAGGTGTTTGTTATTCCAGCATTCGAACAATGCCCAACACCATGAAGACACTGAACACACTGCTGCTCACAAGCGCACTCACATTTGCCCTCGCGCTTTCCAATGCCCAACCCGGTCCGCGCGGCGGCATGGGCGGTCCTCCTCCCTGTCCGAAGTTCGGAGCCGCAATGGCAAAATTGTTCGGCGAGAACAACGCCTTTTCCGCCAATCTCGAATTCCAAATGACGGAAAAGTCCGGCGGGACAACAATAATGCCCGGCAAACTTGCCTACGCGGAGGGCAAGTCTCGTTTTGAAGTGGACATGACCAAGGTGAAGAGCACCCAGATGCCTCCGGGCACCGGCGAGCAATTGAAAGAGATGGGCATGGACAAGATGCTGGCCATTTCGCGTCCGGATAAAAAGATTTCCTACATGGTTTATCCCAGCATGAACGCGCACGTCGAAACGCCCCTCAAGGACGCGGACTCTGACAAGACGGAGTCCGACGCCAAGGTGGAAGTCACTGAACTGGGCAGGGAAAAGATTGACGGCCACGATTGCTTGAAAAACAAAGTCGTCGTCACCGACAAGGACGGCACCACACACGAGTCCACCGTCTGGAATGCAAGCGACCTGAAAAAATTTCCCGTCAAAATCGAATCCATTGAAGATGGCAACAACGTGATAAAGCTGTTCAAGGACGTGAAACTTTCCAAACCCGACTCTGCGCTTTTCGATCCGCCCACGGGCTCGACCAAATACGACAACATGATGACGCTCATGCAGACTGAAATGATGAAGCGCCTAGGCGGCGCGGGCGGTTTCAAAATACCGGGGCAATGAGGCGGGATCGTCGCGCTGCGACGAACTCCACCAATTGTGAAGGCACAAGCCGGCCCGCGCCGGCTTTTCTTTTCGCGTTTCCCCTTCCGTTCCCGTATCAAATGCGCGTCATGCCGGAACGTCTGCCCATTTACGAAATCGAAAACGACATCGTCGCCCAACTCGTCGCCACGAAGCGCCTCGTGTTGCAAGCGCCCACTGGTTCAGGCAAATCCACCCAGGTCCCGCAGATGCTTCTCAAGCACGGACTGCTCGGCAACGGACAATGCGTCGTCCTCCAGCCGCGTCGCCTTGCTGCCCGATTGCTTGCGTCACGCGTTGCAAGCGAGCTTGGCGTTCAACTCGGGTGCGAGGTTGGCTACCAGGTTCGATTCGAGAATTACACGAGCACCGCCACGCGCATCAAGTTCGAGACCGAGGGCATCTTGCTCCGTCAACTGATTGCCGATCCGACGTTGCGCGGTGTGTCCGCGATCCTCTTCGACGAATTTCACGAGCGCCATCTTTACGGCGATATCACGCTCGCCCGCGCGCTGGACACCCAGGAACAACACCGTCCCGACCTGCTCATCGTCGTCATGTCCGCGACACTGAATGCGGGTGAGTTGGAGAATTATCTCTCAACTGGTGGCAGCGGACGTGAGTCCGCTCTATCTGGCTCAGGGGTTGGTCAGAGCCGACTCACGTCGGCTGCTACAAATGGTTTCGGCTGCTCCGTTCTCCGCTCTGAAGGCCGCACATTCCCGGTGGACATCAAATATCTCCCGCATCGTCTCGGCTCGAACCCGCCACCGCCGTGGGAACTCGCCGCAGATGCGTTCAGTGACTTCGTCAACTCCGGAGAAAAGGGCGACGTGCTGGTGTTCATGCCGGGCGGCTTCGAGATTTCTCAAACTATCGCAGCCATCCGCAACCTGTCCGAATCACGTGGCTATCTCGTACTGCCGTTGCACGGAGAACTTTCTCCGCGCGACCAGGATGCCGCCGTCTCGCGCTATGACCAACCAAAGGTCGTCGTGTCCACAAACGTTGCCGAAACTTCGGTGACCATTGATGGCGTGAGGTTGGTGATAGATTCCGGTCTGGCGCGCATCGCCCGCTACGACGCGAATCGCGGCATCAACACCCTGCTTGTTGAAAGAATTTCCCAAGCCAGCAGCGATCAACGCGCCGGGCGTGCCGGGCGGACTGCGCCGGGCAGTTGCATGAGACTTTGGTCGCGCTCGGAACACGACGACCGCGCCCCGCAGCAATGGCCCGAGATCACACGACTCGATCTTGCCGAAGTCGTGCTCACGCTCAAGGCGGCAGGCGTGGAGGATTTGCGGGCTTTTCGCTGGCTGGAAAAACCGGATGAGATTTCCCTGACGCATGCAGAGGAACTTCTTACTGATCTCGGCGCGCTCGATCATGCTGGCCGCATCAGTCCCGTTGGTCGCAAGATGCTTGCGTTTCCCACGCACCCGCGTTACTCGCGCATGCTGCTTGCGGCGCAGGAATACGGCTGTGTGCATCAGGCGTGTCTCGTGGCGGCACTCACGCAGGGTCGTGATCTCCTGCTTCGCGGTGGTGGCAAGGAAGTTCAAAATGATCGCGACGACCTGCTCGGCGAAAAAGCGACTTCCGATTTCTGGATTCTCATGCGCGCGTGGACGTTTGCTTCCAAGAATCAATTCCGCCTCGACGCCTGCCGGCGGCTCGGCATTCACGCAGTCACGGCAAAACAAGTTGGCCCGCTGTTCGAGCAATTCCTCCGCATCGCCAAGGACGAAGGGCTCGACACCACGCCGCGCGAGATCAAGGACGAGGCGTTGCAAAAGTGCATTCTCATCGGCTTCAGCGACCGCGTGGCCCGGCGGATGGATCAGGGCACGCTCCGCTGCGAACTCGTCCACGGCAGGCGCGGCGTGCTGGCGCGCGAAAGTGTGGTGGACAAATCCGAGTTGCTCGTCGTCGCCGAAATTCGCGAAGTCGGCGGGCGCGACAACGAGGTGAATACCATTCTCTCCATCGCGACAGCCATCGAGGTGGACTGGCTCAGGGAACTTTTTCCCGAAGACATCAAATCGGAGGTTCATGTGCAATGGGACGCACAGGTCAAACGCGTGCTGGCTGCGGAGCTTCTGCGTTTTCGCGATCTGGCTCTGGCGGCAAAGCGCATTGACCCGCCACCCGCAGAAGCCGCCGCGCGATTGCTCGCGGACGAAATTGTTGCGGGCCGGTTGCTGCTGCCCAACTGGGATCACTCCGTCGAACAGTGGCTGCAACGGCTGCGGCTGCTTTGCCAGCACTGCGCAGACTTGCAACTACCCGCCATCACGGACGACGACAAGAAGGCGATCATCGAACAGCTCTGCCACGGCGCGGTCAGTTACAAGGACATCAAGGAGCGGGACGTAAAACCCGTCGTCATGTCCTGGCTCTCACACCTGCAACGCGAACTTCTGGACAAACACGCGCCCGAACGGCTCACACTCTCCAACGGCCGCACGCCGAAGGTCAGTTACGAGGAAGGCCGCGCACCGTTCATCTCGCTGCGCATCCAGGAACTTTATGATGTGACACAGACGCCGAAGATCGCACTGGGCCGCGTGCCGGTGACGGTTCACATCCTCACGCCGGGCATGAAGCCGATTCAGGTGACGTCCGACCTTGGAAACTTCTGGCGTGAACATTACCCGAAGATAAAATCCGAGTTGCAGCGCAGGTATCCCAAACACGAGTGGCGATAATGATCGGCTAAGAATGGCGGGAAATGTTTGGCAGAGGAATAAAGGAATAAACACACGCCTCCGCTTTCCCCATTCCCCTGACATTCATTCATTCCTCTGTCTGATTGCCCCCGGTCGTTTCCCGGAATAAATTTCCTCCTGTCCGTTTTACGAAACTTCGCTATTCTTCCCACGGTTTGATTTCACACCATGAGCAAGCTCCTCTTGATAGACGACGAAGCGGACGTTCAGTATTCCTTCCGACGCATCTTTGATTCGCCGGACATCGAACTTTCCACCGCCTCAAGCGGCGAGGAGGGATTGAAGTTGATTCCCAAGATCAAGCCCGACCTCGTGCTCATGGACATCCGCATGGGCGGCATCAACGGGCTTGAAACCCTGCGCCGCATCCGTCAGATGGATACGAAACAACTCGTCATCCTCATGACGGCCTACGGCACGACGCAGACCACCATCGAGGCGATGAAGCTCGGCGCTTACGATTACCTGACGAAGCCTTTCGATGTTCCCAAGCTCAAGGAACTCGTCTTCAACGCGCTCAAGGCCGCACGGGACATGAAGCAGGTGGTTTCATATCAGCCGCTGCTGGAATCCGAGGATTACGAACTTGGATTTGTCGGCGGCACACAGGTGATGCAGGAGGTGTTCAAACTCATCGGCCAGCTTGCCGCCACGGACGCCACGGCACTCATCACCGGAGAAAGCGGCACCGGCAAGGAACTCGTGGCCCGCGCGATTTATCATCACAGCGAGAGGAGCAAGCAGACTTTTCTCGCCGTCAATTGCGCTGCCATCCCGGAGCAGTTGCTCGAAAGCGAATTGTTCGGCCACGAACGCGGCGCCTACACCGGCGCGGTAAACCAACGCATCGGCAAGTTCGAGCAATGCAACAACGGCACAATCTTCCTGGACGAGATCGGTGACATGACCGCGCCCACACAGACAAAGATGCTGCGCGTGTTGCAGAGCGGCACGTTCGAGCGGGTCGGCGGCAATGCCCCGATCAAGGTGAACGTGCGCGTCATCGCCGCCACCAACAAGCCGCTTGAGCAGGCCGTGGCGGCGCGGCAGTTTCGAGAGGATTTGTTTTATCGGCTCAATGTCGTGCGGATTCATATCCCGCCGTTGCGCGACCGTCGCGAGGATATTCCGCTGCTGGTGAATTATTTTCTCAAAAAGATCGCACGAGAACAGGGACGTGAACCGAAATCCATGGCTGCTTCCGCCGTCAAGGCGCTTGAGAAATATCACTGGCCCGGCAACGTTCGTGAACTGGAAAACATCATCCGCCGCGCCCACGTCATCGCCAAAAGCGAGGCGCTTCTACCGGCAGATCTTCCGGCGGAGATCACAGGGTTGACTGCTTCGGCGGGAGCCGCGACATCTGCTGCAAAGGAAATATCCACCGGCGACGCCGCTTCGCTGGCGCGACAGCTTTTCCAGATAGCCAAGCGTGATCCGAAGTTAAAGGTCATCGCCACGGTCGAGCGCGAGCTCGTCATCCAGGCGCTGAAAGAAACCGACAACAACCAGGTTCACGCCGCCAAGCTGCTGGGCATCACCCGCGCAACGTTGCGAAAGCGCATCGAGAAATTTGGGATCCAGCGGGAGATGAAGATTGAGTGAGAAGTGGCGGTGGGCGTCCGCACCTCCCGTTGCACGGAGACTTCCAGCCAAGCAGAAAGAACTTCACATCAAATCCAACGCGCTCGAAACTTTCACACGCCATTTCCAGACGGCGAAACGTGCTACCTTCAGTCACGCCAGAGGCCCGACGCCACATTCGCCTTGCAAGCACCCTCCGCGTTCCGTTGAATCAGTCCGTTGACCTAACTCATTAAACCCATGCCTGCGAAACAAATCATTAAACCCGCCAAATCACCCACTGCGATCGGCCCGTACAACCATGCCGTGCGCATCGGCGACCTGTTGTTCTGCGCCGGGCAAATCCCAATCAGCCCTGCGGACGGAAATCTTGTCGCCGGCGACATCAAGGCTCAGACCAAACGCGTGCTCGAAAACGTGAAGGCGATTCTCGATGACCAGAAGCTGACGTTTGCAAACGTGGTGAAGTCCACGGTGTTCATGACCAACCTCGCCGACTTCGGCGGCATGAACGAAATCTACGCGAAATATTTTACGGCGAATCACCCGGCGCGATCCACCATCCAGGTCGCTGCATTGCCCAAAGGCGCGAACGTGGAAATCGAAGTCATCGCGCACTTCTGACGTGGAACACGGAACTTGGAACAACCCAGATGCCTCTCGGATTTCAACTCGCAATCGCATTCGCCATCGGCGGTGGGTTGGGTGTGCTTATCGGCTGGTTGCTCGGGCGCGGACGCGTTGCCGCTGCTCCACCACCGGACAACCGGCTTGAAAACGAACTGCGCCAACAACTCGACCAGCGGGAAACGGAGTTGAAACAATCACGCGAGGAACTTGTCGGAACAAAGACGGCGCTCGCCACGGCCCAGGCCAACCACTCCAGCGCAGAGACATTGCTCGGCGAGCAGCGCGCATTACACGAACGCGCGATGATCGAGGCAAAAGCCGCGCAGGACAAAGCTCTCGCCGATTTGCGCGAGGCTTTCCGCGCGATGAGCGCCGAGGCGTTGAAACAAAACGCGCCAGAGTTTTTGCGGCTGGCAGAGCAAAGTTTCGGCAGGCTTCAAGAGTCGGCCAAAGGTGATCTCGACAAGCGCCAGGAGTCCATCAAGGTTTTGGTCGAGCCACTCAAATCGCAGCTCGAAAGCTACCAGAAGCGCTTGCAGCAAAGTGAAACCGCGCAAGCCGACACGCTGGGCAAAGTAAAGGAGCAGTTGGCGGCGCTGGCACTATCAAGTCAATCACTCGCATCCGAAACGCAGCAGTTCCGCATGGTGCTCAAGTCAAATCAGGCGCGCGGACGCTGGGGTGAGGAAACATTGCGACGCGTGGTCGAAGCAGCAGGCATGAGTTCGCATTGTGATTTCATCGAGCAATCCAAGGGCGATGAAGGCAAGCCGGATCTGATCGTGCGGCTGCCAGGTGAGCGAGTCATCATCGTGGATGCCAAAGTGCCCGACCTCGATTTCCTCAACGCCCTCGATGTCGCGGATGCCACGAAGCGCGCGGAGTCCCTCGCCGCGCACGCGACCAAACTCAAGGCCACAATCAAGGGCCTCGCCGACCGGGATTACCCCAGTCAGTTTTCAAATTCGCTCGATCACGTCGTGTTGTTTCTTCCGGCGGAATCGCTCTTCAGCGCGGCACTCGAGGGCGACCACGATCTCATCGTCTGGGCCGCGAGCAAGCGCATCATGCTGGCCACGCCCGCGTCGCTCATCGCGTTGCTGCGCTCTGTGAGCGTGAGCTGGCAGCAACACGCGCAGACGGAGAACGCGCAGAAAATCGCCGGGGCCGCGCAAGATTTTTACGCGCGCGTGGTGAAGTTCACCGAACACTTCGAGAAAATCCGCGCTGGACTGGAGCGTGCCAACAGCGCGTTCAACGACGCGTCGGCAAGTTTTCAAACGCGCGTGCGACCGGCAGGCGAAAGGCTGGCGGAGCTTGGTGGTGGCGCGGAAGGCAAGAAGATTGCAGACGTCCCGCCGCTGGAAACGACACCCCAGAAATTGCTGTGAGACAGACAGCGAACAACAGAGTCTGGCTGGCAGGATTGCTTGTTGTTCTCTGTTCGTTCGGCGTGCCTGCAGCGGAGTTGGGCGCAGACGTAATTGCTAACAGACTTGATGGGCTGAAGCCAAACATCGCCGTTCAACTCACGGCGCGAATGAGCACCAACGTCGTGCGCGGCAACTATACCACGGTGTGGCGGCAGTTTGAGGATGCCGCCATCGCGGGTCTTGTGGACATCCTGCCTCGTCTCATTCCGGATTTGAGCGCGACGAATTTCGATGCCGGATCG
>CAYSDO010000067.1:0-14543 GCA_964429665.1 uncultured Bifidobacterium sp.
CTTCCGTACAAAAGGTCAATGGCAGATACCAGGTGCGCGAACTCGAAATCCGCAACACCCGCGCGAAGACAAAGACTGTCCTCGTCTTTAATTACGGCAAATAGACTGTCTTCCGGCGCACAATCCGGCAGTTGAGCGCTGGGATATTACAGCAGCGGTGATTTTCCGATTGCGGTGACCTGTTTCTAATCTGACTTGGCTGGCTTTCAATTGCCAACTTTTCTTCCACGCCCGCCATACCCGACCTGTGACCGAATCACTTCTGTCTTCCCCGCTGCCTTTGACCCTCGATCAGTGACTCGGGATTGCCTTGGATAAATACCCCCGGGCGATTCTCCGGGAGAACCATACCGGGTCGTCCGGGTCAACCATCCCGGAGTACCCCGATTGTGACGGCAATCGGCGCGACATAATTTGGGCAACAGGTGGTAAAAGGCAACGAACTATGAGGACACCTCTTGGAACAATTGCGATGCGTCCGCGCGCTGTCAGAGCGGGCTTCCAATCCGTGTTCGCAGTGGCACTTGTGCTGGTTGCGCAACAAGCATTCGCGTGGCCCGATCTTCGGATCGTCAAGACCGGCCCTGCACAGGCTGCGCCCGGTGATATCATCACCTACACGCTGAGTTATTCCAACACAGGCCCGGTCAAAAGCACCGGCGTTGTGATGAAAGATTTTGTCCCTCTGAACACCGTCGCACTGACCAATACGCTCAACGGCGGTTCGTTGAGCAACGGGACAATCTCATGGAGCATTGGCACCCTTAATTCGAAGACTGGCAGTTCGCGTTCATTTCAGGTTCGCATCAACACCAATGCTCCTGCCCCGGGATCAATCACCAATCGAGCCCAAATCTTCGGCAAGGAGGCGGAAGAAACCGGCAAGACAAACGACAACTATTCGACGCTCATCACCACGCTCATCAGTAACAATCGCGCTCCGATTGCCCAGAACGACACTTATACGACCACCGAAGACACGACGCTTGTAATTTCGGCGCCGGGCGTTCTGGCCAACGACTCTGACCCGGATGGCAATGCGCTGACAGCAATTTTGGCGACCGGCCCGACGCATGGAACTCTGATACTCAATACGAACGGCAGCTTCATCTACACACCGGATGCAAACTATCATGGCCCGGATTCATTCACGTATCGCGCAAATGATTGCATACTCAATTCAGGAATTGCGACTGCTAGCATTACGGTGCTTCCGGTAAATGATGCGCCAATAGCGCTGAACGACGCCTACAATGTCACCGAAGACACCGCGTTGACCATCACTGCGCCGGGTGTTCTCGGAAACGACTCTGATCCAGATGGCGATCTTCTCACGGCAGTTTTGGTTGCGAGCCCGACCCACGGCGCGCTAACGCTCAACACCAACGGCAGTTTCACCTACACACCGGACGCGAACTACCATGGCCCGGATGCGTTTTCGTATCACGCCAATGACGGCACGACCAATTCGGGAGTTGCCACGGTCACACTCACCGTGCTCGCGGTGAATGATCCGCCAGTTGCACTCAACGACGCCTACAATGTCACCGAAAACACGACATTGACCATTAACTCACCAGGCGTTCTCGGAAATGACTCTGATCCCGAGGGCGATCCGCTCACGGCAATTCTTGTCACCGACCCGATGCACGGCTCATTGGCTCTCAACACAAATGGCAGCTTCACTTACACGCCAAATCCAAATTACAGCGGCCCGGATTTATTTTCGTATCGCGCCAATGACGGCACGACCAATTCAGGAATTGCCTCAGCAACCCTCACCGTAATCGCGGTGAACGATCCGCCAGTAGCGCAGAACGATCAGTTTTCTCTTCCTGAAGACTCGCTTCTGATCATTCCCGCGCCTGGAGTGCTGACCAATGATACTGATTTAGACGGCGACACGCTCAGTGCCGTCCTCGTTACCCCACCTGGGCACGGTCAACTGACTTTGAATCCAGACGGCAGCTTTACTTATGCGCCCGTCACCAACTTCAACGGGCTTGACAGTTTCACCTATCAAGCTGGCGACGGCCAGACGAACTCCGGCATCGCAACCGTCACGCTCCTTGTTACAGCCGTAAATGATCCTCCGGACACGAACAACTGGACGGGCAGCAGTTTCACGGTTTTGGAGGACATGACTCTCGACATCGCCATGCCCGGTGTGTTGGCAGGAATTGCGGATGCAGATGGCGATGCACTGAGCGTCACGCAAATGTCCGCCACCAGCAACGGAGTATTGAGCCTCCACCCCGACGGTTCGTTTTCCTACACGCCGAACACAAACTATAACGGAGCAGACAACTTCCAGTTCCGGGTTTCGGACGGGACGATCAATACCGGCTTGTTGACCGCCAGCATCACGGTTCTCCCCGTCAACGATGAGCCGTCGTTCGCGAAGGGAGGCAATCAACGAATTCAGCAGAACGCCGGCGCGCAATCGGTTTCGGCCTGGGCCACCGGCATCACTCCGGGGCCGGACAATGAATCCAACCAGACCGTCACGTTCATGGTCACAAATGACAACAGCACACTCTTTACTGTGCCGCCTGCGGTTACCACTGACGGCACGCTGGCTTACACTCCGGCAACAAACGTCAACGGCACCGCGACTGTTACAATCCGGGCGCGCGACGACGGAGGCACGGCGAACGGTGGTGTAGATACTTCATCCGCACAAACATTCTCCATCACGGTGAATGCTCCGCCAACCGTGAGCATCGTCAGCCCCACCAACGGCGCGTCGTTCTTTGCGCCCGGCAACTTTGCGCTGCTCGCCGATGCACAGGACCCGGACGGCACCGTCGTCAAAGTGGAATTCTTCTCCGCAACCAACATGATTGGTGAAGCAACTTCAGGCACGCCGTTCTTCACCGTGATGACCAATCTCCCCGTCGGCACCTACAAGCTCGGCGCGAGGGCCACGGATGATTTCGGCGCAACAGGCTCGGCCATCCCCGTCACGGTTAGCGTCATTGAGCGTCCGCCACTCACCCTCCTGACTTCGGTGTACTACAACCCGCAGAAGGATTTCTTTGAACAGCGGGTGCGCATCACCAACCCGACGTACTCCACGCTCGATGCTGTTCGTGTGCTGGTGTTCAACCTCACCAACTCTCCCGCGATCACTGTACGCAACCGTACGGGTTTCACAAACGACATTCCTTACGTGCAGACGCACGCCGTCGTACCGCCGGGCAGCTTTGTGGACTTGACCATTGAATTTGCATCGCCGTTGCGGATTCAACCCAACCCGATACTTAGGGCGGAGTTGGTGCAGCCCGCCGGTCCGGTAGCGGCGCTTTCAGGCACGTTCCAACACGTCAATCGTGGACTGCTCCTGGCCAACCGTACATTTCTCGTCGAGTTCCCCACGCGTGCCAAACGGGTTTACGCTATTCAATACAGCAAGGATCTCATCCACTGGAAGACATCCTCGCCAGCCATCACGGGCGACGGCAATTGGCTGCAGTGGATTGACAATGGCGAACCAAAGACCGATGGCCCCCCCGCCGCAGCCCAAGCGCGTTTTTATCGCCTCATCCTTCTGCCCTGAATGACGCGTCATCAATTATGAAAACCAACCGTTTGCTTCTCCGATCTCTGATTCCCGCAACGACACTCGGCATACTGTCCGTCAGTGCCCAACCGCACTCGCCCGATGTGCTGGTTCCCGCAGAGACAGAGCCGCGCAACCATCTCGATGTCAGCTTCCGCATGGCATTCAATGTTTCCACCCGGTTTAAGAACGTCGGGGCGTTCACGCCAGTAAACACGAGACTTACGCCCGACGGCGACCGGTTCAATTACGACGACGGATATGTGCTGACGGATTCCACCGGCAATCTCATGGGCTACACTCGCTACTGGGGTTACGATTACGACAGCGGTGCATTCAGCCAATTGCCCGGCGATGGAACAATCCTGATGCACCGCAACAGTTCGACCGGGGCTAGCGCGTCGGGCAAAACGGACGAGCCACAACCAGGTCTGGAACTGGCCTACAGTCGTGAACTTGGTCGGAACGAGAAAATGCGCTGGGGATTCGAAGCAGCCCTCAATTACATGAACGTAAGGGTCAATGATTCAAGGGGTTTGTCCGCAGGTGTGACGCGCCTCACGGATGCGTATGCTTTACCTGGACTTGAAAGCGGTGGTTTTGTTTCACCGCCGCCTGCACCGTATTCCCACGGAGCCGAATTGTCGCCCGAAGGCAACCCTGTCATTGGTGCCACGCCCGTTTCGACCAGCACGGACACGATCATGGCGGACGTTTCTGGCTCACGCCGATTTGAAGCGCACGTCTTCGGATGGCGGCTTGGCCCGTACATCGAAATGCCTTTGGGCCAGAATGGAAGACTGACTTTGAGCGGTGGCCTGGCACTCGCCTATGTGAACAGTGATTTCAATTTCAGAGACAGCGTTGCGTTGCCCGGCGTTCCAAGCCTATCCGGGGGAGGCAACCACGATGGCCTGCAGGTGGGCGGATATATTTCTGGCGGTATCAGCTACAAAATAAGCAAGTCGTACGAAGTATTTGGCAACGTGCAGTTCCAGCACGTCGGTAACTACTCTCATCGGGAAAACAGCCGCACAGCCGTTCTTGATCTAAGCAAGACGGTCGCCGTCAATGTCGGAATCAGCTACTCCTTCTGATTCGCGAGGTACGGCGAACACTTTTCTTCGCTTTCTAGGAAGCGTCTATTTATTCGCCAAAAAGGTGGAGAACAAAAGAAGCGGCAGGCCACAGGCCGCCGCTTTCCTTGAAAATCCTACATTTTACTTCGCGCCTTGATCAATCCACGCGCGCACCAACCCCACCTGCTCAGGAGTGAGTGGTTTGGGAGGGGGCTGATTCCCCGGACCACCTGGTCCACTGCCAGAACCACTTTGTCCGCCGGCTGGATGCTTCTTTGGTTTTGGAGGCATTGACATTTCAGGATCAAGTTGTGACACGGCGACGAGCAGACTGCTCTTCACCGCGTTTCCTGCTTCAATGACTTTCCCTTCTTCGCCGCCTTTGAGCAAGGCTTCCAAGCTGTCAACGCGAAGACCGCCTTTGGCCTTTTTCTCACCACCGTGACACCTTACGCAGGATGCCTCAAAAATTGGTTTGATGTCCTTCTCGTAGGTGATGTCCTTTCGCGCGGAGGCAGGAGGCAGTTTGCTGACGTCAATGGCAAGAGCGGTTGTGCCGATCATCGCCATCGTTGCAATGAGTGCTGTGTGCAGATGTTTCATGGATGTCTCTATTTTTGTTACTGTGCCGTTTATGATGCAGACAACCTCAGAAAGGTTGCCAGCTTTTTCTCTCGATGTTAGGACGCTCAAAAGAGGGTTTTCTTCATTCAATCTTGAAACGACGGTCAAAGCCGTGTGTCCGTGAAATCTTCAACCACGGGTATTCGCTCACTGTTTCGTCATTTCAATGTGCAAATTGCGCACGTCCACCGCGTCCATGCCCGCAGCGCGAATCGCCTCCATTCCGAGGTCGGTATCTTCGTAGCCACGACAAAAAACCGGATCCACACCAATCAGACGCGCTGCTTCTAGGAAAATATCCGGCGCAGGCTTCTGATTTTTTACCATCTCGCTCGTCACCACGGCATCGAACAGATGCCGGATGCCGAGCTTCTCCAGCACCTGGCAAATGATCTTTTGCGTTCCGCCCGAAGCCACAGCCATCGGGATTTTGCCGTGATGTTGTTTTGCGATTTCGACAACGGCGTGAATTGGCTCCACGTCCGCCATCAATGGCAGATACAACTCCTCCTTCTCGTGAGCGATGGCGATGTGATCCAGCGAACGGCCTTGCTCCTGCGCGAGCATCTTGAGGATATCGCGCGACGGCACGCCGCCGAGCGCGTAAAAACGGTCCTCAGTGAAGTGCAGGCTGTGGCGTTGCGTGATGATGCTCCACGCACGCCAGTGCAGCGGCATGGTATCCGCCAGCGTTCCATCGCAATCAAAAACAAGTCCTTTGGGTGTGAATGTATTCATCAAATCATTTTCTTTGGAATCCATTTCTCAACGGTGTCAGGTTTGAATGCGGCGCATTTCTCCAACAACTCATTGCACGTTTTCGCCACGATCAATGAATCCAATTGTTGCTGCCGCACGAATCCTTTCGCCACCGATCCACGAAGAAACTCCACAAGCGAATCGTAGTAGCCTTCCACGTTCAGCAATGCGCATGGGTATTTGTGCAGATGCAATTGTGACCATGTGATTGCTTCAAATATCTCCTCCAATGTTCCAAAACCGCCTGGCAATGCGACGAATCCTTCCGAGAGTTCCGCCATGAGTTGTTTGCGCTCATGCATCGTCTCGACAAGGTGCAGCCGTGTGAGCCGCAGATGCGCTAGTTCCTTTTCAGACATGAAACGTGGCAATACGCCTATGACTTTCCCGCCACGGGCGAGAGCCGCGTCAGCCGCCACACCCATCAATCCAACATGCGATCCGCCGAAAACCATTTCGACATCGCGCACGGCAACGGCTTCGCCAAGCTCGCGTGCCGCGTGCGTGAACGCTGGTGAATTGCCGTGGCTGGAGCCGCAGAAAACGCAAAGCCGTTTCATGGTCAGGTATTCAATGCAGCGAGTCGCTCTTCCATCTCGTTTGTCATAAGCGGGACGATCAATTCATCCAGATCACCGTTCACGACATTCGACAGATTGTAGAGCGTGACTTCGATGCGATGGTCGGTGACGCGGTTCTGTGGAAAGTTGTAGGTCCGAATCTTTTCACTGCGTTCGCCGGTGCCGACCTGGCTTTTCCGATGTGCGGCATACTTCGCGTCTTCTGCGGCGATCTTGGCTTCGAGCAGGCGGGTCCGCAACACGATCATGGCCTGGGCACGGTTCTTGATCTGCGAACGCCCATCGGCGCAACGCACGATCAAGCCCGTGGGCTTGTGAATGATCTGCACTGCTGAATCCGTGGTGTTCACTCCCTGCCCGCCCTTGCCCGAGGCGCGGCAAACATTCACTTCGATTTCGTCAGGCTTGATCTCAACATCCACCTCTTCGGCTTCCGGCAACACGGCAACCGTGGCGGTGCTGGTGTGGATGCGCCCTTGGGCTTCGGTCGCGGGCACGCGCTGGACGCGATGCACCCCGCTCTCATATTTTAGGCGTTTGTACACATCCTCCCCGTTGATCTGAAAAATAATTTCGCGAAATCCACCGAGATCCGACGGACTGGAATCCATCGTCTCCACCTGCCACCCACGCGCCTCAGCATAACGGTTGTACATCCGGTAAAGATCAGCGGCAAACAACGCGGATTCCGAACCGCCCGCACCTGCGCGGATTTCCACAATGGTGTCGCGCGAGTCGGTGGGATCGGGTGGTACAATTCCAAACTGCAATTGCAGCGCGAGCTTCCTCTCCACCGCCTCCAGCCTCGTAATTTCCTCCTTCGCCATCAAAGCCATTTCAGATTCCGCAGGCTCGCTCTGGATCAACGCCCGGTTCTCCGCAAGATCAGCCTGGGATTTCAAAAAACCATCGCCCGCAGCGACGAGTTCCTTGAGCCGCGCGTATTCCTTGGAAAGTTCCTGCGCGCGCTGGGCGTTATCGAAAGCCTTGGGATCGCTCAACGAGGCTTCAACCTCGGAAAGGCGGCGGCGAAACTTTTCAATGTGCGGGCGGAAATCCATTTCGAGTTCTGTCCTGATCAACTGAGTCTGGGTTTATGTCGTAAGTGCGAAGCCGGACGCTTCCGTCGCACACGACCGGGCACTCCTCAAAAAAAGAAACCGCCCGCACCCCGACGAATCGGTGGAGCGGGCGGTGTTCTGGAAATCCCTACTTCTTTTTTTTCTTCGTGGCCTCGAAAGCGACCTGCGCGGCGGCTGTCTTGGCAGCGCGCTGCTGGAATTTATCCACGCGGCCTGCGGTATCCACGAACTTCTGCTGGCCCGTGTAAAACGGATGGCACGTGTTGCAAATGCCGACGATGATCGTGGACTTGGTGGAACGGGTCTTGATCACATTGCCGCAGGCGCAACGGATCTCCGCGTCCACATACTTCGGATGAATGTCTGCTTTCATAAAAGGGCGCAAACAATACCAGAGTTGCGCCGACTGACAAGCGGGATTTTGGGAATGAAAACGATCCGATTTAAGCCTTCTTCGGCATTTCCAACCTGATCCTGTTCTGTGACCGGCTTGACGTGCCCCGTGTTTTGTGTTCCTGTTGGTTTGTTGCAGCCTAAATCCGGCTTCCTTCCTGAGACCGGATGCGGGGGAACCAAAATCCTCAAGACAGCTTGAGGACGGGGCGCAGGAGTTTCGGTAACGAAATTCCAGGCCACTTTCAAGGCCCAGCCCGTCAGCTAACCTCGTCGGCAATTGGAAGGGCGATCCTCTAGCTCCCGCGTGTGCGGGAAACCAAGGTCTCCCCGAAAAGAAATGCGTCGCGTTCGCGCACGGCGATAACCCGTGCGTACACGCGACCACATCGGAGATGGGTTATGACAACGAACAACGTCCTGTTGGCTATCGGTGAATTCAGTCTGGGTCTTCATGTCGCGTGGTATTGGTGGGTGCTGGGTTTCGCCGCGCTCGTGCTGCTCTCCAGCTTCGTGCTCATCCGCGAACGGCAGGTCGGCATCGTGGTGAAACGTTTCGGCGCGCGGTCGCTTGCGCCCGGACATCTCATTGCGCTCGCCAACGAAGCAGGTTTGCAGGCGGACGCCCTCGCACCTGGATTGCACTTCGGCTACTGGCCTTGGCAATACCGTGTAATCAAGGTGCCCGTGACAGTTGTGCCGCAGGGTGAAATCGCACTCGTACTGGCTGCAGACGGAACTTCGATCCCAAGCGAGCGCATTCTTGGCAAGGTCGTCGATTGCGATAATTTCCAAGATGCTCGGAAGTTTCTAATCAATGGCGGAGAGAAAGGACGCCAGCTGGGCATTCTTACAGCAGGGACATATCGGATCAACACAGCTCAGTTCAATATTGTCACTGCAGCCACTGCAGCAGAACACGGAATGTCAGCGGATCAGTTGATCCTCCAACGTGTGCGTTCAGATCAGGTTGGCATTCTCACCACGCTTGACGGTCGTCCCATCGATGCGGGCGAAATCGCTGGACCAACAATCGCGGGGCATGAGAACTTTCAAAACGCGCAAGCCTTTCTGGATGGCGGTGGTTCGCGCGGTCTGCAGGAGCAGGTGCTGTTGTCCGGCACTTGGAATCTCAATCCTTGGTTCGCCCACTTGGAACAAGTGCCGATGGTTCAAATCCCCATCGGTCATGTCGGCGTGGTCATCTCCTTTGTCGGACGCGCGCGTATGGATGTCAGCGGTGCTGAGTTTAAACACGGCGACCTGGTAAATGTTGGCCATAAGGGGGTGTGGATCTCTCCTCTCTATCCGGGTAAGCATCCGATCAACACACGAGTCATGAAGATTGAGCTCGTCCCCACGACAAACATCGTTTTGAACTGGGCAAACCGCACTGAAGCGCACCATTTCGATGAGAAACTCTCCTCAATCACAGTGCGCTCGAAGGATGGTTTCGCATTCAACCTCGACGTGTCGCAAATCATCCACGTAGGTGCTCTTGATGCGCCGAAGGTGATTTCACGGGTCGGCTCGATGCAGAACCTCGTGGATCACGTCCTGCAACCGATCGTTGGAAACTATTTCCGCAACTCCGCCCAGGATTACACCGTGCTCGACTTCCTCAGCGCGCGCAGTCATCGCCAGGTCGAGGCCGCCGAACACATCCGCGCCGCCATCGGTGCGTATGACGTGCAGGCGATTGACACGCTCATTGGCGACATCAACCCGCCTGTGGAATTGATGACTACGCAGACGGATCGCAAGATCGCAGAAGAGCAACGCAAGACCTACGAGACGCAACGCGCCGCACAAGAACAACGACAACAGCTTGTCAGGCAAACATCGCTTGCCGACATTCAGCAGCAGGTAGTCGGGGCGGAGCAAGGTGTGAACATCGCCGAACTCAAAGCAAATGCTAACGTCAAACAAGCCACGGGCGAAGCTGAATCCACACGCCTCCGTGCCATTGGTGAGGCCGAGGCCATTCGCGCCACCGGCGATGCCAAGGCGCAGGCCTATCGCGCGGGCGTAGAGTCCATCGGCGTGCAGAGCTACGCCGTCATGCAACTGATGCAGATCATCGGCGAGCGGAACGTTCGAATCGTCCCGGACGTCGCCGTGACCGCCCAAGCCGGCGGCAACGGTCTCGTGGACGGTCTCCTCGGCGTGATGCTGAAGGAACAAACGAAGAAAGCGGCGTAAAAAAATCGGGAGCGGCGGTTGAAGGACCGTCGCTCCCAAAACACTTTACCCATGAACAATTACAAACATACCCAACGTGGAACGGTCATCATTGTTACGATGTTGATCATGTTCGTCATCTTCCTGGTCTTAGGCATTTTCGTCGCACATGAGTTTTTTATCACAGCACCTCTGCTTTTGTTCGGCGTCTGGTTGTTCGGCACGCTCACGATTGAAATCGCCGACGGCGAACTGCGCTGGCGCTTCGGCCCGGGTTTAATCCGCAAACACGTCGCGCTCGCCGACATCGCGACCGCGCGAGTTGTGCGCACAAACTTTCTTGAAGGCTGGGGTATCCACTACAGCCGATTTGGCTGGCTTTACAACGTTTCTGGCTTCGACGCCGTCGCTGTTACACTGCGCAGCGGCAAACGCTTTGCTCTTGGCACAGACGAGCCAGAAACTCTTACGGCGAAGCTCGTCGCCACAAAACCTCCCGCCTGATTCCGCTGCATTCCTGTTTATATTTTCTTTACGCGCTGGGGATGTCTTTTGATTACCCAGCGCGGCCAGCGGCATCCATGTTCCTCCCGTGAATACAAACGAAATGTCACAAACCAATTGAAACAATTATGACCGATCTGATTTACCTCGCTGTTGTTGTTCTGCTTTTTGTCGCCAGCGGACGCTACGCGGGCTGGTGCGAAAGACTCTGAAGGATCATTATGGAAAATCTCATCATCGGGCTGATTGCCCTCGGACTGTTCGCGTATCTGTTTTACGCGATGGTGCGCCCGGAAAGATTTTAACCTGCCACTATGAACTCTTCTGGTTGGATTCAACTTGGCCTCTTCGTCGTCGCACTTGCCGCGATCACGAAACCGATGGGCCTTTATCTAATGCGCGTGCTCGACGCCAACGGCAAGACCTGGCTAGATCCTGTGCTGAAACCTTGCGAGCGGATCACGTATCGCCTGCTCGGCGTGGACGCCACGCAGGAACACGATTGGAAGGAATACACTTTCGCCGTGCTGCTGTTCAGTTTCGTGAGCTGCGTGTTCACCTACATGATTTTGCGACTGCAACATCAGCTCCCGCTCAATCCACAACATCTCGGTCCGCTTTCGCCTGACCTGGCGTTCAACACTGCCGTCAGTTTCACGACGAATACCAATTGGCAAAGTTACAGCGGCGAATCCACCATGTCGTATCTCTCGCAGATGGTCGCGCTGACGATTCACAACTTCGCCTCCGCCGCCGTCGGCATCGGCCTCGCCGCCGCGCTCGTGCGCGGTGTGGCGCGATCCCCCGGAGCGCGGACGGTCCCCGTCCGCAGCGCGTCGCCAGCACCAGCAACTCCGAATGATCCAACACCCATAGCCAGCGCTGCGAGCCGGGACGGCTCGCGCTCCGCCACCCTCGGCAACTTCTGGGTGGATCTCGTGCGCGTCACTTATTACCTGCTGCTCCCGCTCTGCCTCGTGTTCGCGATCTTTCTCGTGTCGCAAGGCATGATTCAAAACTTCAAGCCGTACACGAAGGCCAAGCTCGTTGAACCGTACAAGATTTCCGTGGCCAAGCTGGGCGACAAAGGCCAGCCGATCGTAGACAAAGACGGCAACTCGGTCATGGAAGAACAGACCGTGGACGAACAACTCATCGTCCAAGGCCCGATGGCGTCGCAAGTCGCCATCAAAATGCTCGGCACGAACGGCGGCGGCTACGTCAATGCCAACGCCGCGCATCCGTTCGAGAATCCCACGCCGCTCTCGAACTTTCTTCAGATGCTCTCGGTCTTCAGCATCGGCAGCGGCCTGACTTATTACCTCGGGCGTATGACGAAGAATCAAGGCCACGGCTGGGCCGTGTGGAGCGCCATGACTGCGCTCTTTTTGGCTGGCGTGCTGTTCTGCTGGTGGGCTGAATCCGTCGGCAATCCAATCCATCAGAAACTCGGCGTCGCTGCCGCCGACGGCAACATGGAGGGCAAAGAAGTCCGTTTCGGCATCTTCAACTCCGCGTTGTTCGCCACGATCACCACCGACGCGTCGTGCGGCGCGGTCAACGCGATGCATGATTCTTTCACACCGCTCGGTGGTTTCGTGCCGCTGTTCAACATCCAGCTCGGCGAAATCATTTTCGGCGGAGTTGGCGCAGGACTTTACGGAATGCTCGTGTTCGTCGTCCTCGCGGTGTTCATCGCCGGCCTGATGGTCGGACGCACACCGGAATATCTCGGCAAAAAAATCGGCGCGTTCGACGTGAAGATGGCGATGCTTTCGCTGCTCGTGTTGTGCATCTCCATCCTCGGCTTCTCCGCCTGGGCCGCCGCGAGCGATTGGGGCAAGGCCGGCTTGAACAACACCGGCCCGCACGGCCTGAGTGAAATGCTCTACGCCTTCAGCTCCGCCACGGGTAACAACGGCAGCGCCTTCGCCGGCCTCACCGCCGACACGCCGTGGTTCAACACCACGCTTGGTCTCGCGATGCTCATCGGTCGTTTCCTGATGATCGTGCCGATTATGGCGCTGGCCGGTTCGCTCGCGCGGAAAAAGATTTCGCCGCCGAGCGCAGGAACTTTCCCGGTCCACGGCGCCACGTTCGTCATCCTGCTGCTCGGCACAATCCTGCTCGTCGGCGCATTGAACTTTCTCCCCGTGCTCGCGCTCGGCCCAATCGTCGAGCACTTCCTGATGCTCCAGGGGAAACTGTTTTGAAGGATCGTGCCTTGTTATGAACTCACTCGTTTCCCAAACCAGAAGGCTCGGTCAATCGCTTGGGCAAGTCCCGCGCGCCGTGAACCGCGCGTTCGACGTAAAGCGTCGTTGCATCGTGCCGATAGAAGATCAGGTGTTTTTGAAATGGTTTGCTGACCGGCCAGCAGCGCAGCCCGCGCAATTCAGCGGCGGAAAAGAAAGTGGGATGTCCCATCCCTGGCATCTCGGCCAATTGCGCGATGGTAAAGGCAACCGCTTGCAGATAGCGCTCCGCCACTTCCCAATTTGCCTCCCGGTCATACCACGCGGCGTAGTGCTCCAGATCGCCCAGGAACCATTCGGAGCGCTGAATCCGCAGACTCATTTGCCCCGGCGTTCCTTCACGCGGCGCGCAATGTCCTCCAAATCCTGCGGCGTCCAGTCGGCGTGCGGACCACGCACCGCTTCGAGCAGCATCCCTTCCAACACCCGCACATCTCCCCCGAACTCGGGCGGCTCGATGCGCTCCAGCTTGACGACCTGTCCGTCTTGCACGAGGAGCACCGGCGAACCTGCCTGGGCATCGTCAAAAAGTTCGTCGAGCCGTGCGGGAGCTTCACTCAGCGGGACCGTTTTCATGGCGACACTATGCGCCGACTCACAGGCCATTTCAAGCCATGCCGCACAAACAATTGTGCCGACACGCCTGGCAAACCCCGCGCTCCGTTTCGCCGAGAGACGGGAAGCGATTCCCCCTCTCCCCGGGGGAGAGAGCTGGGGTGAGGGCGAGCGTTCCACAAATCTATTTTGACACCACGAACTTTTATGACTCACAAAGCTCCATCTCTCTTTGACTGGAACATCGTCGGGCCGGCCCTGGGCGACTCGTTCGTGAAGCTCAACCCGCGCTTGATGATCAAGAACCCCGTCATGTTCGTTACGCTCGTCGGCGCGGTCTTGACCACTGTCGGCATCGTCACCGCGCCCGCGAGCGAACGCAGATTCATCCTGCAACTCGCCATGTGGCTCTGGTTCACCGTGCTGTTCGCCAACTTCGCCGAAGCCGTCGCTGAAGGACGCGGCAAAGCCCAGGCCGACAGTTTGCGCAAAGCCCGCAAAGACACGATGGCTCGTCGCCTCAAGAGTGGTCGCGAGGAAAAAGTCCCCGCGCCAGAATTGCAAAAAGAAGACCTCGTCGTCTGCGAGGCGAACGACGTGATCCCCGCCGACGGCGAAGTCATCGAAGGCATCGCCAGCGTGGACGAGGCCGCGATCACCGGCGAATCCGCGCCTGTCATCCGCGAGAGCGGCGGCGACCGCAGCGCCGTCACCGGCGGCACGCGCGTCATCAGCGATCGCATCGTCATCCGCGTCACCGCCGAAAAAGGCCACGGCTTTCTCGACCGCATGATCTCGATGGTCGAAGGCGCGAAACGCCAGAAGACGCCGAACGAAATTGCACTCACCATTCTGCTCTCCGCTCTGACGCTGATCTTCGTGTTGGTCTGCGTGACGTTAAAACCGTTCGGCATTTATTCGGGCGTCGTGTTCTCCGTGCCCGTGCTGATCGCGTTGCTCGTGTGTTT
>CAYSDO010000068.1:0-14483 GCA_964429665.1 uncultured Bifidobacterium sp.
GCACGCTCACGTTCTCGATGCAATTCAACGTCGGGATCAGATTGTATTGCTGGAAGATGAATCCGATGTTTGCCGCGCGAAACTCCGTGACCGACTTTTTGTCCAACTGGTGCAACGGCGAATCGAAGACTGTGACCTCGCCGCGATCCGTTCCGAGCGTGCCGGCGATGACGCTGAGCAACGTCGTTTTGCCGCATCCGGACGGGCCGACCAGCATGAGCAACTCGCCCATGCGCGCCTCGAAATCCACGTTCTTGAGCACCTCGGTGCGGGCCTCGCCCGTGCCAAATCCCTTGTTCACCCCGCTCGTTTTGACTGCGATATTTTTCATAGTTCAAATTTCAGTTAATCGTTACGCGTAGAGTTGTAATGCAGGTCGGCAGAACCGAAAATAGCGCTTCGGTATTACGCGGATTTGCCCAACAAAATCAGGGGTTTAACGAAGTTTAACCGCGGAGACGCGGAGGCGCAGAGGTTTACGCGAGGGTGTAAAATAGTTAACCTACCTCAATGGGAAAGCGATTAACCGTTTTCTATTCTTGGCAAAGCGACTCTCCATCGAGTCTCAATCGGAAGTTCATTGAGAATGCGTTGCATGAGGCACTGAAGCGGCTTCATACTGATGCGGCACTCGAAAACGCGTTGCGTGATGCAACTATCGAACTAGATAGAGACACCAAGGGAGTCGCTGGTTCTCCACCAATCACCGAAACTATTCTTCAAAAAATTGAAGAGTGCACAGTGTTTGTTGCAGACCTCACATTCGTGGGACAATCCAAAGGGGAGATGAAAAACTCGTCGGGTAAACCGCGGCAGTTTCCTAACCCAAACGTGCTGATCGAGTATGGCTATGCCCTGCGTTGCCATTCACACCGCAAGATGATTGGCGTGATGAACACTGCATTCGGTAAGCCTGATTCTGAATCGCTGCCTTTCGATTTGCGCCATCTTCGTTGGCCGATCACTTACCGCCTCGCTGATGCGTCGAGCTCTGACAAAGAGGAACAGTTTGAGAAACTAGTTAGCATATTAGTGGAGGCTGTCGGACTAATCTTGGGACAGCATTCTTCAAAGCCACAATTGGTCGAAAAATTCACGCCACAAAAGGCATCAAAAAGCCCGGCTGTCTTTTTTGAGAAGGCGGATGAACTGGCTACTGACAGAACCAGGGATTTTGGAGTTCCGGAAGGAGCCAAAGCATTTTTGCGACTGTATCCCACTCAAGCCGTAACACCAATTAGGTCTGAACTTGAGGCTCGCGATCTCGCCACAAAGGGAACACTTGCTCCATTTGGTGAGGTAAGCAGTTGGGGATACGAACGCAACGTGTTTGGTGCTTTGGCGTATGAACAGCCACTAAACGGAAAATGCTACAATTTTACTCAACTCTTTTTGAGCCGTGAGATTTGGGGTGTGGACGCAAAATGCGTAAATAGTGAGCGACTAGTGCATCGCTTTGAAGGCTACCCCGGTCCGTATATTGCAAATGGATTTATAGAGAAGTATTTCAGAAACACGCTTACAAACTACCTAAAGTTTGCTCGTGAGCATTTGAATCTCCAGACGCCCCTACAGATCGAAGCGGGATTTGTCGGTATTAAGGGCTACCCGATTACTGTTGATAGCTTCAACATTGAAGGGAATTCCTTACACGATTCAGTTCATTGGACAGGCAGCGTGGAGTCGTACGAAAAGCCGGCTGGAGAAATCCTAAAGCCATTCTTCGAACGCATCTGGGAGAACTGCGGGCTAACTCGGCCGACTCGCTAGCACCATTATCTTCGCAGCCAGATTTGTTGTGTGTTAGCTCACTATGCTGTTGCAATCATTCTTTTGGCGGCCATGGCACACCGGCGAGTTCCTTGGGCAATTGCGTTGGGTCGGTCGGGTAGATGAGTGACAGGTCGGGTTTGCTTTTCGCCGTCGGCAGCAGTTCCAATTCTTCCGGCGCACCCACGATGAGCCAGAGCACCTCCGTGTCTGTGTCGTTGAACACCTGGCGCAACTGGTCCGGGCCGACGAGCACGCCACCGTGTTTGGGGATGGTCAAAGTCTCGTCGCCCACGCGCATCCGGCCTGTGCCTTCGAGCACGAAATAAAATTCCTCCTGCCGGATGTGTTTGTGTAGCGTGCCGGCGCTTTTGGCCGGATACCGCCAGAGTCGCGCGCTGAGATTTTCACTGCCGGTGCGTTCTAGAAAATCCGCGTTTGGGATCTTCATAATACGGGCAGTCTGCCAGGAAAGGTTCTCCGGTTTGATCAGATGGTAGCCTTGGATTGGTTTCATGGTTTTGATGGTCGCTGTTTGTTCAAAAGAATTCCACTTCAGCCTGCGCTACGCCACCGAGTGAACTTCGATCGTTTCATTTCGGCCGCGAAGTTGGATGGTTGTGCCGGGTTTGACGGCGTTGGATTCGACGGCGCGGCGTACGCATTCGGAGACGAGCAGACGCGAACCGAAATCCTTGTTCAACGCTTCCATCCGGAATGCCACGTTCACCACGTCGCCGATGACGGTATATTCCTTGCGTTCCGCCGAACCGATGTTGCCCACGATGGCGTCGCCGGCATGAATCGCGAGGCCGACCTGGACCGGCGGCAGTGCGCCGGTGGCCACGAGTTCATCCAGTTCGCGCAGGATGCGGCGGGCGGCGGCCAGTGCGTTCGCGCAATCGTTGTCACCCGGAATGGGCGCGCCGAACACGGCTAGAAAACCGTCGCCGAGAAATTTGTTGATGAAGCCGTGGTGTTCGTTGACAGCGCGGTTCATGAAAGTCCAGAGCGTATTCAACAGCGCGACGACTTCGGCGGGTGAGCGTTTCTCGGCGAAGCTGGTGAAGTTGCGGATGTCGAGCACTAGCACGCAGACGGTCCGCAGCTCCGAGTGGTCGCCGTGCGCCCGCGTGAGCAGCCGGTCCACGACTTTGGGCGAAACATGCTGGCCGAACAGCGTGACGACCTGTTCGCGCTCGCGCATGGTTTGCAGGGTTTCCACCAGTGAGCGCCGGATGCGCATGCTGACCAGACCCGCCACCAGCCCGCCGAGCAAGAAGATGAGGGCGCGGACGAAGAAGCTGAATTGCATCGTGAGTCCCGGCTCGGGAAAAGTTTTTACCAACGTGTCCCAGTGCATTGCCGCGGTGAACGCGTAGGCGAGTGCGGAGATTGCGCCGGTGAACAGGCAGAGCGAGAAATCGAGGCGCAGCGCGGACAGGATGATGAAAAGGAAATAGATGTAACTGGCCGGACCGGAGATGGCGTTCAGCGGATTCGTGTAGGCGGCGGCGACCAGCGTCATGATGGCGGGCACGCTAAGTTCGAGGAGAGCGTTGAGGTAGAAGCGAAAGTGCGCGGGCTTGAATCCGCGGACGACGCACTGGGTCAGATAGCGGCAGGCGAGCCATTCGTAGCCGCACGCGATTGAGCCAACCAACAGAATCCAGCCCCAAGCTGGCGGAAGCACGCCGCGCGCATGGGCGACCACACCAAAGATTGCAACGAGCACGTTGAGGCCGGAGAGAATCGGCGCGAGGATGGCCATGCGCCGTTGTTCACCGATCAGCGTCTGGCGCTCGAGTTCCGGCTCAAGTCCAGAAGTGACGGTGTCGTTGTGCCACAGCTTTGGAAACATCGAGAGCACACGGCGTGGTCGCTCACCGGACACTCCGGGAACAGGTAAAGCGATGTTTTCAGCGGCTGTCATGAATTCTCTTTCGCGCGGGTGGCAACTTCAGTCGCGATCTGCGTGGCGGTCTGCTTGACGTTTTTGTTCAGGTCTTTGCCTGCGATCACGAAACGCGCGGCAGCACCAGCAGGGCACAACACTATCATCGGACCAGCGCCGGGGAGCTTGCCGCTGCGAGCAGTGGTGCTTAGTTCATAGAAATCCTTTGGCGCACCGTGCGCGAAGTCAGCGATGTCCACGACAACCTGCAAGTCTGTCTTGCCCGCGCCAAACCCGATGACGGCGCGATTGAGTTGATTGCCCTGGTTCACTTCGGTGAACACGCCGCGCACAAGCCAGCCGGTGGTGGGAAGAGGTTCGCCGGTTCGCAACCGGCGTGCGGTGAGTCCCGCTTTGGTAAGGTCTTTCACAAGTGATTCGCTCATTTCATCCACGAGTTCGCGCGCGAGTTTCTGCGGGTCTTTGGGCGCACCCGGCAATGGGGGTAACGCATTGCCGAGCGGCCCGGGTAACTTTGGCGGTGGTGGTAACAGACCTTTCTCGGCCTTGATGTCTGCCGCGTCGAGATCGAAGTCGGCGATGTAAATCACGGTCGGTTTGTTTGTGGGCGTGGCCGAGATTTCGCGCTGGCCGGAAACCTTGGCCGAGCCGCAAAGGCCCGACGCGATGCTGAGGCTCATCGCAGCAATAGCGATGGTGACATGTTTGGCGATGGTTTTCATGTTGACGATTTTGTTTTGGAGCGCGGCTGTGTCGGAGACCAGCCGCAGCAGGCCTGGGTTTTAATGAACGTTCGGGCGTGTCATGTGTGTTGCGTGTTAGCGAAGTACTGCGGCCGGTGCTGTGCACACAGCCGCGCTCCAGTTCAACCTCGGAACACGACGGCTGGTTCGAGGCTGCGGATCTTGCGGATGCCAAGTGAGGCGGCGAGCCAGCAGATGAAAAGGATGGCGACGAGTGTGATCACCGGCAGTTGCCACGGCATGAAAAACGGGGGCATGCCCTTCTTGATGACGATCATGCCGAACAACGTCGCGAGGCCGACACCGCAACCGTAGCCGATGAGACCGACGGTGAGCGTTTGCAACATGACCATGCGCGCGAGAATTTTGTCAGATGCACCCATGGCTTTGAGCGCGCCGAGGTTGCGCAGGTTTTCCAGGACGAAGGAGTAAAATGTCTGGCTGCTGATGGCGAGCCCGACGATGAACCCGAGCAGCACGGTCGCGCCGAACGCCACAGGGATGCCAGTGTTCTTGATATACCACCAGATGCTCAACCAGAAGAATTCGCTCTTGGTGTAGGCCTTGAGTCCAGTGGCGGCGCTGATTCGGTGCGCAGTCGTGGCGGCATCCTCACCAGGTTGCGGCGCGGCAAGGACACACGAAAGCATCTTGCGCATGCTCGGTGCGTATTGCATCGCCTGGTCGTAGGTCGTGAAGAAATAGGGATTGCCCGAGAACGACATCTTGGATTTGCAGATGCCGACAACGCGCGCTTCGCGGTCGTTGATCTCAAACACGTCGCCGACTTTGATGGGGTTGGCGGGATTGCGACTCAGTTTTTTCACGCCGTATTCGTCAATAATGACGGTATTCGGCAGACGCAAATCCTCGAGTCTGCCAGCAACCATTTCCCGGGGTGCACCGGCGAACGTGGTGGAATCAATGCCGAGGAGCGTGACGAATTTGAACGAGCCGTCGCGCATGCGGGTGCGGAGATTGCCTTGATAAAACGGCGTGGCCCACGCGACGCCTTCGACAGAGCGAACGCGGCTCACATCCGTATCGCGCATGGCTTCGGTGTCGTTTACATGCTCGACCATCGGATCAACAACCCAGATGGGCGCGCCAACGTTGTCGAGGGTTGAGCCGGTCCACTGCATGATGCCGCAGAAGATGCCAGCCTGTTCGGTCATCAGGAGCGACGCGAAAGTGAGGCCACTGATGAGCATGATGTATTTGGCGCGGTCGCCGAGGAGCATTTTGAGAGCGAGGTCTAACATAAGGTTTTAGGTTTAAGGATTCAGGGGCGAGGGTTCAGGCAGCCGGTTGGTGCATGGCGTCGAGAAAATCGCCGCCAGTGGCGAGCCATTCGTTCAATTCGGCTTCGCGCAGGGCGGCAAGCCGGGCTTGTTTGGTCAGGCATTCTTCGCGGCTGCGAATCGGAATTGCGGCGCGGATCGTCCTGCGTCGTGCGCGGATTTTAATGAGTTGCAGACGCGTGGTCTGTTCCTGCGTGAGGAAGGTCGTGTTTTCAGTGTCTATGTTTCGGTTGACGAATTGTGTTTGCATGATGTGAGTTTTATCTCGGTTTTGGTTTGTTGAAAATAGTGCTTCAGGATTAGCCCCGGTTGGGCGCCGCGAAGCGACTGCGCCGCCGAGCCTGGTGAAAATTGCCGGGCCGCCACGGTTCGGGATGGGTGGTACGAAATAGCGGAGTGTAGCCGCTGCGCGGGCGGCGGGTGGTGACCGGGCACTTGCTCGGATCGATGATTCGCACACGAAACGCCGGCGCGTAGTAGTCGTCGAGGCTGATTTGTTTTGTCGTCGTCATAGTTCGTTCTGGTGAAGTTGTAATGGACCCAACGGAAGAGCGGAATAGCACTTCGGGATTACGCTTGAGCAATGAGTCACGAACCTTGCAACGCCGGATTCGGGCGGATTCGGGCGAACCCATCGGAAGTAGACGAAGCCTCCTGCGTCTGCGCAACGCAGGCTGATTCGAGGGCGTGGATGGTAAGCCGGCCATCGGGCAGCGGCTTGAGCGAATCTCCGGCGCTAAGAACGAAAATCTTCGTATTGCCCGCTTGGGAAACCCAGACCGTTCCATAGTGGCAGGTGATTCGTTTAGGCATGGCCAATGAACTGATCTGGACGATGTGATCTTTGCACATGTGCAGACGGCGCGTTCTGGTCCTGGAGAAGGCACAGGCCTGCCGTTCTGGACGTGCAACGCGAGCCGCCTTTCGCTCAAGCAATCGAAATGAAATGTAGTTAATCATAGTTCAGCGACTATCGTGGAGAGGTGAACAGCCAACAATAGTGCTTCGGTGCTAGTTGCCGGCGCAGCCGTTGATGTATCCTGAAGACAGGAAACAACGCGAGCATGGGCACAAAGAAATTCCAGGACCACTTTTCGGGCGTGGCGAATCGCTATGCTGATTTTCGTCCACACTATCCGGCGGCGTTTTTTGATTATCTGGCAACGTTGGTTTCACCCAATGCCACCGTGTGGGATTGCGCGTGCGGCAACGGCCAGGCTTCGCATGATCTCGCCGCGCGCTTCGCCAAGGTCACAGCCACCGACGCCAGCAAAGAGCAAATTGCATCCGCGACACCGAACCCGAAGATTGAGTTCTGTGCAGCGACGGCGGAGGAAAGCGGATTGCCGGACCAGTCGGTCGAGCTCGTCACGGTGGCGCAGGCTTTACACTGGTTCAATTTCGAGAAGTTTTTTGCAGAAGTCCGCCGCGTGCTGAAGCCAGGCGGGGTGTTGGCCGCGTGGGCCTATGGCGTGAATCAAGTCGAGGGTGAGGCGGTGAATGAAATCGTCCAAGACTTCTATTCCAACGTCGTCGGCCCGTTTTGGCCGCCGGAACGTATGTTGGTGGAAGAAGGCTATCGCACGATTCCGTTTCCCTTTCAGGAGATTTCCGCGCCTGTTTTCAAGATGGAGGTGCGTTGGACGATGGAGCAATTGCTGGGCTACTTCAGCACCTGGTCGGCTACGAATCGTTACATCAAGGCCAATGGAACGAATCCATTACCTGGATTGGGGGATAAACTCTTGGCAATTTGGGGCGATGTGAATTCTCCGCGACTGGTTTCGTGGCCGCTGTCACTGCGCGTCGGGCGACTTTAGCGGGATGCTGAGAAGCGTTGTGTTGCCACAGCGCGGGCAAAGCAATCTGGCTTTCGCATCATCACGTTTCGTCTCTCGAAGCCGCCCGCGCCATCCACAGGATTGCCCGGCACCGCTCGAATAGCCGTTGATGCAAAACAGGTCGCACTCCGACCACGACGGGAGGATTTGCCACCCCGAGGTATGGCCAGAATCGCCAGTCTTCTTGGACTCATCATTCATTAAGCTGAGCTTTCACCAAGCTTGGAGAACGAGCCATAATACTTCAGTATTACTTCGATGGATTCCGCTTTTACCCTTCATTTGCTCGGTTACATTCGTCGCCAATGACGATTCCACAACGCATCCTGTTGCACGTCGCTGTTGGGGCGGCGGCGGTGATTGCTGTCGCAACGGCGGTGACGTATGGGCTCGTCTTTGAAAGCACGAAGCAGCGGGACTTGAAACACCTCGAAACCTACGTGCGCGAACGCACGCGGCGGGAGGAGATCGGTTTCCGCCAGGTCGAAGTGAATCTGGCCCTCGTGCGCGGCCAGTTTCTCAAACGCCTCGAAGCACCCCCGCCGGCCGACTTGGCAACGCGGTGGAACGAACGATTCAAACTTTTTCCCGATGGCTCTTGGCGCAGTCACGAGAAATTTTCCGACGGCCGAAAGTTTTCAACGTTGTGGGCGCGGCGCGACACCTTGTTGACACCGGAGTTGAAGGCGCAGGTGCTCGACGCACAGGACATCTGCGACGAATTGCTGCCCGGCTGGGCGGATGAATTTCCGAGCGTCTATTTCGTGCTGCCCGCCGCACCCGGCTGGCTGAACATCGGCTTCGATCCGAGAATTCCGGCATGGGTTTGGGACACGCCCGCAGACTATAACGCCACCAATCTGGAATGGTTCGACCTCGCCATGCCAAGGCAGCCGCCGACAGACCGATTCGCCTGGACGGGTGTCATTGAAGAGCCAACCACCAAAGTGCCGATTGTCTCCGCGTATCTGCCGATTTTCAAAGACGGACAATTCCTCGGCTCACTCGGACATGACAAATACGTGAATCGCATGATGGAGGAGATCACGCGCAGCGATCTGCCCGGGGCGCGACACGTCATCTTTCGCGCGGACGGACGCATCGTCGGTCATCCGACCAAGCTCAAGGAGATCCTCGCGAGCAAGGGTTTGCTCGCGATGCAGAATTGCGGAGAGCCGGAACTGGCCAGCCTGTTTCGCGCCGTGACCGCGCGATCAGAACGAAGTTTTTCCGATTACGACGCCGGGAGTGGCTGCTATTTCTCGGTGGCGCGACTCGCCGGTCCGGACTGGTTTTTCCTGACGACCATGCCACGCGAGCAGCTGCAAAAGCAGGCGTTCCAGTCGGCGCAATGGGTGTTGTGGTCCGGGCTGGTTTCCCTGGCGCTCGTGCTGGCTTTTCTGGCGACGATTCTGCGACGCCAGATTGCGCAGCCGTTGATCGAACTGATCCGGGCGACGAAACAGATGAGTGACGGCGATGTCTCCGCGCGGGCAGCGGTCGGACGCGGGGATGAGCTTGGCGAACTCGCCCGCGCCTTCAATGAAATGGCCGAACGCATCGCCCAGCGCGACGCTGAATTGCAGGCGGAAAAGGTTTCGCTCGAACGGCGGGTGAGCGAACGGACGACGGCATTAAGCGAAAGCGAAGAGCGCTTTGCCACAGCCTTTCGTCGAAGCCCGGCGATCCAAAGTCTGATCCGCGCTGAGGACGGCGTCATCGTGGAGGTGAACCAGGCCTTTCTGCAAAAGATGGGGCGGACGCGGGAGGATGTGATCGGAAAGACGCCGCTGGATCTCTACGCGTGGGTTGAGCCCGAGCAGTTGCAGGATTATCGCGCACAACTCGAAGCAAAGGGATACATGCTCGATTACGAGGCTAGACTGCGTTCGCAGGACGGCACGATTCTCACGGTGTTGATCTCGTCATATCGCGTACTCATCGGCGGGGTGTTGCATTTTCTGAATGCCGGCGTGGACATCACGGAGCGCAAAGCCGCCGAGGCCGAACTTCGCAAGAGCCTGGAACGCGAACGTGAACTCAGTGAGCTTAAGAGCAACTTCGTGTCGCTCGTTTCGCATGAGTTCCGCACGCCGCTGGAAATCATCATGTCTTCGACGGACAATCTCCAACGCTATCACGACCGATTGCCGCCGGAGAAGCGCGACGAATTGCTGCGCACGATCAACAAGTCGGTCCGACGCATGGCGGGCATGATGGAGGAAGTGCTGGTGCTTGGGCGGTTGGAAACGGAGCGGATGACGTTCAAGCCGGTCGAGCTAGAATTGCGGCAGCTTTGCCTACGACTGTGCGATGAGATCGAATCCGCCACCGGAAAGCGCTGCCCGATTCAACTCCGGGTGCAAGAGATTCCCAAAGTGGCCATCGGAGATGAAAGTCTGTTGCGCCATATCTTCACCAACCTGCTCTCCAATGCCGTGAAATACTCGCCCGCCGGCAACGTGGTGCAATTTGAAGTCGCCCGCTCCGGGGAACGTGCGGTATGCCGTGTGATCGATCAGGGCTGTGGAATTCCGCTCGCAGACCAGAAACGTTTGTTCCAGGCCTTTAATCGCGGCAGCAATGTAGAACAAATCCCTGGAACGGGCCTGGGGCTGCTCATCGTGCAACGCTGCGTGGAGTTGCATGGCGGTGAAATCAAGTTCGAGAGTGTTGAAGGAAAGGGAGCAACGTTCACGGTTGTCGTACCATTATTCACAATGCAATCAAACCATGAAGCTGATCACTCAATTTGAATTTCGCTCCGGAAAGTTCCCGCCTTACGAAGGCGAAGAAGAACAGATCAATCCCGGCCTGTGGGGAAAGCGCCTCGCTGAGTATCTCAAAGAGAAGTTGTCTGCGGCGGGAATTACCACGAACGAAATCATCGCGGAAGACTGGGGTTATTGGGTGCCGGTGCGGAATGAAGCATTTGAACTGGCCATCGGTTGCGGCCATCAAAACGGCGACGCCGATGAGTTTCTTTGTTTTATCGAACCGGACCGACCGGTGATTCGCAAGTGGTTCAGGAAAATCGATACGACACAGGATGTGGGCCGCCTATCGATGGCCTTGGAGAAAATCTTCCGAGCCGATTCCGATATCCGGGAACTAAACTGCCGCGCAAGCGACGAAAGGTAATTTATGAAAAAAATCCTCGTGATCGAAGACGAAGCCGAGACCCGTGACAATCTCGTGCTGATGCTGGAGATGGAGGGCTTCAAACCGCTCGCCGCGCCGAATGGACAAGCCGGCGTCGAACTGGCGCGGAAAGAACTCCCGGACGTCATCCTTTGCGATGTCTCCATGCCCAAGCTCGACGGCTACGGCGTGCTGGAGGCGTTGCGGGTGGATGAAAAGACCGTTTCGATCCCATTCATTTTCCTGACCGCCAAGGGCGATAAGAAAGATTTGCGCACCGGCATGAATCTCGGTGCGGATGATTATCTCATCAAACCCGCAAGCGCCGAAGACGTGTTGAGTGCCATCAATGCCCGCCTGGATCGTCACAACGAAAAAGAGCAGGCGGCGATGGCGAAGGTTGAACTAAAACCCAACTTCGAATCCGCCAAACCGCTGGAATCCCTTGGCCTCACTCCTCGCGAAGCCGAAGTGCTGCTTTGGATCGCTCAAGGCAAGTCCAACGGCGATATCGGAACCATTTTAGGCTGCGCAGAGAATACCGTTAAAGTTCATATCGCCCGAATCTTTGAGAAGCAGGGGTTTGAGAATCGCAATGCCGCTACAGTCCGCGCATTGGAGGTACTTAGCTCGCCCGCAATGCGAACCTGAAAACTGATGGGCTCGACGCCTTTAAACATGTGCAAGGTTATCACAAAACCGAATCATTTGGTGGCTCTTGCCACCGGGCTTTTCGCGTTGCTCATGTGTGGAAGCGCGAGTGCCGCCTCGCTTGAGCGATTGAAGTATAACAATCCCGGTCTGGCTGTGGACCTTGGTGTGGGCTTGTGGGCATGGCCTTTGCCCATGGATTTTGATGGCGATGGTGATCTCGATCTTGTGGTGAGCTGCCCGGATAAACCGTACAACGGAGTTTACTTCTTCGAGAATACCATGGGGGATACCGCAAAGAACAAACTCCCTGTTTTCAAACCAGGGCGCAGGATCAGTGTCGGCTTGCAGAACGTCGAAGTCAGCCATGTGGATGGCAAACCGCGCGTGCTTACGCCTGGGAATAATTACCCGGATTTTCTTAAAACCGGTCTGGCAAATCCTGAAAAGCTCCCGCTTCCCGAGAATGTTACTTCCCGCAAGACGCGTGGCAACATGTGGCGCTTTGTTGATTACGATGGGGATGGAGTGCTGGACTTGATCGTTGGGGCTGATGACTGGATCGACTACGGCTGGGACAATGCTTACAATCCAAATGGCACATGGACAAACGGCCCACTCCGAGGATTTGTCTATTTCATTCGTAACAATGGTTCAACAGCAGCCCCAACCTACGAGACGCCAACAAAAATAATGGCAGGCGACAAGCCTGCTGAAGTATTCGGATGGCCCTCACCAAACTTTGCCGACTTCGACGGCGATGGAGACCTGGACCTGCTTTGCGGTGAGTTTCTGGATGGGTTCACCTATTTCGAGAACATCGGCACGCGCAAAGCCCCGAAGTATTCCGCGGGGCGACGGCTTGTCACGCCAGATGGCAGGCCTTTGGCAATGGATCTTCAGATGATCACCCCAACGGCAATCGACTGGGACGGGGACCGCGACGTGGACTTGATCGTCGGTGATGAGGATGGTCGTGTCGCATTCATTGAAAATACGGGAAAATTGCGCGGCGACCACACACCACAATTCCTCCCGCCGAAATACTTTCAGCAGGAAGCCGAGGATTTAAAATGTGGTGCGTTGGCCACGCCGGTGGGGTTTGATTGGGATGGGGATGGCGACATTGACATCATTAGCGGCAACACGGCGGGCTACATCGTTTTCTTCGAGAATCTCAGCGGCCCGCGATTGGAAAGTCCGAGATGGAACGCCCCACAATTCCTGAAGGCAGACGGAAAAATCATCCGCATCATGGCTGGGCCAAACGGTAGCATCCAAGGACCATGCGAAGCCAAGTGGGGCTACACAACGCTAAGTATTGCAGACTGGGATAACGACGGGCTGCCTGACCTCGTGGTGAATTCCATCTGGGGCAGGATAAAGTGGTTTCGCAATATCGGCTCACGCACAAAGCCAGAGTTGTTGGCAGCCAAACCCATCGAGGTCGAGTGGCAAGGATCGCAAGCCCGGCTCAATTACGGTTGGCTGAAACCTGTTGGAAAAGAACTTCTCACACAATGGCGGACCACTCCGGTGGCTGTGGATTGGAACAAAGACGGACTGGTTGACCTGATCATGCTTGATCAAGAGGGTTATCTCGTCTTGTTTGAACGGGCGCGAGATGGTGACCGGCTCGTGTTGCGGCATCCGAAGCGAATCTTTAGAGGCGAGAATTTTTCGGTAACGGACAGCCGACACACGCTCGTGGAAAAGTCAGCTGGACTCATCAGGCTGAACAACGGAATCGCTGGTAAGAGTGGCCGCCGCAAACTATGCACTGTTGATTGGGATGGAGATGGCCTCCCTGATTTTTTGGTCAACTCTGCCAACGCAAATTTCATCCGGCAATCGGAGGCACGCTCCGGGCAGTTTTTCTTTAAGGACGAAGGCCTGCTGGTTCAAGAGAGCATCGAAGGACATGATGTCAGCCCAACTACTGTGGACTTCAACGGCGATGGCGTTCCTGATTTCCTCGGTGGCGCGGAGGACGGCAGATTTTATTACCTGCGCAATCCAAGGACCACATCTCGCACTGAGCGCTGACCTACTCAGCCTCGTAATGCAGGGTTTTCATCCTCCCAAATCTACAAGCCAGCACGCTTGACCCTTCCCGGCAATCGGCCTAGCCTCGCACCAGATGGGGAGCCAACCAGACCTTCTGATTAGAAGTCAGTAGGTCAAAGGCTGAGAGGGCGCGCGGGAGCGTTGCCGACCCTTTGAACCTGATACGGGTAATGCCGACGAAGGGAGTGCTTTATGCACGGCCACCAGTCTTCCGAGGTTTCCCCCGTTCCACCAAGAATAAAGTTTATGATCGCCGATCCGAAAAAGTCATTCGAACCGCATAGCAGCGAACAACTCCCCGCCAGCAAAAAGATTTACGTCGAGGGCACGCTGCACTCCGACGTCCACGTGCCGATGCGCGAGATCGAGGTCACGCCGACGAAGTCTTACACCGGCGCGGTCACGCCGAATGATCCCGTGCGGGTCTATGACTGCTCCGGGCCGTGGGGCGATCCCGCGTTCACCGGCACGTCGGAGCAGGGGCTGCCCGCGCTGCGCGCCAAGTGGATTCGCGAACGCGGCGACGTCGAGGAGATTGATGGTCGTGAAGTGAAGCCGCAGGACAACGGCTACCTCTCCGGCAAACACGCCGAATATGCGAGCAAGGCGGAGAAGAATCGCCTCGTGGAATTTCCCGGGCTCACGTCGCAACGCCGTCGTCCGCTCCGCGCGAAGGCCGGCAAGGTCGTCACGCAGCTCGCCTACGCCCGCGCTGGCATCATCACGCCGGAGATGGAGTTCATCGCGATCCGCGAAAACATGGGCCGCGCGAAGATCGCCGAGATGTCGAAGGACATCGGTCGCAACGACCTCAACAAACAGCACGCCGGTTCATCGCAGCTCGGCCAGAGCCCTTACACGCCCAGCATTTTCAATCGTTTTCCCCAACGCATCCCCGCGCAGATCACGCCCGAGTTCGTCCGCTCCGAAGTCGCCGCCGGCCGCGCCATCATCCCGAACAACATCAATCACCCCGAGTCCGAGCCGATGATCATCGGGCGCAACTTCCTCGTGAAGATCAACGCCAACATCGGCAACAGCGCCGTCGCGTCGA